>NZ_JNWJ01000102.1:0-14440 GCF_000716805.1 Streptomyces yerevanensis | reverse complement strand
GACCGCCACCCGCGACCAACAGCTCGCCAACATCCGCGCCATCTACCCACCGGAAAAGGAAAGGCTCGGCGCCCTCGCCATCGAAATCGAAGGCGCCACTCCGTAAGCGCGAGTACGGAGCTCGATAGGTGTGGCTATCGCAGGGCCGCCGCCACCAGTCCGCGGATCTCCTGGGACGACACGCTTCCGCCGTTGACCAGGCGGTCGAAGACCAGCCCGTCCACGCAGGTCAGCAGCGTGATGGTGCGGTCCTTGGCGTCTTCGTCCGCGACGCCTTGCGCGGTCAGGAAGTCGCGTACGACCTGTCGTCCGGCGTTCTGGCGTGGCACGAGGATCTCCCGCAGCTCGGGGTGGTGCACGCTCTCGAGGGCGCACGCGTAGCGCGCGAGGGAGCGCCTGCGGCCGTCTCCTGTGAGCCGGTGCTCGATGAAGGCGGCGATTCCGGCTGCCAGTTCCTCGGCGTCCCGCGGCACGGGTGTCCGCTCTCCGATCGCCTGGAGTTCTGCCTGGTCGAGGGCGACCAGGCGCCGGACCAGTGCGGCGAGCAGTGCCTGGCGGGTGCGGTAGTAGGCGGATGTAGGTGTCCTGACGGGGAGCCGGCTCAGCCCATGGTCTTCGCCCCGTCCAGGGACTCGCGGATGATGTCGGCGTGCCCCGCGTGCTGGGAGGTCTCGGCGATCACGTGCAGCAGCACCCGGCGGGCCGACCACTGCTTGCCCGGCGCGAACCACGGCGCCGCCGGCAGCGGGTGCGCCGCGTCGAGGTCGGGCAGGGACGCGACCAGCTCGTCGGTACGGCGAGCCACCTCGGCGTAGTTCTCCAGCACCGCCGCCAGCGTCTCGCCGGGCAGCATCCGGAACTCGTCGGCCCGCCGCGCGAAGTCCTCCTCCGTCATGTTCTCGAAGTCGCCCATCGCCGAGGGGCCGTCAATGATGAAGGAGACCCAGTTCCGCTCGATCGAGGTGACGTGCTTGATCAGGCCGCCGATACACAGCTCGCTGGCCGTGGTCCGCAGCCCGGCCTGCTCGTCGGTCAGGCCGTTGGCGGTGAAGCGCAGGAAGTCGCGGTGCTTGCCCAGGGTCTCCAGCAGGTCGGCGCGCTCTCCGGTGAGGGCCGGGGCGAGGGTGTTCTGGGACATGGCAGGTCTCCGTCTCCGTGGGGTGTGTTCCGCGTTCGTGGACCACGTTAGGAGGGATACAGGTCAGATCCTGACCTAAAGGAACGGGAACATCTAAAGGAGCGGGAACCCGCGGCGACCCTCACACCGGCATCGATCACCCTCACGCCGGGACCGCGCTCACCCCCCAGGCCTGCGCGCACAGCGTCCGCTCGACCTCGCCGGTATACACGGCCGCCGCCAGCCACGCGCCCGCGAAACGGCCCGAGTCGGACGGCAGGAGCCGCCCGAACGCGTCCCGCGCGCGGTCCGCCGCGGCGGCGTGCAGCTCGTCGAGGAGGTCCCCCGCCGTGCCGAGCCCCACGCGGCGCAGCCGGGCCCCGTCGCCCGCCGCGCTCCCCGGGAAGGCCAGCACACGGCGGCCTCCCGACACGACCTGGTGGACCCGTCGGCGCAGCAGATGTAGCGGGGCCTCGTCCACGACCGGAGCCGGAGCGGCGGCTGGCGTCTTTGCGGCGGGCAGGTCGGCGTGCTGGAGCCGGTCGAGACCCAGGTCCACCCGGGCGGCCGGGTCGCTCGGGTGCTCGGTGGCCAGCAGCAGCGCGCGGGGGCGCGGTCCAGGTGTCAGCCGGGCGACGACCCGCAGCCTCCTGCCCCCGGCCGTCGCCAGCAGACGCAGATTGTCGCGGTATGGCAGGGCGGGAGCGTCATGAGCCGTGGCCAGCCGCAGCGGCACGCCCGCGCAGTCGGCCAGCAGGCAGTCGCCCGTCGCCTCCCGGACCGTGCCCATGAGCGTCACGTCGAGGAACAGCAGGTCATGGCCGCCGCCGAGAGCCCGCGCCACCTGGTCGGCGACGGGTACGGCCCACAGCCGGTCGAGCGGCTCGCCGCGCCATGCGGCGCCGGACGCGCGCACCGCCCGTACTCCCGCCCCCGCGCCGAGGCGTCCCGTGGGCGAGACGGTGGCGCCCGACACGGCGAGGCCCGCGCGCGCCAGTTCACGGTGTGTCAGGGACGTATCGCCGATCCGCACGGCACGGTCGGCGGCGCCGGTCGCGCGGCCGGGGCCGCCGGGCGCCACGTCGGACACCGTGTAGAGGCGGCCCTCGGCGTCGGCGGTCCAGGTGACCGCACCCGCGTACCCGGTGGCCGTGAGCACCGGCTCGGAGAACAGGCCGTACAGCCGCAAGGAGCCGTCCGGGCGGTACGGCTGCCGTGCCGTACCGCGCAGTCCGGCCAGGTCGGGACCCGTGGCGTGGGGAAGACGGTGGGCCACGCCCAGGGCGCCACCGAGTGCGTCCGCGAGGTCGGCGAGACGGTACGCCGGGTCGGCGGAACGGGCCGCGCGCACCCCGGTGACCACGGAGACCGCGGCGGCCGAGGCGCGAGGGAGACCCGCGAGGCGTGCGGTGTGCGCGGCGCGCAGCAACTCCGCCTGGAGCACGGCGCCGGCCCCGTCCGTGCCGGCCTCCAGGACGGCGGCCGCCGCGGCGAACACCGCACGGGCGGCGGCGCGTTCCTCGGGCCCGGCGGTCTCGGCCTCCTTCTCCTCCTCCTGTATTTCCTTCTGCGTCTCCTGAGTCGGTTCCGTCGGTTCCGTCACTTCCGTCGGTTCTGTCGATTTCTTCGTTTCTGTCGGTTCCGTCGCGTCGTCGGCCACCGGTGCGGCCGAGGCGGCGGCCGCGCGGTGCAGACAGTCCGGCGCCAGCAGGCACCCGCAGCGGATGGCGTCCGCGTTGGTCACCATGCCGCCGGGGGCGTGCAGTTCGAGGTCGGTGTCGTCGTCGACGGCGATTCGCACGGTGTCGCCGTCGCGCACCGCCGGACGGGCGGCGAGCTTGGCGACCCCCGCGTCCAGCCGCTTGCGGAGCCGGGGAGACAGCGCCTCGACCAGCTCGGCGGTGACGGACGGGACGACCGGAGGCAACCCCCGGCCGGGGCTCTCCGGGGTCAGGTCCGGGCTCATGTGATCTTCTCCCCTACCCAGCGGGCGAGTTCGAGCGGACTGAGGGCGGCCACGGGCATGCCTGCGGCGACGAGCTGACCGGCGACGCCTGTGGAGTAGCGGGGCCGTCCCGTGTCGTCGAGGCTCGCGCAGCCCAGGACGTGACAGCCCGCCCCGACGAGTGCGCGGACCTCGGCGAGGAGCCCGCCGAGCGGATAGCCCTCCTCGAAGTCGCTGACGACCACGACGAGGGTGCGCGAGGGCACCGTGACCAGCTCGCGGGCATGCCGCAGGCCCGCCGCGATGTGCGTGCCGCCGCCCACGCTGACCTCCAGCAGCAGCGACAGCGGGTCCTCGACGTGCCCGGTGAGGTCGATGACCTCGGTGGAGAAGGCGAGGAAGTGCGTGGACAGGGTCGGCACCCCGGCCAGTACCGACGCGGTGAGCGCGGCCCAGACCGTGGACGCCTCCATGGACCCCGACACGTCCGTGACCAGGATCAGCCGCCAGTCGGCCGACCGCCGCGCGCGCGTGCGGAACACCGGGTGTTCGGGGATGACCTGGATCGTGCCGTCGGGGGTACGGCGCGCGGTCGCCAGGTTGGCGCGCAGCGTGCGGGGCAGGTCGAGGCCGCCACCCGGACGTCTGCTGGGGCGCGGCAGGGCCGTACCGTGCAGGGCGGGCCGCAGCCGGGTGGCCATTTCCCGGGTCAGGGCCTCGACCAGCCGCCGGACCAGCGGGCGCAGTGCCGCCAGCCGGGCCTCGGGCAGGCCGCCCGCGTGGCGCAGCACCGTGCGCAACAGGTCGACCGAGGGGCGCACGCTGTCGGCGTCCAGTTCGGCGAGCACGTCCTTGCGGCCCGACGTGGCGGCCGCCGCCAGCACCTCCTCCCGGATGCCCGGACCGAACAGCACCGCCAGTTCCTCCGACCACTCCCGCACGCCGGGATACGGCACCTCCCGGCCACCGCCCGAGCCCGGCCCGCTCAGATCGCCGCGGCTTCCCTCCCCGCGTCCGCTGCCGTACAGCTCGTCCAGCGCGGTCGCCAACGAGGCGGCCGAGGACGGGAGTTGATCCTTTCTACGGCCCAGGACGAGCCGCCAGCGATCCCCGGGGGCGAGCAGAGCGCCCTCGGCCCGAGGTGCCGCGGTCCCGCCTTCGGACGCGGACGCGGACCCGGCATCCGCCGGGGCCGGCGCGGGCAGCAGCCCCAGCGTCCGCAGAGTCTCGCGAGCGGCGAGGTCCGCCCGCGTCCAGGCGGCGAGCGCGGCCGGGTCGATACCGCCGGTGTCCGCGATGTGCGCCACGTCCAGGCGCTCCTCGACGGCCGCCAGCAGGCGGTCGCGGGCGGCGGGGCTGAGGGCGTCGAAGCCGCCGCGCAGCGCCGGGAGCCGGTCGAGGAACTCCCGGTCGGGTAGCTCCGAGACCCGGTCGAGCAGGGGCTCCAGCGCGGGCGCCGCGGCCTCCAGCAGGGGTCCGGCAGCGGTCAGCAGCCCGCCGAGCCGCGCGGTGAGCGCGGCCCGCGAGTCCGGGTCGGCGGCCGAGTCGACCCAGGAGGCCACCCGGTCCCCGAACACCCGCGGATCCTCCTGCCCGAGCAGCACGCGTACGGCCCCGGCGGCACCGCGCATCAGCGGGGAGCCGCCGGCGGCCAGCCGGGCGAGGGCGTCGGTGAGCCGGATACCGCCCAACGCGTCGGCGCGGTGGGCCAGTTCGAGCAGGGCGTGGGCGTCCGCCGGGTCCTCGGAGCCGGTCAGGCCGTCCACCTGGCGTACCGCCGCCGACGTGAGCAGCCCGGCCACGGCCGCCGCCCGCGCCGTACGGTCCTCGTCGTCGCCGAGACCGGGGATGTGACCGGCCCGCAGCCGGTCCAACAGGGCCAGTCCGGCGAGCAGTTCGGGCAGGGTGCCGGCGAGGGGGAGTACCTCGGCGATGTCGGCGAGCCGCTCGTCCGCGAGCGCGGTCAGACCGCACTCGGCGGCCCCCGCCAGCCCGTCGAGAGCCTGCGCGGCCGTCGGCCCGCCCTCGTCCTCCTCCAGGCGCCGCCGCTCGCGCAGCACCCCTTCGGCGGCCTGGGCGGCGGTGACCCCGCGTACGCCGGCCGCGGTGAGCATGGCCGCCGTCGCGGGCGTCCAGCGCACCTCCCAGCGCGAGGTGACCGCCTCGGCACCCCCCGCGCCGACGACCTCCTTCGCCTCCCCGTACGGCACCCCGCACACCGTCAGCCGACGCAGCAGCAGCTCGCGGCGCCGGTCGAGGTCGGACCGCAGCGGGTCCAGACGCAGGTCCCGCGCCGCACCGGGCACCCCGTCCGCCGGTCCGGGCAGGCCCAGTTCCGCCGCCTCGGCCTCCACCGCGGGGGCCAGACCGCAGCGCGGCGCGTCCGGTGCGGGCCGCCCGGTGCGGGTGCCGACGAGCACCCGCTCCATCGCCCGCGCCACGGCCCGCCCTCGCCCGTACGGCTCACCCTGCGTCAGGACCGTCTGCACGGCCTCCACCAGCTCACCCCGGCCCGCCGCGGGCAGCCCACGCAGCCGGGCCAGGTCGGAGGCGAGCCGGACGATCTCCCGCGCGTCGGCGGGCCCCGACGGGTGACCGAGGCTCCGCAGCTCGGCACAGACGCGGACGGCCGCCCGCGTCAACGCCTCTTCCAGCGCCTCGGGATCCCCCGCCGCGCGCAGGACCATGTCCTGCCACTCCGGGTCCCGGATGCCCGCCGGATAGCCGGACCGCTCGTCCAGCAGGGCGTATGTGTAGGGGATGAGGGACGTGATCCACGCGGGGCGGTTCGCGTCGGCGACTTCCCCGGTCTCCCTGGTCTTCCCGGCCCGTGCGGCCTCCCCGGACTCCCCGGCCCGTGCAGCCTCCCCGGACTCCCCGGTCTTCCCGGCCCGTGCGGCCTCCTCCGCGTGCTGCCCCGTCAGCGCCGGGGCGTGAAAGGCCCCGAGCACCACGGCGGCCCGCTCCCCGCCCGCGGTGGCCTCCGCGAGCCGCGTCCGCATCCACCGCTCCCGCCGCAGATCCAGCTCGGGAACGCCGCCCGCCGCGGCCGCGTCCTCGCGCAGCGCCCAGCCGGTGAGCAGGGCGGCCCGGCGCAGGGCCTCCGGCGGGGAGCCCGGCGCGGTGGCCTCGACGAGCCGGTCCCACAGGTCGTCCCCGGGACGGCCGCTCAGCCCGGACCGCAGTGCGGCGGCCAGCCCGGGCCCGCCGTCGCCCGGCGCCGGAGCGGCGGCCCGGCCCTCGCCCCACGCCCGGTCGGCGAGCGGCAGATCGCAGGCGATCACCGGCACGCCCCGCAGGCCCGCCCAGCGCACGGCGGCCAGCTCGGGCGAGAAGTCCGCGAACGGATAGAACGCCGGTCCCGCGCCGCCGCTCCCGTCACCGGGGGCGGCGGCGAGCGCGACCGGGGCCCGCGTCTCCTCGTGCCCGAGCCACGGCAGCCACTCCTGCATCTCGGCCGGCAGCTCGACGAGCAGCACGTCCGGCTTCGCCTCGTCCAACAGCGCGGGCATGGCCGCGGCCAGGGACGGCGCGTGATGCCGTACACCGACGAGATAGGGCGCCTCAGGGCTGGTCAGGGCGGCGAGAGCCTCGTCGGGTGAGCCCGGACCGGGGCGGGGGCCGGCCGCGACCGGCGTGAGGCGGGGGGAGAGGGACACGGCCGTCAGCCCTCCAGGACCGTACGGAGGTCCCACAGGGTGCGCCAGGTGGCGGAACCCTGTTCCGCGCGGCGGCGGACGGGACCGTCCCAGTAGCCGCGCAGCCGGGCCGCGTCGGCGGGGTCGTCCTTGCGGACCACGCCCAGGAGGTGCCCCGGCAGCAGGCCGAGCACGTCACGGTCCCCCGGGAAGTAGGCCGCGGCGAGAGCCAGCGCTCCCGCCACGGACACGGCCTCGGCAGTGCTCATCACTGTGGAGGGCCGCTCCACCTCCCAGCCCTCCGCCGACCGGCCCTCGCGCAGATCCCGGAAGGCCGTCACCAGCGCCTCCAGCACCGCGTCGTCGACATGGAACGGCGCCCCGGCCCGCTCCACGGACGCCCGCGCCTGGCTGCGCACCAGCGCCGTCTCGGCGTCGAGGTCCGGGATGGGCCCGACCGTCTCGAAGTTGAAGCGGCGCTTGAGGGCCGCGGACATCTCCGAGACCCCCTTGTCACGCAGGTTGGCCGTGGCGATGAGGTTGAAACCGGGCGCCGCGTGCGCCAACGCGTCCTCCGAGCCCGCCAGTTCGGGTACGGAGATACGCCGCTCGGAGAGCAACGACACCAGGGAGTCCTGCACCTCGGGCAGACAGCGGGTGACCTCCTCGACCCGTGCGATACCGCCCCGGCGCATGGCGGTCAGCACCGGCGAGGGAACCAGCGCCTGCCGGCTCGGCCCCTGCGCCAGCAACAGGGCGTAGTTCCAGCCGTACTTGAGCTGGTCCTCCGTGGTGCCCGCGGTGCCCTGCACGACCAGGCCGCTGGTGCCGCACACGGCGGCCGACAGCAGCTCCGACAGCATGGACTTGGCGGTACCGGGCTCGCCGACGAGCAGCAGACCGCGCTCGCCCGCGAGGGTCACCACGCACCGCTCGACCAGGGCCCGGTCGCCCACGAACTTGCCCTCGATCACGAGCCGGCGCGGTGCCCCGTCGGCCGTCTCGGCACCGTCGGGCAGCTTCAGGGCCCGCCCGTCGCTGCCCATGACGAACGTGACGACGGCGCGCGGGGTCAGCCGCCAGGCGGGCGGACGCGGCCCGTCGTCGTACGCGGCGAGGAAGGCCAGCTCGGTGGCGTGCAGATCCTCGCGCGGGACGATCTGGCGGGCCGGGGCGGGGGACAGGGTGGTCGTCATCGGCGCGTGTTCTTCCAGGTACGGGGGACGGTGGTCATCGGCTGCGGCCCTTGCGGGTGGCGCGGGTGGTGAGTTCCTCGTAGGCCGGGGCGTCACCGGCGCGGACACGGTCCCACGCGCGCGTGAACAGCTCGGGCACGGGCACCAGAGGCACCGCACGGGAGTGCCCGGGCACCGGGTAGAGGCCCACCTTCCACACCTCGACCGGCAGCGCGGGCGCCTTGAGATCGAGCCAGCCGCACGGTAGGAACAAGGTGCGCCCGGCGCGCGACCGCTTGGCCTCCACGACCAGGTCCGTGGCCGTGAGTTCGGCACGGGCCTTCTTCATGCGGGCGGGCTTCCAGCCGGTCCAGCGGGCGCAGTTGCGGTCCGTGGGGTCGGGCAGGGCGAGCAACTGGAGGTAGAGCGCCGCCGCGTCCTCGCTCAGACCATGCGCCCCGGCGACCTCCGCCACCAGCTCCGGCACGGTGACCGCCGGGTCCTGGGCGTGCCCGCCGGGCCCGTCGAGCCGGTCGGATTCCCGGGGGCCGATGCCGACGGCGAGGGCGCGGGCGAGGTCGTCGCCGAGGAGGGTCCGCAGTGCCCGCAGCCCGCTGCCGCGGCCGGGTCCCGCCAGGCCCTCGACGAGCCCGAACACGGTGTCGTCGGCCCCGGTCAGCCCGGCCGGGCGGACCAGGACCGCCTCCTGATCCTGGTGCCAGGGGCGCAGCACCAGCGCGTCACCCAGGTGCGTCAGACCGTCCGCGCCGGTGCCGCCGGTGGCGGGCATGCCGTACGCCTTGCGCAGTCCGGGCGCGGTCGTGCCCTTCTCCGCCCAGGTGACGTCGAGATCGAGCAGCAGTCCCGGGTCGGTGAGCCGGCGGCGCACCGCGGCGAGCCCCTCGGGCAGGACGGCGCGCAGCGGATGGCCGTACGGCAGGGTGTAGGCGAGCCCGGCCAGCGAGGCCACGGCGCTCGTCAGCTGGTAGCGGCTGGGCAGCGCCCGCACGTCGTCGGGGACGAGGTCGCCGTTCTTGCCGGTCCGCTGGACGGTGGTGCGGCTGATCCAGGGCGTGCGGGTCGGGTTGAGCACGTCCTCGACCGAGCCGATGGACACCCCGGCGAGTTCGAGATCGGCGGCGATGTCCTCGGGGAGCCGGACGAATCCGCCGAACCGCTCCTCCCACACGCGTCCCGCGGCCGCCGTGTCCGGACCGGTGGTCCACAGGTCACCCGGGCTGTCGGGCAGCAGGGCGCCGACGAGGGCGGGTCCGTCGCCGAGCCGGAAGGAGGCCAGCATGCTGTCGCCGAAGGTCTTCTGGCGGGGCTTCAGCCCGATCGTTGCGAGCGTGTCCGTGGCCATCTCCTCTGGCTTGCCGGCCAGCAGCAGCGCCGACTGCACGGGACCGAGCGCGCCGCCGGTCGCGGCGGTGAGCGCGTCCGGCGCGTCCGGCTGCCAGGGGGCGGCGCCCTTGTCCCGGATCAGCTTGGTGACGGCGGCCAGGGCGTTCGCGGGGAACACCGGCGGGTGCGCCTTCTCCCGCTCCAGCACGAAGTGGGCGATCGCGCCGAACGCGCCGGACGGATCGTGGTCCAGGGCCAGCCAGTGCACGCGCCCGTTCGCCCGGTCCACCTGCTGGCAGCCGAGCACCACGACGGTACGGCCGTCCCGGCGCAGCACCTGGCCGAGGCGCTCGTGGTTGTCCTGCGGCTCGCTCAGCACGATCTCCCGCAGCGCGGCGCCGTCGGCCGCGGCCAGCCGCCCGTCCGCGATCACCTCGAACAGCACCAGGAGGGCCTCCCGGTGAGCGTCGGACACGACCGGGGAGGCGGCGCGGTAGGCGAGCGGCCGCAGCACGTCGAGCAGAGAAGGCCACAGCACCCCGATGGCCGGAATGGTGAACTCGTCGCTCCACCAGCCCTCGGCGGCCCCCGTCGTGCGGGAGCGCTCGGGCAGCGGCCTGCCGTCGGCGGGCTTGCCGGACAGCACGTGGTTCACGGCGCGGA
Organism: Streptomyces yerevanensis; assembly: GCF_000716805.1. Taxonomy (NCBI): domain Bacteria; kingdom Bacillati; phylum Actinomycetota; class Actinomycetes; order Kitasatosporales; family Streptomycetaceae; genus Streptomyces; species Streptomyces yerevanensis. The sequence goes on along the minus strand of NZ_JNWJ01000102.1, from coordinate 4,558 downwards.
TCTGCCGGACGGCGTTCCACACTTGCCCGCCGCCCCACCAGCCCTGCTGATGGGCGAGGCCCTTGGTGGCCTCCCGTAGCGTCTTGTCGTCCGCGTGCCGGGGGCTGTAGTCGAGGTACATGCCCGCGACGCGCTGCCGTTCCAGGGGCTTCTGCTCCACCGGCGGGGCCATGAACGCGGCGGTCGACTCCGCGAGCCGCAGCACCGCCCGCACCAGGGCGGAGACACCGGTGAGCAGGTGCGGCTCGGTGAGATCCGGCAGGCAACGGGAGACCGTCCCGCGCAGTACCTCGTCGGAGCTGGGAAGGGCAGGGGCGGCCGGGGCAGGGTTTCCAGCCCCAGCGGGATTCCCCGCCGTAGCAGCCTCGGCCGCCTTGGCCGCGGCCCACCGCACGGCATGCTCGGCGAGCGCCTCCGCCCCGGCGTGCAGCACCGTGGCAGCCTGCTCGTCGGTCAGTGCCCGCAGGACCGCGGACGCCGCCTCGTCCCGTGGCCGCATCGCGTGCCAGAAGTCGACCGGCGGGACGAGCCGCGTGCCGGCGGCGAACTGGCCGCCCCGCTCCAGCGGGGTGACACGCCCCGACTCCCCGAGCTCGGAGGCGCCCTGGGCCGTGTAGAAGGCGATCCCCCGGTGCAGGCTGACGACGACGGGTTCGGCCCCTCCGGGGAGCCGCAGCGCGCCGACCGGCACGCCCCGCGCGACGCCGTCGCGGCCCTTCGGCAGGGAGGCCGTGCGTCCGTCCGGTGTGCCGGCGGTGGTGCGGGCCTCGGCGCCCTCGCCCTCCTCGCGCACCCAGCGCCCGAGGACCGTGCCGTCCGTGCCGAACGGGCTGTGCTCCAGACCGGGCTGGAGCGGCAGCACCGCACAGTGCTGCTGGAGCAGGGCGGCGTCCTCGCGGATGCCCGTCTGCAGGAACGCGGGCAGCGAGGCGCGCCCGTGCGTGCCGGTGGCGGGGTCGTACTCCAGCCACACGTGCTTGCGTCCCTGCCGGCCCTCACGCCAGTACGAGGTGCCGTCGCCGAGGATGCGGCGGCTCGGCGGCAGGACGGTGTCGCCGGTGTGCAGCGTGCGCCCGCCGGTGGCCCGGCCGCCTCCGGGCAGCGGGATCGACGGTTCGCCGGCGTCGTTGGCGCCGTACCAGTGGGCGAGCTTTTCGCCGCCGAGGGAGAAGGTGTCGGCCGGGCGGGCCGACCAGTAGCCCAACTGCTTGCTGCCGTCCCGCCATGTCACCAGCAGTTCGCCGTCCGTGAAGCGGAACGACGGACGCTGCCAGCGGTCCAGGCCGTCGGGCAGCCGCAGATCGTGTTCGAGGAGGATGCCCTCCGGGCCGACGACGATCACCTTGTGCTTGCGGGCGAGGATCAGCGCGGGCCAGGCCTCCTCGACGCGCAGGTTGTCGTCGCGGTCGCGCCTGGTCTCGGCGTCCAGCCGGCCGAGCGCCTCCTCCAGGGCGGGCCAGCCCAGTTCGTCCGGGATGCCGGCGCGCAGCGTACGGCCGAGCAGCGGCGCGACCTCGTGCGCGGCGACCTTGGCGACGGCGGCGGGGCTGATCCGGTCCGCGATGGTGCGGAACGGGCGCAGCTTGTCCAGCGCCGCGTGCGCGGCGGGCAGACCGGCCGCGGCGGTCAGCTCCTCGGCCGCGTCCTCCAGCCACTCGCGCAGCACGTCGGCGAGGACGGGATGACCTGCCAGCCCTTCCAGCAGTGGCGCGTCGGGCCGGTGGCCGCTGAGGTTGCCGACGGACACATACAGCAGCCGGCGGTGGCGCGGGTCGGCCGCGATGGCTGTCAGCTCGCGCCGCCCCGGCGCGGTGTCCTTCAGCCACTGGCTCACGGGGAGGAAGACGTTCTGGCCGGCGCCGGGCAGCGTCAGCGGCACGCCCTCCGTCAAGCACAGGTCGAGGAGGTCCAGGTCGGCTCCGGCGTGCCAGCGGCCGGTGAAGAGGTCCACGGGCCGTCCGTCGTCACGCAGCCGCGAGGCCATTCGCTCGACGAGCGCCATCGTGGCCGGCGACCGGCCGCTGACCGAGGAGCCGTGCTTGCGGTGCAGGGACCAGCGGCTGAGCCAGTCCGCCGCGTCGACGTCGGACTCGGCCTCTGCGGTGAGGAGCAGATCCGCGCCGCACTCGGTGAGGAGCGCCAGCCAGAACTCGTCGTCCTGTGTGGAGCGGCCCAGGCCGGACGGCATGATCTCCAGCAGCCGGGTGCGCACGGCGGGCTGCTGCTCGGCCAGCAGCACCAGCGTCGCCCGGTAGGTGTTCCAGAAGGACGTGGGCGCCCGGACCGCCGCCGGCGAGGCGATCAGGTCGGCGACCAACGCGCACTCCTCGGCGATCCGGTCCAGGCCCGCGGCCTTGATTAGCCCGCGCGCGTCCTGCGGCAGCGAGGCGTAAGGCGGCATGCCGGCCGCGCACCGCTCCACCGTGAGCTGGCGGAACTGGGACCAGGCCTCGGCGGGGCTGAGGCGTGCCGCGAGAGCCTTGACGTGCTCCTTGAGTGCCTTCACGGTCAGCGCCCCGGCGAACGCGAACTCCAGGAAGACGGCCCGCTGCCGCTCCTCGTCCACGGCCAGCGCGTGCACCCGCTCGGCCTCGCGGGCCTTGCCGAAGAACGCGGCGGCGTACGTGGTGTTCTCGTGCTGGAGGAAGACGCGGGCGGCCTGCTCGTAGAAGGTCGGCAGGAAGTGCGGCACGGACCGGCCGAGCCGTTCACCGAGCGCCTCGAAGCCCTCCTTGGCGGTGCCGGGGCGGGACTTGGCCTGCCGCGAGAGCCGCTCGACGTCCTTGACGAGGGCCAGCGCGTGATGGCCGTTCGCCGGGTCGTTGACCAGCGCCCAGGCGGGGAAGCCGAGCGTCTCCCGGCGTACCTGTCCGACCTCGGGCGTCTCCGGCTCCCGGACCAGGCCGAGGAATTCCAGGGCCAGGTCCTCCGCCTCGCCGAGCGTGCCCGGCACCAGCCGCACGATCTTCCGCTCGTCCAGCGCGGGATGCGTGTACGTGCGCACGGTGAGGACGTCGGCGTCCTCGCGGCCGGTGGTGCCCGGCGGCAGGACCGCGCCGGCGTCGAGCAGTACCGCGGAAGTGGTCTCGTCGTACGTCGTCATGTCGCCTGCTCCTCGTCCTCGATGTCCCGCCCGGCGTACAGCGAGGCCGCCATGCGCATACCCTCCGACCAGGCCACCGGCCCGACCTGACCGAGCTTGAGGGCCCGGCCGGCCGAGTCGGTGAAGGTCAGGGGACCGGTCTCGGTCTCCTCGTAGCCTTCGTAGTCGCCGATCCACACCCGAGCCTCGACGCCCCGGCCGTCCTCCAGGACAGAGCAGACGGCGTTCCCGCCGCGCACGCGATAGCCGAGCTGGGCCGCCCTGCCGTGCAGGAAACGCAGTTCCTTGAAGGCGCCGCCCGCGTACTCCTCGACGGAGGTGCCCTCGGTGTCGAGCGCGGCGGGCCGCTGCCAGACCTCGCGGAACAGTTGCTGGGCGCGCTGCTCGACGCCGAGTTCGACGGCGAACTCCCGCAGGTCCTCCAGGTCTTCGAGGAGCACTGGGTGCGGGAGGCGGACCAGGCCGGGGGTGATGCGGACGGTGTCGCCGTCGAGGTCGACCAGGCCGAGGCCGCGCTCGGGGTCGGCGTCCCGCAGGAATCCGGCCACTTCGCCGTCCTCCCCGGTGACGACGAGATCGCGCAGTGCCGCCTGCCACGCCGGGTCGGGCCACACCTGCGCGAGGACGGCGAACGGCACCGGCAGGGAGCGCACCATCCAGCGCTCCACGTCGGTCAGGCACCGGTGTTCGTGCCGTTCCAGCCATTCGACGAGCTGACGCAGGCCCATCACGGCCGGATCGTCGGCGATTTTGGGCGGCACGGACTTCAACCGCCTCCCCGCCGCGTTGCGGCACACCACCTTGCCGTCGTCTAGGGCAACTTCATAGTCGCCGGCCGACACCCACCCCATGTGTGCCTCCTGCACCCGCAGCGATCAAGTGACCGGAACTCTAGATCAGGCCACTGACAACAGGTCCCGACGGGAGACGATGCGGCTGATGTCGTGCGAACTGGCAACGCCCTTGTCCGCCTTCACCGCGGGCCGGACCGTCCTGCTCGGTCGCGAGCCCACGATCCATCAGTGCTCCACAGCTCGACGGCTGTTACGCGGCCGTCGTCGCCGCGCTCCGCTGCGGATGCGGTCACAGCAGACCGTGCCCTGCGCGACCGGCTGCCTGTGATGTTGGATAGCCGTGAGCTGTCGGCGCGCGGGCACCGGGAGCTGGAAAGCATCCGTTACGCGATCCTCCCCCACTGCCTTAAGGGCGTGGGAGGTACCCCCAGCCGAGGCGTGAGAGGAGCCCGACAGTGGCCGAAGACCTGTCCGCGGTGGCGCGCTTCCTGTACGAGGCGGGGACGTTGAAGCAGACCAAGCGCACCGGCTGGTGGATGGCCGGCGTACGCGACCCGGAGTCGGTGGCCGAGCACTCCTGGCGCACCGCTCTGCTTGCGACGATCATCGCGAAGCTCGAAGGCGCCGATCCCGCGCGGGCCGCGTACCTCGCGGTGTGGCA
>NZ_JNWJ01000101.1:0-15177 GCF_000716805.1 Streptomyces yerevanensis | reverse complement strand
GCGCCGTTCCCCGCGCCCCTGGGGTGGGTGGGGGGTGCGGGGTCGTGGGCCGGTGCGTCAGCCCGTCGCAGGGCGGGCATACGACCCTGGCCTGGTACAAGGCCCTGGTTCTCCGAGACCGGAGCTAAGCGACGGGGGTTGGGGGTGCGGGCTTTCCCGGGGCCCGGGTAGGCGCAGGTTTTCAGGGGCGCGGGGAACTGCGCGACCAGCCACGACGCACCCGCAGCCGCGACACGACTGTCACCCCCCACCCCCTGGCGGGGGGCCTGGGGGCGCAGCCCCCGGCTTCGGGAAGGGGCGGGGCTGGGGAAAAGGAACCCCTCCCACCCCAGCCCCGGCCTACCGCACCCCGGCGGAGCCCTACGCCCCCGCCGGCTGCCGAACGTTGGCCCTGACCCAGTTCACAATCGACGCCGTGGTGGCCCCGGGCGTGAAGATCTCGGCGACACCCTTCTCCTTAAGGGGCGGAATGTCCGCCTCGGGGATGATTCCGCCGCCGAAGACCTTGATGTCCGACGCCTCGCGCTCCTTGAGGAGTTCGATGACGGCGGCGAAAAGCGTGTTGTGGGCCCCGGAAAGAATGGAGAGCCCGATCGCGTCCGCGTCCTCCTGGATCGCGGTGTCGACGATCTGCTCCGGCGTCTGGTGGAGGCCGGTGTAAATGACCTCCATGCCCGCATCACGCAGCGCCCGCGCGATCACCTTGGCCCCACGATCGTGACCGTCGAGCCCCGGCTTGGCCACCACCACGCGGATCGGACCGGATGCCACACCCATCACTGCTGCCTCCATGAACCGACAAGATCTCCAGAGAAACCGGACTGCAGGAATCCGCATCTAGCAAAAAACCAAATCAACCTGTTACCGTCCCGCACCGGCTTGTATCGACTGATAACACCTCAGGACGCCGACGGCGACTCGTCGCAACCGCTTCATGTCAGCCCACGTCAGGTGTACCCAGCGGCACAGCCACCCCGCACCGCGTCGGCCGGGGAGTGAACGAACGTTATCGCCACCATCCCGCAACCGGCAGTTTCGCGGTGGAGACCGAGGGGGAAATCACACGATGGGACAAGTTCGCCGCGCACCGATCCCGCACCCTGGGGCACATGGGCCACAGCCGGGCCGGGCGCAAGGGGAGCCGCCACGAGGTCGCTGCACCTCCGCGCCGCCAGCCACGCGGCCGGATGGTGCGGCATATCGGCGAATGCACGACGACGGGAGGCCCCGTCGTTCCACGGACGTGATAAACGCCACCCGTGCACCGTCGTTGCTCTCGTCGGCGGTTTCCCATGAGGGCACACGGGGGACAAGGCCGTCCTTCCGTGCGCCGACGGGAGGTCGGCCATGAAGGTCACCAGGGCAGTACTGCCCTTTTATCCGCTTTTGCCGCTCTGTCAACGACTGTTGCCCAACAGACTGGCCGGACTCTCGCTGACTCTCCTGAAAGCCACGGCCCTTGAGGTCGCGATCCTCGCGGGACACCTGATCCTCTATCCCACGGGCATCACCCAAGAACGCCGCCAGGGCGCCACTTCGCCCTCCCCCACCCTCGTCCCCGCCTCAGTCCCCAGGCCTCGCCGCGCACCCGACGACCTCACCGCTGGGACCGCGACCGAGACCGACCGTGACGCCGAGGCCACTCGCCTGCCCACCCAGTCCAAGCCCCCGGTCGTCCTCCTCCACGGATTCATAGACAACCGCTCGGTGTTCGTGCTGCTGCGCCGCTCCCTCGCGCAGCACGGCAGGCAACAGATCGAGTCGCTCAACTACTCCCCCCTGACCTGCGACATACGTACCGCTGCCGAGCTGCTCGGCCGGCACATAGAGGAGATCTGCGAGCGCACCGGTCAACAGGAGGTGGACGTCGTCGGCCACAGCCTCGGCGGGCTGATCGCGCGTTATTACGTGCAGCGTCTGGGCGGCGACATCCGCGTGCGGACGCTTGTGACGTTGGGCACACCGCACTCGGGCACGCGCGTGGTGCCGCTGATGAACGCGCATCCGATCGTGCGGCAGATGCGGCCCGGCTCCACCGTGCTCGAGGAACTGCGCGAGCCCGCACCGGCCTGCCGGACCCGGTTTGTGAGCTTCTGGAGCGATCTAGACCAGTTGATGGACCCGTTGGAGACGGCCTGTGTCGAGCACCCTGACCTGCTCACACAGAACGTACGGGTGAGTGGGATCGGTCACCTCGCCCTGCCGGTGCACCCAGCGGTCGCGGCCGGCATACGGCAGGCACTCGACCTCGAGGAGACGGCGGGAGTTCCCGCCGCCGCCCGCGCCGGCGGACTGACCGTGGCGTAGTCGCAACACGCTCCCGGGCGCCGGTCGAACACCCGGAAACACCCCCACGCCGTCGAACACTCTTCGTACGAAAGGCCAAAGTCGCGCCCGCAGTCCGCCGAAAGGCAGCTGAATGCCCGTTTCCTGAACGGGGGATGGAAGCCGAAGATTGTCGCGCCCGCGTACCGCCGGGTACAGTCACCGCACTGCTCTGCCAGCGCCCCTGTCGTCGAGGCGAAAGAGAAGTTGGTGAACGACCGTCACCCGTCGGGGACCGTAGCGCCCCCGGCCGCGGCTCCCGAAGCCGCCTCGACGCACTTCGCGTCGTATGGCGAGCAGGGGATCCAGTACGGCGACTTCACCACGTACGACGCCTACACCGCCACCGGTTTTGACGCGGCGCCCACCGGCGTCTACGACACATACGGTGCACCGGGTGCCTGCGCGGCGACGCCCTTCGAGGCCACGACGAGCTTCGAGACCGACCCCCTCTTCGGCGACCTGCCGGGCAGCGGCGGCACGGGTTCGTACGACGCCACGCAGTGGTCCGGCAGTCACCAGACGTTCAGCGGTCACCCGACGCCGAACTACGACCCGTACGCGGCCCAGCACCACGCCACGTACGACACCGGCAGCCACGACGCGACCGGCCTCTGGACGGACACCTCCGGTCACCAGCGGCTGACCGGGATCCCAGCGCAGTCCACGGGCCCCGACGTCAGCGGTCAGTGGGACGCGAACGCCTGGCTTCAGGCCGAACCGATCGGCCAGGCCCAGCAGTGGAACACGCAGACCTTCGACTCGGGTGCGTACGACGCGACGGCGTGGAACTCCGACGGCGGTGAGCGGCACGAGTCGTACGAGCAACACGAGCCGTACGACCAGCAGGCCACAGCGATCTTCGAGCAGGTCACGTACGAACAACAGGCCTCTATAGAGGACGAGTTCAGCCCTTCCGACGACCTGGACCCCGACACCGCCACCGGCAGCCACGACGAACTCCCTCTCCTCGACGGCGCCGAAGAGACCTCCCCGGACGCCCCTGCCACCCCCGTCGCCACCCTCCCGGCTCCCCGCTCGGGGTCACGCACCGCATCCCGCTCCCGTCGCCGTACCCCGCCCAAGCGTTCCGCTCTGCTGACGGTCGCCGTGCCGTCCGCGTGTGTGATGGGTGTGGCCGGGATCGCGGCGGCATCCGTGGGCAGCGGGAACGGGAACGAGAGCAACGAGACGACGGCCGCGGCCAGCACGACCGCCGTGCAGCCGGCGACCGCCAACAACAAGCTGGACACCCAGCTCGAGAGCCTGACCGCGGACGCGGACGACTTCGCCGACCGGGCGAGCCGTACACAGGAGCGGATCGACCTCAAGGCCCAGCAGGAGGCCGAGAAGAAACGGGCGGCGGCGGAGGCGGCGCGCAAGGAGCGGCTGCGTCCGAAGTTCGCGCTGCCGGTCGAGCAGCGCGGGCTCAGCGCCTACTACGGCCAGGCCGGCATCAACTGGATGTCCGTGCACTCGGGCATCGACTTCCCCGTCTCGTACGGCACGACGGTGATGGCCGCGACCGACGGCGTCGTCCGTACGGAGTGGAACAGCGCGTACGGGAACATGGCGATCGTGACCGCGAAGGACGGTACGGAGACGTGGTACTGCCACCTCTCCACCTACAAGGTCGCTTCCGGGACCGAGGTGAAGGCCGGCGACCCGATCGCGTTCTCCGGCAACTCCGGCAACTCGACGGGCCCGCACCTCCACTTCGAGGTACGCCCGGGCGGCGGCAGCGCGATCGACCCTCTGCCGTGGCTCCGCAGCCACGGCCTCAACCCGACGTAACCGACCCGCCCCGCCGCGGGCCGCCAAGCCCCGCAGGGCTACAGCTTCTGCACCGGCGCGTATCGCAGCAGCAGCCGCTTCGGCTTGGTGTCCCCGAAGTCGATCGTCGCCTCCGCGTTCGACCCCGTGCCCTTCACGCCGACCACCGTGCCGAGCCCGAACTGGTCGTGGGTGACCCGGTCCCCCACCGCCAGCGACACCACCGGCTTCTCCGTGGCCCCGCCCCGCCGCGTCGCGAAGCCGGAGGCGCCCGAGGCCGCCGACCGCGAGCGGGAGGACGACAGAGAGGCCGCCACGCCCGCCGCAGGGCCGGAGGCCACCGCTCCCATGGAACCCGTCCGCTTCCACTCCAGATGTGTGTCCGGGATCTCCTCCAGGAATCGGGACGGCGGGTTGTACGAGGGCTGCCCCCAGGCGCTGCGCATCGAGGACCGCGTCAGATACAGCCGCTCCCGCGCGCGCGTGATACCGACGTACGCGAGTCGCCGCTCCTCTTCCAGCTCCTTGGTCTGGCCGAGGGCGCGCATGTGTGGGAAGACGCCGTCCTCCATGCCGGTCAGGAACACCACGGGGAATTCGAGGCCCTTGGCGGTGTGGAGGGTCATCAGCGTTATGACGCCGGAGCCGTCCTCTTCCTCGTCCGGGATCTGGTCGGAGTCGGCGACGAGCGCGACCCGCTCCAGGAAGTCGGAGAGCCCGCCCGACGCCTCGCCCTCACCGGCCTCCTGCTCGAACTCCAGGGCCACGGCGGCGAGTTCCTGGAGGTTCTCGATGCGGGTCTCGTCCTGTGGGTCGGTGGAGGCCTGCAACTCGGCCAGGTAGCCGGTGCGTTCGAAGATCGCTTCCAGGACGGTCGCTGGGCCCGCGCCCGACTCGACGACGGTCCGCAGGTCCTCCATCAGCGTGTTGAACCGCTTGACGGCGTTCGTCGAGCGGGCCGCCATGCCATACGCCTCGTCGACGCGGCGCAGCGCCTGCGAGAAGCTGATCTTCTCCCGCGAGGCGAGTGCGTCGATCATCGCCTCGGCCCGGTCGCCGATGCCTCGCTTGGGGACATTGAGAATCCGCCTCAGCGGTACGGAGTCCTCCGGGTTGGCGAGAACTCTCAAGTACGCGAGGACGTCCCGGACTTCCTTGCGCTCGTAGAAGCGGACGCCGCCGACGACCTTGTAGGGCAGGCCGACGCGGATGAAGACTTCCTCGAAGACACGGGACTGGGCGTTCGTACGGTAGAAGACGGCGACGTCGCCCGCCTTCGCCTCACCGGCGTCCGTCAACCGGTCGATCTCGTCGGCGATGAACTGCGCCTCGTCGTGCTCCGTGTCGGCGACGTAGCCCGTGATGCGCGCGCCCGTGCCCGCGTTGGTCCACAGGTTCTTGGGGCGGCGGCTTTCGTTGCGCTCGATGACCGCGTTGGCTGCGGTGAGGATCGTCTGGGTGGAGCGGTAGTTCTGCTCCAGGAGGATCGTCTTCGCGTCCGGGTAATCCTCCTCGAACTGGAGGATGTTGCGGATGGTAGCGCCGCGGAAGGCGTAGATGGACTGGTCGGCGTCGCCCACGACGCACAGCTCGCCCGGGTCGTCCTCGGGGCCGGAGGGCCCGACCAGCTCACGCACCAGCGCGTACTGCGCGTGGTTCGTGTCCTGGTACTCGTCCACGAGCACGTGGCGGAAGCGGCGGCGGTAGTGCTCGGCGACGTCAGGGAAGGCCCGGAAGAGATTGACCGTGGTCATGATCAGGTCGTCGAAGTCGAGGGCGTTGGCCTCGCGCAGCCGCGACTGGTACATCGCGTAGGCCTGGGCGAGGGTCTTCTCGAAGCCGTCGGAGGCCTGGGCGGCGAAGTCCTCCTCGTCGATCAGCTCGTTCTTCAGGTTCGAGATCTTGGCGCTGAACGACTTGGGCGGGAAGCGCTTCGGGTCGAGATCCAGGTCGCGGCAGACCAGGGCCATGAGGCGCTTGCTGTCGGCGGCGTCGTAGATCGAGAACGAGGACGTGAAGCCGAGCTTCTTCGACTCCCGGCGCAGGATGCGGACGCACGCGCTGTGGAAGGTCATCACCCACATCGCGTTCGCGCGCGGGCCGACGAGGTGCTCGACGCGTTCCTTCATCTCGCCCGCGGCCTTGTTGGTGAAGGTGATCGCGAGGATCTGGCCCGGATGCACATTCCGCTCGCCGAGCAGGTACGCGATCCGGTGTGTGAGCACACGGGTCTTGCCGGAGCCGGCGCCGGCCACGATGAGCAGGGGGGAGCCGGAGTGCACGACCGCCGCGCGCTGGTTGTCGTTCAGCCCCTCCAGGAGCGTGGCCGCGTCCACGTGGGGGCGCGGGGCGCCATCGCGGTAGTAGGCCTCCCGGTCCGGCGGCACGTCGAACTTCCCGCCGAACAGATCGTCCGGAACCTGTTCCGGCACGTGCTCGTCCTCGGGCGGCGGCGGGGGTTCTTCCTCGTGGTCCCGCGAGGGCTTGAGGTCCGCCAGGAAGCTGTCATCAAAGAGGCTGCTCATCGCTCTCCGAGTCTAGGCTCCCCCACCGACACCTCGCCGCCGCCCTGAGAACTCGGCCGGTACGACCCTGCCGGGAGCCTGCCGGGATTTCTCTCACCCTCCAGGACCGTCCCGTCACGGTCGGCGACGGATCATGGCACCTGAGGCTAAGGTCACGAAAACGTATCGGACAATTCGCTCATCAACCTTCACAAGAGCCACACGAGTTGGTTAGCTTTCGCAGTGGGCCGCTCGACCCCCACCGGCGAACGTCGCCGGGCCGTGCGGCTCCCGCCGAGTCCGGAACGCCCTCGTGGCCGCCCGGAGCCGGGGACCCACCGACCTTTGGGGTGAATCGGTCCAACTCCCTCAGGGGACAAGGACCGTAGGGCAAACCTTCCGAAGCACACGCCCGAACCCGACAGCTAACTCGGTAGGCGGAGCACGGAAGGAGTCGCCTTCGTGGCGCCACACCGCAAAGCGCGGTCGTCCAGTCCCAAGGGCATACGTACCCCTGCCCTCGCCACCGCCGCTCTCACCTCGGTGGCTCTCCTGTCGCAGACCGCGAACGCTTCGCCCTCCGCGGAGCCGCAGCCCAGCCTCGACGAAGTCCAGAAGAAGGTCGACGACCTCTACCAGCAGGCGGAGACGGCGACCGAGAAGTACAACGGCGCCAAGGAGAAGAGCAGCAAGCAGCGCAAGAAGGCCGACAACCTCCTTGACGAGGTGGCCTCGCGCACGCAGAAGCTCAACGAGGCGCGCGAGGAGCTCGGTACGTTCGCCGCCGCGCAGTACCGCACGGGCGCCGCCGCCCCTGACACCGCGTCTCTGCTGCTCGCGGACAACCCGCAGGACTACTTCGACCAGAACCAGCTGATGGACCGGCTGACCAGCCGTCAGCAGCAGGCCGTCGAGGACTACGCGACGCAGCAGTCCGAGATGACGCAGCGGCGTCAGGAGGCCTCCGAGAGCCTTCAGTCGCTCACCAAGACCGAGAACACCCTGAAGTCGTCCAAGGCGGATGTTCAGCGCAAGCTCGCCGAGGCGCGTCAGTTGCTCTCGCGGCTGACCACCGAGGAGAAGGCGCGGCTCGCGGCGATCGAGCGGGAGAAGCGGGAGGAGGCCCAGCGCAAGGCGGAGGAGCTGGCGCGGCAGCAGCAGGCCGCGGAGGAACAGCGCCGCCAACAGCAGCAGGCCCAGCAGACTCCCGCGCCCTCCACCGGCGCGGGGACCTCGACCGGCACGGGCAGCTCCGCGGGCACCTCGACCGCCAAGGGCGAGAAGGCGCTCGCCTTCGCCCGTTCCCAGACCGGCAAGCCGTACGTCTGGGGCGCGTCAGGACCCGACTCCTACGACTGCTCCGGCCTCACCCAGGCCGCCTGGAAGGCCGCCGGCGTCACCCTCCCGCGCACCACCTGGGACCAGGTCAAGATCGGCACCCAGGTCTCGGTCGCCAGCGCCCAGCCCGGCGACCTCGTCTTCTTCTACGACGACATCAGCCACGTCGGCCTCTACCTCGGCGACGGCATGATGATCCACGCCCCGAAGCCGGGTGCGTACGTCCGCGAGGAGTCGATCTACTACATGCCGATCCACAGCGTGGTCCGCCCGGCATGAGGCACGCGCGCGTGGACCCCTTTTTGGGATGCACGCGCGCGTGAGCCCTTTTTGGGGCTCTTCAAGGGGCGGTTCTTACGGCTCTCCAAGGCCCGTCAGGTCCAGAGCACCGCGATGAAGACGTTCGCGATGGTCAGCCCGCCCACCAGCCCGAACAGGCCCTTCTCCACCTTCTCCTCGTCCCGCTTCACATACACGAGGCCCAGGATCACGATCAGCAACGCCAGCTTGACGCCGATCTTGATGTTGTTGACCGTCTGGTCGTCGGCCTGGTTGAGGCCGACCAGGATCACGCCCGTGACGAGCATCGTGAACGCGCCGTGGAGCATCGCGGGCCCGAAGCGGGCCGTGCCCTCGCCCATCGCCTTCATCTGGGTGAGGAAGCCGCCGAGGAGTGCGGCGATACCGATGATGTGCAGGCCGACGAAGAGATGGATGAGTACGTCCATGAAGCCGGAGCTTAATCGGGGGCTCGTGTACGGCCTCACACCGCCCCGCGCCCCTGGGCGGAGCCCGTACTGCGGAGACTGACGGACCCCGACAGACGCTGACGGACCCATAGCACCGCCGCGCCGCCCGGTCCTCCACAACCCCCGCATCGATCAACGCCCCGCGCCAACTCGACGGCACCAGGCCGGGATCACGGTCACATACGGTCACCGCACGGCTCAGTCCCGACAGTTCCGTACATGGCGTCACCAAGCCCGCCCTCTCAGGTTTAGCGTCCCTCCCCAGGTGACCGGCTCCCCACCGCCGCCCGGGCCAGGGGCGGCAGCCGGGCATCACCGCCGAGAAGATCCGGCGGCGGCCCGCTCCCCCTGTGCGGGCCGCCGCCGGACGCCAGGGGCGTCATCGCTCCGCGGTCGTACGGAAGTTCCCCTTCGGGAAGGAAGTGTGTCCAGGTGGCAGCGCACCGCAAGCCAAGACAGCGCTCGCTCGGCGGCAATACGGCCCGCACAGCCTTCACGATCGCGCTCGCGGGCGCGGCGAGTGCTACCTCCTTCGACGGGGCGGGGCACGCCGAGCCGCGGCTGACACCGGATCAGGTGAGAGCGAAGGTCGACAAGCTGTACCAGGAGGCGGAGGTCGCCACCGAGAAGTACAACGGGGCGAAGGAGAAGGCCGACAAGGCGGAGGACCGGGTGGACTCCCTCCAGGACGAGGCCGCCCGCCGGACGGAGCGGCTCAACTCCGAGCGGGACGCGCTGGGTTCGGTGGCCGCCGCGCAGTACCGGGACGGTGGCCTCGACCCCGCGCTGCGGCTCATCCTCTCCTCGGACCCCGATCAGTACCTGGACGAGGCCGCGTTCGCCGAACGCGCCGGCAGCCGACAGGCCTCGGCAGTTTCGCGCGTACGCGGCCAACTGCGCGAGATCGAGCAGCTGCGCGGGGCCGCCCATGTCGAGCTGGCCTCGCTCAAGTCCCAGCAGGCGGCGCTGAACCGGCACAAGAAGACGGTCACCGGAAAGCTGGGCGAAGCCCGGCGGCTCCTGTCCCGCCTGACGGACGAACAGCGCGCCCGGATCGGCGCGGACGACGCCGCCACGGCCCGCGCCTCACGCTCCGCCCCGCGGGATGCGGGCTCGACCGCCGCGGCTCCCAACTCCCGGGCTGCGGCTGCGATTTCGTACGCGTACGACAAGCTCGGCAGCCCGTACGTATGGGGCGCCACCGGCCCCGACGCCTTCGACTGCTCGGGCCTCATGCAGGCCGCGTACCGCTCCGCGGGGATCTCGCTGCCTCGCACGACGTATGCCCAGATCGACGCCGGCCAGCGCATCCCCCGCTCCGAACTCCGCCCCGGTGACCTGGTGTTCTTCTACTCCAGCATCAGCCATGTGGGCCTCTACGTGGGCAACGGCCAGATGATCCACGCCCCCAACCCTTCGGCCCCGGTCCGCTTGGCCCCACTGGACGAGATGCCGTTCGCGGGAGCTACGCGGGTGGTGTGATTCGCGACTGACGGTCAGACCAGCCGTCGTGCCGTTGCCCACCGGGTCAGCTCGTGGCGGTTCGACAGCTGGAGCTTTCTGAGGACCGCCGAGACGTGGGACTCCACCGTCTTCACCGAGATGAACAGCTGCTTGGCGATCTCCTTGTAGGCGTAGCCGCGGGCGATGAGGCGGAGAACTTCGCGCTCGCGCTGGGTGAGGCGGTCGAGGTCCTCGTCGATGGGCGGGGCATCGGTGGAGGCGAAGGCGTCGAGGACGAAGCCGGCCAGGCGCGGGGAGAAGACCGCGTCGCCGTCCTGGACGCGGAAGACGGAGTCGACGAGGTCCGTGCCGGTGATGGTCTTCGTCACATAGCCCCGCGCACCGCCCCGGATGACGCCGATGACGTCCTCGGCGGCGTCGGAGACGGACAGCGCGAGGAACCGTACGGGCTGCTCGGCATCCGCCATCAACGCGGCGCAGCGGCGCAGGACTTCGACACCGCCGCCGCCCGGAAGGTGCACGTCCAGGAGGACGACCTCGGGCCGTGTCGCCGTGATGACCGAGACGGCCTGGTCGACGTCGGCAGCCTCTCCGACCACCTCGACACCCGTCCGTTCGGTCTGCCCGATCTCCGCCTGGACCCCCGTACGGAACATGCGGTGATCGTCGACGAGGACCACGCGGACCCGCCGACCGGGCCCGGCGTCCGCCGCATCGGGTGTGCCCGCCGGGGCGTCGGGCTCGGCGGCCCCGCCATCGCCCGGCTCGACCGTCCCGGTCGGCTCGTTCGCCTCGCTCATGTCTCCGCCCTCTCCATCTCCAGCTCGACCTCCGTGCCGCCGTCCGGCACGGCGCGCAGCCGGGCTGTGCCGCCGTTGCGCTCCATGCGGCCGATGATCGATTCTCTGACGCCCATGCGGTCGGCGGGTATCGCGTCCAGGTCGAAGCCGGGGCCGCGGTCCCTGACGGACACGAAGACCGTCCTGCCCTCGACCTCGGCGTAGACCTGCACCGCGCCGCCCTCGCCACCGTACTTGGCCGCGTTCACCATCGCTTCCCTCGCGGCCTGCATCTGGGCTCCGATTCTTTCGTCGAGCGGGCAGTCGCCGACGACCACGACTTCTATGGGGACGCCGTGCTTGTCCTCCACCTCCGCCGCGCTGCGCCGGACCGCCTCAGCGAGGGTGTCCGGCTCGTCGGCCTCGTCCTTGCCGGTGCCCTCCGGTTTGTAGAGCCAGTTGCGCAGGTCGCGCTCCTGGGCGCGGGCGAGGCGGCGGACCTCGCCCGCGTTCTCCGCGTTCCGCTGTATCAGCGTCAGGGTGTGCAGTACCGAGTCGTGGACATGGGCGGCCACTTCCGCCCGCTCCTGGGCACGGATACGCATCAGCCGCTCCTCGGAGAGGTCCTGAGTCATGCGTACGAGATAGGGGCCGGCGAGCAGTGCTATGCCGACGAGGACCGCGAGCGCCGCCTGCAACACCGAGCCGAGGTGGGCGGCGGAGCCCTGGAGGACGAATATCCCGGAGACGCCCACGGTGACCAGCAGGACTCCGGCCGCTGAGCGGGCCAGCGTAAGCGTGCGCCGGTGGCGGCCTACCTCCATCCAGCGGGCCCGCCGCGCGTTGTCCGCCTGGCGCCAGACCAGGGCCACGCCCGCGCCGACGAGGACGACGGGCCAGAGATACGCCTTGGTCCCGCCGCTCAGGTCCACATTGCCGACGAAGATCAGGGCGATCACGACCATCGCGAGCAGCGCGACGATCTGGCCCTTGTCGGGCTTGCGGGCGACGAGTCTGCGGCGCCCGTCGGTGGAGGTCTCGGTGGCGAGGGCCGGAGGCCGCCCGGTGTCCACGCCTCCGACGCCGAGCGGCACGAAGAACCAGAACGCCGCATACAGCAAGGCCCCGAGGCCCTCGGCCATGAACAGTCCGACGAAGACCAGCCGCACCCAGACCACAGGCAGACCGAGATGCCCGGCGAGCCCCCGCGCCACGCCACCGAGCCAGCGTCCGTCGCTGCTGCGGTAGAGCTTGCGCGGCGGCCGCGGGTCCTCGACGGGAACAGCTGCGACTTCCGGCATGCCATCGATATTCACACGCGAGGCGGGCCAGGACATCAGGGTCGACCCCCGAGACTCCCCTGATCTTCGAAGCACCGGGCGCCTCGGGGATCAAGGCCCGATGTCTCGGGGACGATTTCAGGGTTCGTCCAGGGTCGTCCCGACTGCCGCCGGACCGCTGCGGCCGTCACCATGGACACATGACAGATCACACGCACGCCGCGACGGGTCCAGGACCCGGCTCCGGCCCGGGCCCCGGCGAGGCTTCGCCCACCGGGCCACGGGACACGGTGCCCGCCGTCGGCGCCCCGGCCACCGCGGGTGAGGAACCGCGCGCGCACGGGAGCCCGCCCGCGCCCGGGGATCCGGTCGTGCCCGAGGTCCCGCACAAGTTCCGGCGCGACCGGCGGCACAAGATGCTGGGCGGCGTGTGCGCGGGGCTCGGGCGGCAGTGCGACATGGACCCGGTGATCTTCCGCATCGGGCTCGCGGTGCTCTCGGCGAGCGGCGGCATCGGCCTCATCTTCTACGGCTTCGCCTGGCTGTTCGTGGCCTACGACGACGAGGACGAGAACGAGCTGCGCAAGCTGCTCACCGGCCGCGTGGACGGCCAGGCGCTGACGGCCGTGCTCTTCGCGCTGGTCGGCTGCGGGGTGTTCCTGTCCATGCTGGGCAACGGCGGGGTGCTCACCTTCGCCACCACGCTCGCGCTGGTTCTCGCGGGCGCCGGTTACTGGTCGCGGCAGCGCGGCGCCCCCGGCCCCGACCCGCTAGCCGCGCAGGCGGCGGCCGACGCACCACCGGAGGCACAGGCACCGCCCGTCCCCGACTCCTTCTCCTCCTGGTGGCGCGACCCCATCGTCAAGGACGGCACGCATGTGGGGGGCACAGGTTATCTGTGGGGCCCGGGTGACACCCGGGACCGGGACATCGCGGCGGCGGTCAATATCGCGCAGGGCAACTACCGCCCGGACATACGGACGCGCGAGCCGAAGCCACGCGGCCCTCGCTGGATCGGCGGCTGGGTGTTCCTGCTCGCCCTGCTGGCGGGCGTCCTCGGCACCGGTGCGACCTGGGACGACCACGCGCTGGGCACCAGTCTCCAGGCCGGCCTGGCGAGCGCCCTCATCGTCTTCGGCACAGGCATAGCGGTCAGCGCGTTCCTGGGGCGTACGGGGGCGGGATCGGTCTTCCTCGCGATCATCACCGCGGTCCTGCTGGCCTGCTCGGCGGCACTCCCGAAGGACATCAGCACGCACTGGGTGCGCACGAACTGGACGCCCGCCGTAGCGGCGGACGTACGGCCGACGTACGAACTCGGCACCGGCGTCGGCACGCTGGATCTGACCCGGATAGACCTCGCCAAGGGCCAGACCCTGACGACGAGCGTCGAGGTGGGCATGGGCCAGCTCAAGGTCGTCGTGCCCGACGACGCGACCGTGAAGCTGAACGTCGACGTGGGCGTCGGCGACATCCAGTTCCCCGGCGACGGAAAGCAGGACGTGGACGTGGCCCCCGGCAAGTATGAGGAACGGACCCTCAAGCCCACGAGCAACACCAAGAACGGCGGCACGCTCGACCTCACCCTCGAGGTCGGCGTCGGACAGGCGGAGGTGGCCCGTGCTACGTCATGACTTCCAGCCCGGCCGACTGATAGCGGGCGTCTTCCTCACGCTCACCGGCATCATCTACGCCGGCGACGCGGGCGGGCTCTGGGAGACCCCCTGGTTCGCGGTGATCCCTCTCGTCACCGGCGGCCTGTGCCTGGCCGCAGCAGCGGGCACGGTGACACATGCGATACGCCACCGCCGCAAGAGCCTCGCTTCCCGGGAGACACGGGAGGCGCCCACGCGGAGCTAAAAGCTGGAAGAGCTGGGCCTGAGCCGGAGGCCCTGGTCGGGCCTAGTAGGCGCCGGCTCGCTGCCTTCGTCGTGATCGCAGCATCGAGTCGATGGAGAACACCGACGCTCCGGCGAGTACGAGGGGGAGCCAGGCCATCAGGTAGGGGAGGTCGTTGCCGTAGTAGTACGGGTCCGAGGGCCAGCTCACGGTGAGCCAGAGGCTGAGGGAGATCATGGCACCGCCGAACGCGGCGAGCCGGGCGAACAATCCGATCAGGGTGCCGATGCCGACGGCGAGCTCGCCGAAAGCGATGGCATAGGCGAAGCCGACGGGGTTCTTGAGGGACAGGTCGACGAGTTCCGGGATGGCCGAGGAGTCGCGCACCGTGCGCATCATGTCGCCGATCGAACCGGAACCGGCCTCCGACATGAACGCGCTGTCGGTGAGCTTGTCGATCCCCGCGTAGATGAAGGTGACGCCGAGGAAGACACGCAGCGGCAGCAGGGCGTATCGGGTGGCGGCGTCCCGCCAGTCCCTGCCTCCACCGTCGAGGTAACCGGAGTGCGTATCCATCCGCATACCGTGAGCCATCGCTCTCCGCCACCTCTCACCGAACCGACAGTTCGCCCCTCAACAGACCATACGTAGCCCTGAGGCGGGCGGCTCAACCCTGGACCGAACTTTTTACCTCCGGCGGTTCAGCGGGGCGCCCACGGGGCGGGGAGTTGGGGTTCGCGGGCGAGTGCGGGTTCGTCGTGGCTGGTCGCTCCCCCACTCTCGGCTGCTCCCCCAGTGCCTTAAGGGCCTGGGGGGACCCCCAGAGCGGGGGGGGGACCCCCATCGCGGCGGAGCCGCAAATCGATACAGCCCCGCGCCCCTGAAAAGCCTGCGCCTGCCCGCGCCCTGAGCAAGTCCGCGCCCCGGGCGAGCCCGCCCCGGGGGGAGCCCGCACCCCGACGAACCCCGCGCCCTCCCTCCGGCGGGAGGGGTCGTGGGCCGGTGCGTCCTATGCCCGTCGCGTAGCTCCGGTCTCGGAGAACCCGCACCCTGTACCAGCTAAGGGCCGTATGCCCGCCCTGCGACGGGCTGACGCACCGGCCCACGACCCCGCACCCCCCACCCA
>NZ_JNWJ01000100.1:0-15183 GCF_000716805.1 Streptomyces yerevanensis | reverse complement strand
GATGGAGTCCTTGCCGCCGGAGAACAGGATCACCGGCCGCTCGAACTCGCCCGCCACCTCACGGAAGATGTGCACACCCTCCGACTCCAAAGCGTCCAGGTGCGACAGCGCGTACGGGCTGGCCGTCTCCTCGGAGACAGTGGCGACGGTCGTCATGCGAGACCCCTTTCGGTGAGCAGCGCATGCAGCGCGGCCGCGGACTCCTGCACGGACTGGGTGTGCGACTCGATGCGCAGATCGGGCGACTCGGGCTCCTCGTACGGGTCGTCGACCCCGGTGAGCCCGGAGATCTCGCCCGCCGCCTGCTTGGCGTACAGCCCCTTCACATCGCGCTCGGAGCACACCTCGACCGGCGTCGCGACATGCACCTCGAGGTACGCGGTGCCGCTGGCCATGTGGCGCTTGCGTACCGCCTCCCGGCTGTCCGCGTACGGCGCGATCACCGGAACGAGCGTCTTGACGCCGTTACGGGACAGCAGGTCGGCGAGGTAGCCGATGCGCTGCACGTTCGTGTGCCGGTCCTCGCGGCTGAAGCCGAGGCCCGCCGTCAGGAACGTACGGATCTCGTCGCCGTCGAGCACCTCGACGCGGTGGCCCTCCGCACGCAGCCGGTCGGCCAGCTCGTACGCGATCGTGGTCTTGCCGGCGCTCGGCAGACCCGTGAGCCAGATCGTGGCTCCGGTCACTTGGTTCTCCTGGTTCCTCGGCAGCGCGTTCATGGTCGCGGTCATGGTCAGCCGTGCAGCCCGCACTCGGTCTTGGCGCTGCCCGCCCAGCGGCCGGCGCGCGCGTCCTCGCCCTCGAGCACCCGGCGGGTGCAGGGGGCGCAGCCCACGGAGGGGTAACCGTCCATGAGCAGCGGGTTGGTGAGGACGCCGTGCTCGGTGACGTACGCGTCCACGTCGTCCTGCGTCCAGCGGGCGATCGGCGAGATCTTGATCTTGCGGCGCTTCTCGTCCCAGCCGACGACCGGGGTGTTCGCCCGGGTCGGGGACTCGTCGCGGCGCAGGCCCGTGGCCCATGCGGTGTACTTCGTCAGCCCCTCTTCCAGGGGCTTGATCTTCCGCATCGCGCAGCACAGGTCGGGGTTGCGGTCGTGCAGCTTCGGCCCGTACTCGGCGTCCTGCTCGGCCACGGTCTGCCGCGGGGTGAGCGTGATGACGTTGACGTCCATCACGGCCTCGACCGCGTCGCGGGTGCCGATGGTCTCGGGGAAGTGGTAGCCGGTGTCGAGGAACACGACGTCCACGCCGGGCATGGCACGGGCGGCGAGGTGAGCGACAACCGCGTCCTCCATGGAGGACGTCACACAGAACTTCTTGCCGAAGGTCTTCGCGGCCCACTGAAGGATCTCGAGCGCGGACGCGTCCTCGAGGTCACGGCCCGCCTGCTCGGCGAGCGCCTTCAGTTCCGCGTCGGGATCCGTCTCGATATCAGGCTCTGCCTGAACCGTCGTCATATCTGGTCCCCTCCACCGTCAGTGCGCTGAAGACTGTCTTTTTGAGCGTGATCCGAAGGAGCGCCATGGCCGGTGTCGGGAGACCGACCGTGCTCAGCCCCTCCTTCGTCGGGGCCTCCGCGCGCTCGGTCTCCCGACACCGTCGCGCTCCTTCGGCTCACGCCGCGGGAAAGCAACCCGAGGAACTTCAACTGGAAGGCTCGATTGCATGCTCCGCATTCCCACGCGCCATGCCCCTGCTCGCTCGGACGCAGGTCCTCGTCGCCGCAGTAAGGGCAGTAGAAGGGCGCGGCTCGCTCGCTCACCGCTGCCGCCCTCCGTCCGCATCCATGCGTACGTGGCCTGCGAGGGCGCCGAATACGGCACCCGCACCGGCGAGCAGGAGGACGCTCATCGCCGCGACCACGAGAGGACTCATGACAGCGACTCCTCACTGGCCCGAGCCGCCCATGTGGCGAACCTCTCGCCCTCCTCGCGCTCCGCCTCGAAGCGCTTGAGGACCCGCTCGACGTAGTCCGGCAGCTCCTCCGAAGTGACCTTCAGGCCACGGACCTTGCGGCCGAAGCCGGCCTCCAGGCCGAGCGCGCCGCCGAGGTGCACCTGGAAGCCCTCGACCTGGTTGCCCTCGTCGTCCAGGACCAACTGGCCCTTGAGACCGATGTCCGCGACCTGGATGCGGGCGCAGGCGTTCGGGCAGCCGTTGATGTTGATGGTGATGGGCTCGTCGAACTCGGGGATGCGACGCTCGAGTTCATCGATCAGCGAGGCCCCGCGCGCCTTGGTCTCGACGATCGCGAGCTTGCAGTACTCGATGCCCGTGCAGGCCATCGTGCCGCGCCGGAACGGCGACGGCTTGGTGGTGAGGTCGAGCGCCTCCAGGCCCTCGACGAGCGAGGCGACCTTCGACTCCTCCACATCGAGCACGATCATCTTCTGCTCGACGGTCGTACGCAGCCGGCCCGAGCCGTGGGCCTCGGCCAGCTCGGAGATCTTCGTGAGGGTCGTGCCGTCCACCCGGCCCACCCGCGGTGCGAAACCGACGTAGAAGCGGCCGTCCTGCTGCCGGTGCACCCCGACGTGGTCGCGCCAGCGCGCCACCGGCTGGTCGGGCGCCGGGCCGTCGATGAGCTTCCGCTTCAGGTACTCGTCCTCAAGCACCTGACGGAACTTCTCCACACCCCAGTCGGCGAGCAGGAACTTCAGCCGGGCGCGCGTACGAAGGCGCCGGTAGCCGTAGTCGCGGAAGATCGAGATGACGCCCTCGTAGACGTCCGCGACCTCGTCCAGCGGCACCCAAGTGCCAAGACGCTGGCCGATCTTGGGGTTGGTGGAGAGGCCGCCGCCGACCCAGACGTCGAAACCGGGGCCGTGCTCCGGGTGGTTCACGCCGACGAAGGCGACGTCGTTGATCTCGTGCGCCACGTCGAGGAGCGGGGAGCCGGAGATCGCGGACTTGAACTTGCGGGGCAGGTTCGAGAAGTCCTTGTTGCCGATGATCCGGCGGTGGATCTCGTCGATCGCGGGGGTGCCGTCGATGATCTCGTCCTCGGCGATCCCGGCGACGGGCGAGCCGAGGATGACGCGGGGCGTGTCACCGCAGGCCTCGGTCGTGGACAGGCCGACGCCTTCGAGGCGCTCCCAGATCTCGGGCATGTCCTCGATACGGATCCAGTGGTACTGGACGTTCTGCCGGTCGGTGAGGTCGGCGGTGCCGCGCGCGAACTCCTGCGAGATCTCGCCGATCACCCGCAGCTGCTCGGTGGTGAGCCGGCCGCCGTCGATCCGCACCCGCAGCATGAAGTACTTGTCGTCCAGCTCCTCCGGCTCCAGGATCGCGGTCTTGCCGCCGTCGATCCCGGGCTTGCGCTGGGTGTAGAGGCCCCACCAGCGCATCCGGCCACGCAGGTCGTTGGGGTCGATCGAGTCGAAGCCCCGCTTGGAGTAGATCGTCTCAATGCGTGTCCGTACGTTGAGACCGTCGTCGTCCTTCTTGAACTGTTCGTTGCCGTTGAGCGGGGTGAAGTGACCCACGGCCCACTGACCCTCGCCGCGGTGACGGCTCACCTTGCGGCGGGGCGCGGCGGCAGCAGGCTTCTGTGGGGTGGCGGCCATGGTTTACGTCCTTCGGGACAGACGGGGAGAGCGACTCAGACCTGCGCATAGGGGCGCATGGGGGCATACGCGCGCGTCATTGCGCAAGGCGAGGCAAAGGGGAGGGGTTCGGCGGCGGTGCTGCCCGGGACCGGAAGGCCCTGTCGGATGCAGCTGCTCAGCTCGCCGGACAGATGGCGCTGGACATGCGGCCGAGGTCGACGTGCCGCCGACTCACCAAGGCAATTCCAGTTCCAGACATGACGGAAGCGTGTCATGGCGATCTGGACAGAGTCCAGCTTCGTCCGCGATGCGGACACCCTTGTCCCGTATCGTGAGACAAGGGTGTTGTTGGTCACAAGGCCTGACGCGGGGCTTGTGTTTCCCGGTCTCACCAGGTCAGACGGGCAGCGCCCCCGGCCAGGGGCCGGCGGTGGCGATGTCCGGCTCCTCGGCCACCTTGGTGTCGAAGAGCTTGAAGCCGCGCCGCAGGTAGTTGTCCAACGCATGCTCCCCGTCCTTGCTGCATGTATGCAGCCAGACGCGCTTCGTCGGCGGCCTGCCAGGCCGGCGCTCGGCCAGGTCCCAGGCGCGCGCGACTCCGTACGACAGGAGGTGCCCGCCGATCCGCCGGCCCCGGAAGGCGGGGATCAGTCCGAAGTAGACGATCTCCACGACGCCTTCGGCCTGCGCCTCCAGTTGTACGTATCCCGCGGGCGTCCCGCGCTCGTACGCGACCCAGGTCTCGACCTCCGGCCGATCGAGGTCCTCCTGCCACTGGGCGTACGTCCAGCCCAGCCGGTCGGTCCAGCGGATGTCGCCGCCGACCGCGGTGTACAGGAAGCGGCTGAACTCCGGCGAGGGCACCTCGGAGCGGACGATCCGGACGTCGCCGGCCGGCTCGGCGGCGGGCAGCAGGTCGGCCGGAGAGGTCTGCTCCAGCGACCAGGTGGTGACAGCGATGCTCATGCGGGTCAGCGATACCACGAAGACGAGCCCCGCTTCAAAAAACGGCTCACTAACGGCTCACTCCAACGAGCGGTCCACCGCGGACAGCTCAACCGCGTACAACACCCGTTCGGACACGGCGTTCTGCTGCCACGCGGTGACCTTGTCCGCCGCCCGTCCGGGAAGGTCGTTCACCTTGCTCGCCGAGGTCGTCGCCCGCCCGGTCAGAGTCCACAGTTCGCCGGTCTCCTGCCAGTACGACAGCGACTGCGTGTCCCGCCCCCAGCAGGCGTACGACTCGTCACCGCCGCACTTCGCGGCCTTCGCGACGCTCTTGTTCTGCTGCCAGAGCGTGCCGTGCCCGTCGCCCGCGCCCGGTGCGTGCCCGGCGTACCAGTTCGGCTCGCTCGCGCCGTTCGGCCGGTGCGAGAGAACCCCTTGCAGGCCGACGGCGTCGGTCTCGTACGCCTCCTCGGCGTGGACGCGCCCGCGGGTGTCGGTGGCGAGCAGGCCCGTGCGGTGGCTCACGGTGCTGTAGTCGTAACGCCATACGCGGCCCGGCTCGCCGCTGTCCGGGCGGAACCACTCGTTGGCGACCAGGCTGTCCGGCGCGGAGGTGCGGTCCAGGGAGACAGAGGCGAGGCAGGGGACGCGGTCGTTCGTGGTGGCGTCACAGGCGCCGGTGAGGCTGTACGAGCCCATGGCCGGCATCACATACCGGTAGCCGTGCGCCGACCAGCCGTCCTCCACCTTGCCGACCGCGCCGCTGATGACGTCGGCGCGCAGGATGCGGTTCATGTCGAAGACGTACAGGGCGTCGTTGCCGACGGCGCCGTTCCTGGCGGTGACGATCAGCTTGTCCTGGTGCCAGACCATGCCGCCGATACGGGAGCGGACGGCCTCGAAGTCCTTGCCGCCGTCCAGGGGGGCGACCAGCAGGACCCAGCGGTACTTGAGATTCACCGGGTCGTTCGCGTCGATGAAGGCGACCCGGGCGAGGCTCTCGTCCTCCTTCGCGCCCGCTGCCTGACCGTCGTGCGTCCAGCCGGAGAGGATCACACGGTTGGAGCCCCACCTGCCGTCCTCGTCGGAGTCTCCGGAGGTGGTCACCGACTGGGGCAGCCACTTCTGGGTCCTCGCGTCGCTGTCCGCCCAGCAGTAGGCGCGCGTGGCGGCCGGCTCGACGGGCAGCGCGGCCTTCTCCTGGGCGCCGCAGTCGGCCCTGTTGCGCATCTGGTGGTTGGCGTTCTTCAGGACGCCGTCCACGCCGATGTTCCCGCCCATCTCGCTCTCGAGGGCGTCGAGGGTGTCCTCGCCGACGAGGTTCTCCTGCAGCTGGAGCTTGTCGGTCTCGGACGAGGAGCTGAGCGCGGTGAGGGCGCCCGGATTGTCGCTGCTCGCGGCCTGTGACGTGCTGATGAGGCCCGCGGCGACGGTGAGGGCGAGAGCGGTCCCGGCCAGGCTCGCGCGCAGCGCGCGCCCCTTCTTCCGGCGGCGGTGCCTGCCTCGATACGCCATTGTTCCTCCCGCGTTGGCGGCCAACTGCCCTTTCCGATCAGTGCGTTGAACCGGGCGGGACAGTGTGGGGAGCCGTGGGAGGGATGGTACGTCAGATGTCGCCGGGCCTGGGCGAATACGCCGGAATAGGTGGTACGAGAGGGAGGCGCCGGTTCGACACCGCGCCCCCCTTGTGTCGTATGTCTTCCTACGCCCCGACTAGGAGACGGGCCGCGCCCGCTCCACCACCGAGGCCAGGTCCAGGCTGTGCGGCAGGGTCCCGAACGCCGCTCCCCAGTCCCCGCCGAGACGCGACGCACAGAACGCGTCGGCGACCTCCGGGGGCGCGTACTGGACGAGCAGCGCGCCCTGGAGCACCAGCGCGATCCGCTCGGCCAGGCGCCGGGCGCGGCCTTCGATGCCGTCCAGGTCGGCGAGTTCGGCCAGCAGGTTCTTGATCGCCCCGTCCAGCCGGTGGTCGGCGCCACGGGCCCGGCCGATCTCCTGCAGGTAGGCGTTCAGGGCGTGCGGCTCGCGCTGCATGGCCCGCAGGATGTCCAGCGCCTGGACGTTGCCCGCGCCCTCCCAGATGGAGTTGAGCGGCGACTCGCGCAGCAGCCGCGGCATCCCGGACTCCTCCACGTATCCGTTGCCGCCCAGGCACTCCGACGCCTCGACGACGAGCGGCGTGCAGCGCTTGGTCACCCAGTACTTCGCGGCCGGCACGGCGATCCGCAGGAACGCCCGCTCCTGCTCGCTCCCGTCGTCGTACGCGGCGGCCAGCCGCAGCGACAGCGTCGTCGCCGCCTCGGACTCCAGGGCGAGATCGGCCAGTACGTTGCGCATCAGCGGCTTGTCGATCAGCTTGCCGCCGAAGGCCTCGCGGTAGGTGCAGTGGTGCACGGCCTGTGCGACCGCCTGCCGCATCAGGGAGGCGGCACCGAGCGCGCAGTCCAGCCGGGTCACCGCGACCATCTCGATGATCGTGCGCACCCCGCGCCCCTCGTCCCCGACCCGGCGCGCCCAGGTCCCGTCGAACTCGATCTCGCTCGACGCGTTCGACCGGTTGCCCAGCTTGTCCTTCAGCCGCTGGATCAGGAACACATTGCGCGTACCGTCCTCCAGCACACGCGGCACCAGGAAGCACGTGATCCCGCCCGGCGCCTGCGCCAGCACCAGAAAACCGTCCGACATCGGTGCCGAGCAGAACCATTTGTGGCCCGTCAGCTCGTACGTCCCGTCCTCGGCGAGCGGACGCGCCACCGTCGTGTTCGCCCGTACGTCGCTGCCACCCTGCTTCTCCGTCATGCCCATGCCGAAGAGAACGCCCGCCTTCTGCGAGGCGGGCCGCAGCCCCTGGTCGTACACGGTGGACGTGAGCCGCGGCTCCCACTCGGCCGCGAGCTCAGGGGCCGTGCGCAGCGCGGGCACCGCCGCGTGCGTCATCGACAGCGGACAGCCGTTGCCCGCCTCGACCTGCGTCCAGACCAGAAACCCGGCCGCCCGCCGCAGATGCCCGCCCGGCCGCGCCCACGCCGCCGTCAGGCCCGCCGAGACGCCCTTGCCCAGCAGCCGGTGCCAGGACGGATGGAAGTCGACCTCGTCGATGCGGTGACCGTAGCGATCGTGCGTACGCAGCCTGGGCGGATTCTCGTTCGCCAGCACCCCCCACTCCTGGGCCTGCACGGAACCGGCGGTGCGCCCCAGCGCCGACAGCTCGTCGAGCGCCTCGTCGAGCAGCCCGGGGTCGAGATGCCGCTCGACCGCTTCCGTCAGGACCCGGTCGGCGCCGAAGACGTCATAGCCGACAAGGGGCGGAACCTGGTTCGTCACTGCGTGGGTGCCGGTTGCCATGCCAGAAAACTACCCCCGGGTAGGGCGGCCGTCACCTACGAGTGCGGAGGGTGAAGAACGCACGTCGCGACCGATACGGTTAGGAACGTGCAGCCAGCAAGTGAAACACCAGAGAGCCCTCCCGGTCGGCTTCACCGGGCACGTGCTCTCTACCGGAATGTCTCCAAGCGGAAGACCGCCTGGCTGCTCCTCAAGGACACCGTCAACTCCTGCATCGAATACCGGATCCTGGGCCTTGCGGCCGAAGCCGCCTTCTTCACGCTGCTCTCCGTGCCGCCACTGCTGCTGAGCATGCTCGGACTGCTCGGCTACGTGGACTCCTGGACCGGCGCCGACACCATCGTCAGCCTCGAGACCAACCTGCTGGAGGCCTCGCGCACGATCCTGTCCGACAAGGGCGTCACGGAGATCGCCCAGCCGATCCTGCACGACGTGATGAAGGGCGGCAGACCCGACGTCATCTCCCTCGGCTTCCTCTTCGCCCTGTGGTCGGGCTCGCGCGCGGTGAACGTCTTCATCGACACCATCACCGTCATGTACGGCCTCGACGGCGTCCGCGGCATAGTCAAGACCCGGCTGATGGCGTTCCTGCTGTTCATAGTGGCGCTGCTGATCGGCTCCGTGGCACTGCCGCTGATGGTCGCGGGCCCGGACGCCGTGGTGAACCTCGTGTCGTGGTCGACAACCGTCGTACAGGTCCTGTACTGGCCCGTCGTCATCGTCCTGTCCATCGTCTTCCTGACGACGCTCTACCACGTGTCCGTGCCCGTGCGCTCCCCATGGATCGAGGACGTGCCAGGCGCCCTGGTCGCGCTCGGCATGTGGGTACTGGGCAGCTTCCTGCTGCGGATCTATCTGTCCAACACGGTCGAAGGGCCCACGATCTACGGCTCCTTGGCCGCCCCCGTCGCCGTACTGCTGTGGATCGGCGTCTCCGCCTTCGCCGTACTCGTCGGAGCGGCCGTCAACGCCGCCATCGACCGGGTCTGGCCGGCCGCCGCCACGGCCGCCGCCCGTGCCGTCAACGAGCAGCTGCGCGCCGCACAGGCCGCCGACATCGTGGCCCGCGCGGCCGCCGCCCGGGCCGCCGCCGACCCCGACGACCCGGACATGCCCTCCGAGTTCCCGGAACGCTGGTCCCGCTTCCTTCCCCCGGAGGACGTGACCTCACGGCTGCGCACACATGTGAAGAGCTCCCCGAAGAACGGGGACGAGCCGCCCGCGCAGGATCGACCGCCGGGCTAAGCGGTCTCGGGGAAGTGAGGCACGCCCCCGCGCCGCCCGGCACGGCACCTCGCCGCACTGCCGCATCACCCCAGTACGTCCAGTACGGGGGCGATGCGGCAGCACGCCGATGTACCGCACCGGACGACGCGGGAACGCACCCCACTTCCCCGAGACCGCTTAGACCTTCCACACCCCCTGCGCCGCGTGCTCCCGCGCGAAGTCCGTGAAGTCGCGCGGGGCGCGGCCCAGAACCTGCTCGACCCCGGCGGTGGTCTGCGCGTTGCTGCCGTCGAGCAGCGCCTCGAAGACCTCCTGCAAGGACGCGACCTCCTCGGCCGGCAGCCCGAAATCGGTCAGCATGGCGCCGTACTCCTTGACCGACACCGGCACATAGCGGATCTCCCGGCCCGCCGCGGCCGAGATCTCCGCCATGGCATCACGGAAGGACAGCAGCCGCGCCCCGGTGATCTCCAGGGTCCGCCCCACGTACGAGGAGTCGGTGAGCGCCTTCACCACGACGTCCGCGATGTCCCGCGCGTCGATGAACGGCACCGGCACCTCGCCCGCCGGGAACACGAACTCACCACCGCGCACCCCCTCCAGCAACAGCCCCTCACTGAAGTTCTGCATGAACCAGTCCGCCCGCACGACCGTCCACTCGGCCCCCGACTCCCGTACCGTCCGCTCGGCCGGCTCCGCCTGCGCCTCACCGCGCGCCGACAGCAGCACCAGCCGCCGTACGCCGAGCTCCAGCGCACGCCGCGCGAGGGCACCGATGCTCTCGGCGGCGCCCGGCGCGCCGATGTCCCCCGGATACGCCACATACGCCGCGTCGGCGCCGCGCAGCGCCTCGTCCCACGTGGCGGAGTCGGCCCAGTCGAAACGCACCGCGCCACCGCGCGACGCGGCCCGTACGTCGAATCCCGCCGCCTGCGCCGCCTCCACCACCCTGCGCCCCGTCTTGCCCGAGGCTCCCGTCACCAAAAGCGTCTTGTTCCGCGTGTTCTCCGTCATGAAATCGAGTGAACTGCCCTGCGCGGAAAGGGAACATCGCTGAACCTCTCGTTCCCATAAGCGCGCGTCTACTCTGGGCTCATGGACGCCCTTGCAGGCCTTTTGGAGGGTCCACGCGCACGTGGCGCCTTCATGATCCGAGCGTGTTTCGATCCGCCGTGGTGCGTACGAGTCGAAGACCGTGCCCCGCTCACAGTGATGCTCATGGTCCGCGGCGACGCCTGGATCACCCCGGACGAGGGCGAGCGGCTGTTCCTGAGGGCCGGCGACCTCGCCATCGCGCGCGGCCCCGACCCGTACACCTGCGCAGACGCCCCCTCCACCCCGCCGCAGGCGCTGATCGGGCCGGGCGCCGAATGCTTCTACCCCGACGGCCGCTCCCTGAACGGGGTCATGGACCTCGGCGTCCGCACCTGGGGCGACCGGCTCGACGGCTCCACAGTGATACTGATCGGGACGTACACCATGCAGGGCGAGATCAACGGCCGGCTGCTCGACGCCCTGCCTCCGCTGCTCCGCCTGACCTCCGACGAGTGGGAGTGCCCGCTCACCCCGCTGTTCACCGAGGAGATCGTGCGCGACGAGCCCGGCCAGGAGGTCGTCCTCGACCGGCTGCTCGACCTGCTGGTCATCGCCGCGCTACGGGTCTGGTTCTCCCGCCCGGAAGCCGAGGCGCCCGGCTGGTACCGGGCTCTCGCGGACCCCGTAGTGGGCCGGGTGCTGCGCCTCCTCCAGGACGACCCGGCACATCCCTGGACCGTCGCCTCGCTCGCCACGAAGGCAGGCGTCTCCCGGGCCGCACTCGCCCGCCGCTTCAGCGAACTCGTGGGCGAGCCCCCGATGACGTATCTCACCGGCTGGCGCCTCGCCCTCGCCGCGGACCGGCTGCGCGACACCGACGACACCATCGGCGCGATCGCCCGCCAGGTCGGCTACGGCAGCGCGTTCGCCCTGTCCAGCGCCTTCAAGCGGGTGTACGGGGTCAGTCCGCAGGAGCATCGGACGAGAGCGGCGTAACCGAGCGGCGTAACCTGGCGTACGTGTACACGGAGCGGCCCTCCCGGCTTGCGGGCGCCGTCGTCTGGACGAACACCCCGTCCGACACCGGCGCCGGGCACGTCCTGCCCGACGGCTGCATGGACCTCCTGTGGAACGAGGGACGGCTGCTGGTCGCCGGACCCGACACACACGCGTACGTCACCGAGGGCACGCCGCAATCCTGGGCGGGCGTCCGCTTCTACCCCGGCACCGCGCCCACCCTCCTCGGGGTGCCCGCACACGAACTGCGTGACCGCCGCGTGGAGTTGACCGACCTCCGCCCCCACTCCGAGGTGCGGCGCCTCACCGCGCACGTGAACGCGGCCGACGACCCGGCAAGCGGCCTGGAAGAGGTGGCGCTGCGGTGGGCCTCCGGCGCCGCACCCCCCGACCCGCTGCTGAAACAGGTCGTCGCCGCCCTCCACGCGGGCCGCCCCGTCGCCGCCACCGCCGACGAACTCGGCGTCGGCGCCCGCCAGTTGCACCGCCGCTCACTGACCGCCTTCGGCTACGGCCCCAAGACCCTCGCCCGCGTACTACGGCTGCAGCGCGCCCTCGCCCTGGCCCGCGCCGGAGTGCCCTACGCGGACACGGCGGCGCGGACCGGGTTCACCGACCAGGCTCATCTGGCCCGGGATGTACGGGAGTTGGCGGGCATGCCGCTGGGCGAGCTACTGGGACGCACCGGGTAGTGGCGCGAACAGGCCGACGTCGTTGCCGTCCGGGTCGAGCAGGCTCGCGTACCGCTGCCCCCAGTCGGCGTCCCACGGCTTGAGCCCGCTGTCGTATCCGGCGCCCACCATCTCCTCGTACACGGCGTCGACCTCGGTCGGGCTCTCGCACAGCAGGGCCAGCGACATACGCCCGCCCCCGCTCGGCGGCTGCCACTCCGGCGCGAACTCGCGGATGGTCTCCTCGCTGTCGAGCATCAGGCGCAGCCCGCCCGGCAGTTGGGCCTCGGCGTGCGGCTGTTTCTCGGAGCCCTCGGGGAAGTCGAGTCCGAGGCGGCGGTAGAAGGTGACTGAGGCGGCCATGTCGGAGGCCACCATGCCGATCGCATCGAATCGTGGAGTCATGCGGCCACCGTAGGCAGGCAGTTGGGGCGCGGTCTTGTAGGAATCGGACACGTCCGGTTGGACTGGCTCCTGGTCACGTGGACGGGGAGAGCTGTTTGCGGACCCATGTTGGATCGGGGTTGGTGTGCGGTTGACCGTCCACGACGACAGTCGGCACGGTCTCGTTGCCGTCGTTGGCTTCCCTGACCGCTGCCGCTCCAGTCGAGTCACGCCAGATGTTGACCCAGTGCACCTGGCGGGGGTTGCGGCCCAACCGTATGCGCAGGCGCAGACAGTACGTGCAGCCCGGCCGCCAGTAGACGATCGGGCGGCCGTCGACCGTGCTGCGGTGTTGTGCCTCCAGTGCACCGATCGATTTCGGAAAGATCAGGGGCGAGTTCACGCCTGCGAGCAGCACGAACACCAGCAGCAGTGCCGCGGCTGCGCCGGGACTTCCCCCGAGGATCAGCCCAGTCGCGGCGACTGAGCCGCAGAGCACGAGCAGCATCGGCAGAATCCAGGCGCGCATCATGGTGACGCAGGTTATCGGTGTAGGCGAAGGCGACCGGGCTCAGCTTGAGGCAGGGACATCTGCCCTCGGCTGCCCGCGCTCGAGGCCACGAGCCGTTCGCTGCTCGAGTCTCGCCCTGCGGTCCGGCCACTCCGCTGCGATGATCGAAAAGATCGCGGAGTCACGGAGTCCGCCGTTCTCGCCTGGCGCCCAGGATGGAGACCAGTTCCGCAGCACGCCTTCGAAGCGTGCGCCCGTCCGTTCGATCGCGGCCCGCGAACGGCTGTTACGTGCGTCCGTCTTCAAGTCGAGGCGTGCAACTCCCCAGTTCTCGAACGCGTGCCGGAACAGCAAGTACTTGGCCTCGGTGTTCACTCCTGTGCCCTGGGCCGACGCCGCGAGCCAGGTGAAGCCGACCTCGATCGCGCACAGACTGTCTCCGTCCGGCCACAGCCGCGGGTCCCAGTAGGCCGTGGCGCCAACGGCCCGCCCCGACGTCTGCTCCACCTGCGCGTACGGGGCCAGCTTCCCGGCAGCGGCACGGGCGAGCTGAGCATCGATATAGCCTTCGACCTCGGCTGCCGTGGGCACCCACGTGAACCGATAAGAGGTCCGGTCTTCTTCCGCCGCCACAGCCAGATCCGCGGCATGGCGGTGATCCAGCGGCTCCAGACGCACGAGCGTGCCTTCCAGAACCGGTCCCTCCAGTGTGAAACTCATCGATCACCCATCCAATGCCGGCTCAGCTTGTTCGCCTCCAGTCCGCAGGTCCGTAGCTTTCCAGGGCCATTGCGTCATGTCGCGCGAATTCCGGGCGGAGCGCACCGCCCGTCGGCCAGGGCCGACAGCTGGCCATCGGACAGGGCCCGACAGCTGGACCGCGCTCGGGCATGCCTCGGAGGCGTACGAGGACCCGGACTTCCGGGCGCATCTGCTCGGCGGCGTCACGTGGGCGGCGCGACTTCAGCCGTAGGCCTCGTGGCCTTACGGGCTTTACGCGAACCCCGGTGCCGGCCCCGTACTCTCCCGCACCACCAGCCGTGTGGACAGCTCCGTGCGGGTGCCCTCCGGGCGTTCGCCCGCCATGATGCGGACCAGCAGGCGCAGCGCTGTCGCGGACATCTCCGACAGGGGCTGGCGGACCGTGGTCAGCGGGGGTGTGGACCAGTGGGCCTCGGGCAGGTCGTCGAAGCCGACGATGCTCATGTCGTCGGGGACGGTCAACTTGCGTTCGGCCAGGGCCCGGTAGCTGCCGAGGGCCATCTTGTCCGAGCAGACGAAGACGGCCGTGGGCGGTTCGGGCAGGTCGAGGAGTTCCAGCATGCGGCGGTGGGCGGTGATCTCGTTGAAGCCGCCGTAACGGACGTACTCGGGCCGGTGGCGGACCCCGGCCGCCGTGAGTGCCGAGCGGTAACCGGCGACGCGGGTGCTGCTGCACATCTTGCGCCGGTGGCCGGCGATGACCGCGATCCGCTCGTGACCGAGGGCGAGCAGATGCTCGGTGGCCGTGACACCGCCCTGCCAGTTGGCGGCGCCGACCGAGACCACGCCGGGCGGCGGATCGATCACCGGGTCGATCAGGACGAACGGGATGCGGTGCTGGTCCAGCCAGGCGTACTGGGACTGGGTGAGCTCCGCCAGGTTGAACAGCACACCGGCGGAGCCGCGCGTGGAGAGCTTGTCCAGCCAGCCGCGCTCGGGACGGCCACCGCGCGTCCGGGTCAGGCCGGCCGAGACGACCACCTCCAGGCCCGCGTCGTGCGCGGCCTCCTCCACGCCGTGCAGCACGGCGCCCGACCAGGAGGAGTCCAGTGAGTGCACGACCAGATCGACCAGACCCGGCGGCTTCGCGGCGTCGAACCGCGGTCTGCGTACGTAGCCCAGCCGGTCGAGCGCCTCGGTGACCCGGCGGCGGGTCTCCGGCGCCACGTCCTCCCGGCCGTTGACCACCTTCGACGCCGTCGGCACGGACACCCCGGCCTCGCGGGCGACGACCGCCAGCGTCGGCCCGGCCACGCTCCCGGTACGCACCATGGAAGGCCACCTCTCCGGCCCCGTCCCGAGGGCCAGCGAAAGTTTCGAATCGCCACGGTCTGTCACGCGGGAGGGCGTCGACCGGTTAGAAAGCGCTTCCTACATTACGGCCGCCGGGAGTGTACGGGGAAGGGGGCGGTGTTCTACGGAATCCCCGGGAGTCGAAACTTTCGAAATGTCGAACAGGTAGAGCTGGGGACTTCTGGACCCGGCGGGGTGGCGGGGTCAGGCCGGGTGCGCCGTAGTCACCATGAGCCGCCGCCCCCGCCGCCGTCTCCGCCGCCGACCCCTCCGCTGTCGCCTCCGCCGCTGTAACCGCCCGAGGAGGAACCCGAGGAGGAACCCGAGGAGGAACCCGAGGAGGAACCCGAGCCGCCGGACGGCTGGTGGGTGGCGGTGGACGCGGCCGCCGGCGGAAGGTAGGTGGCGAGGTGGGGCCGGAGCGTCGCGTCGTC
>NZ_JNWJ01000099.1:0-16121 GCF_000716805.1 Streptomyces yerevanensis | reverse complement strand
CTGGCCTCAGAACCCGGCGTGGAAGTTCGTCGCGGTCGGCCTCGGCAACGACGTCCCCTACTGGACGGAGTTCCTGCGCGCCCTCGCCGAGATCGACCCGGACATGGCGGTCAACATCGAGCACGAGGACGCCGCCTACTCGCAGACCGAGGGCCTCGCGCTGGCCGCGAAGAACCTGCACAGCGCCGCGGCGGGGCTGTAAGGCACGCCGGTACGTGGCCCGGTTGTCGGACCGCCCCGACCGTGGGGGCGCTGGGGTCAGCGTTTGACGCGGTTGCGGACGGCCAGGACCGCCAGGCCCAACAGGACCGGCTCGGTCACGCGGGACGCCATCTCGATGTAGGTGCCGGCAGTGGTCAGGTCCTGGCCGGAGGAGCGGAACACCACCGAGTTGAGCGTGACGTTCAGGGCCTTCTCGAAGCGCTCGCCGGTGAACCGGTCCCCCGTGGGGTTCTGGGGATCAGCCTTGTCGATCTCGAAGGTGACCCTGCCTCCGCCGGACGGCACGGTGCCGGTCGCTTCCTGCTTCGGGGAGTCCTTCGGAAGCCCGAAGCCCATCAGCAGCATGACGGTGATGAGCATGGCGACAGCGAGCCAGCCCAGGGCCCGGGAGGCGCGCAGACCGTAGCCGGACAGCATCCAATAGCCGTGCAGCAGTCCGCGTTCGGCGCGGGAGGTGCCGGTGCGGTCGTGGCGGCGCATCTCCATCTCGCCGTAGTAGAAATCCGCCGCCCCCGGCTCGTCCTTGCCGTCCTCGAACGCCTTGCGCAGTGCCCGGTACACCGGCGCCAGCTGCGCCGGCCCGACGTGCCCGGCGCCGAACACCGCCACGTTCCAGCCCCGGACTGCTCTCGGCCGGCTCGCGCGCCAGTGGTGCTCTTCGGCGAGGGTACGGCGCTGGGTGAACCGGACCGGGTGCCAGCGCATCGCGTTGAGCGGGACCTTGTCGAAGGAGCAGAGGCCCTCCAGGCGGAGCTGGTCCAGATGCACGGTCCCGGTGAACAGGCACCCCGACAGGTCGACGTCGGCGAGGACCAGATGGGCCGCGTCCACGCCACGCAGCGAGGCGATGCGCACCGTGGCGTCGGGCGCGTCGGCCAGAACCTGCTCTGCCACCGTCCGTCCGTCGGGGAGAACGAAGGGGTCGGCCTCGGCGGCGATCGTGAGGGGATACTCGAAGACCGCGTGGGCGAAGTCCACCGTGGCGTAGCGCAGCCGCAACTCGGCGGTTGACGACCAGCGAGTCCTCCGGCATTCCAGGCGGCGCGCGGCAAGCGAGAGGGTCACCGGGCCGCTGAACATCGCCCCGGACAACTCCACCCGCCCGGCGCACACCAACGGCCCGAGGCTGACCGACCGCTCGAAAACCGCCTGCTCGAATCGGGCGTCGCACCCGAAGTCGGCCGATGCAAATACGGCGTCGCCCTGGAAGATCACCGAATCGAACCAGGCGTCGCCCTGGAAGGTCACCGTCCTGAACCTGGCGTCGCGCTCGAAGACCGCCGCCCTGAACAAGGCGTCGCGCTTGAAGGCCGCCGACGAGAACTCGGCGAGGCCAGTGAAGGCCGCCGCCCTGAAGAAGGCGTCGTGCTGAAAGCTCGCGTACTGGAACTCGGCGTTGCCCTGGAAGGCCGCCGATACGAACAGGGCGCCGTCCAGGAAAGTCACCCCATCGAACCAGGCGTCGCGCTCGAAGGTCGCCGACCCAAAGTCGACGTAGCCCTGGAAGATCGCCGCCCCGAACCAGGCGTCGTCATGAAAGGTCACTGAATTGAATCGGGCATCGCGCTCGAAGGTAGCCAACGCAAATACGGCGATGCCCTGGAAGATCACCGAATCAAACCTGGCGCTGCCCTGGAAGGTCGCCGACGCAAATACGGCGTTGCCGAGGCGGGGGTGTCCGGTAGCGGGGTCGCGCAGGGCGTTGAGGAGGGCATCGAGAAGGGGTTCGGTGAAGGAGGTGCCGCGGTGGTCGATGTCGGTGCCGGGGGTCAGGCCGGCCAGGTAGGCATCACGGTCGGTGTCGGGCAGGTGGACGAGGCATGCGGTGTGGCCGGGGACGGGGATGCCTTGGCAGCCGAGCGGGTCCTCCTGGGGGGTGTCGTGACCACAGAACGGCCAGTCATGTGAAATTGGGGACGGTTCGGGACTCGGGTGTGACATACCCGAAGGACGATCGAGCACGGCCGGATAGTTGC
Organism: Streptomyces yerevanensis; assembly: GCF_000716805.1. Lineage (NCBI taxonomy): Bacteria > Bacillati > Actinomycetota > Actinomycetes > Kitasatosporales > Streptomycetaceae > Streptomyces > Streptomyces yerevanensis. Next base: position 13,923 of record NZ_JNWJ01000099.1, on the reverse strand, counting down.
CGTCTCCGCCTCCGAGCCGCAGCACTGAATCTTCGCTGCGGCACTGAAGGGCGTACTGAAATTTGCCGTGCGGTCCGACACCGGTCCCGGCGCCGGGACCAGGGCATGGCGTTGAACGCCCCGTACGTCCTGCCGTGCATGCTGGACCGGCTGGTCAGCCAAGAGCCCGGCTGACCGCGTCAGACGCAAGGGCCACTCTCCCGGGGAGGTCGTACTCCGCCCAGATCGTCTTGCCCGGACCGTCGGGGCGCGGGTGCCAGTCCCAGCGGGTGGCAAGGCGGTCGACCAGGAGGAGTCCCCGGCCGGTTTCGTCATCTGCGAGGTCAGGGAGGGCTCCTGGCCGGGGCGGTACGCGTTCGGTGCGGGTGTCGGTGACCTCGACGCGGGCGGTGCCGGTCCGCGCCGCGAGGCACAGGCAGAGGTGGAAGTCCCGGCCGGGGACGTGGCCGTGCGTCACGGCGTTCGCGCTCAGCTCGGCGACGATCAGCACGATCGCGTCGTGGGCTTCGGTGTCGTACGGGATTCCCCAGGCGTCCAGCCGGACGGCTGCCAGGCGGCGGGCGAGACGGGCTCCGCGAGGTGTGGAGGTGAACCGCATCTCGAAGGTGCGGTCGCGGGGATCGGGGGCGGAGGTCAAGTCCGAGGTGAGGGCGGCGAGTTGGGTGGTGCCGGTGGGGCTGTCGGGATTGGTCGTCATGGTCACCACGGTCCTCTTGGTGGCGTAGCGTGACCAAAGGTGACGCACCGACGCGGACCGGCTGTACGCGCTGTGTGTCCACGGGTACGAGGCGCGCGGCGTGACGGCGTCCACTGCGGGGCGTTGGGCCGGGGAGGAGGTAGTCGATGGCGGAGCGTACGGGTGTGGCGGCGGAGCGGTCTTGAGTCTCGGGGACGACTGGGAGGGCAACGACGGGGGCGGGCGGCGGCCCGGAGACGAGGCCGGGAAAGGCGTGGTCACCGCGTTCGGGAAGAACATGAAGACGCTACGCGTGCGAGCGGGGCTGGACCGCGAGGAGTTCGGGAAGCGGATCGGGTATTCGGCCGCGACGGTTGCGTCGTTCGAGCAGGGGCGGAGGATCCCGTCGTCTCGGACCATCGACCGGGCGGACGAGGCGCTCGATGCGGACGGGTTGCTGAGCGCCTGGAAGGAGGAGTTGGAGCAAGCTCAGTATCCGGTGTTCTTCCAGGGGATGGCGGCCTTGGAGAAGGCGGCCATTGAACTGCTCTCGTACAGCGCGCTTGTGTTCAACGGTCTGGTCCAGACCGAGGAGTACATGCGGGCACTGCTCGCCATGCGGCGTCCGGCTCTGGACCAGGAGACCATTGAGCAGCGGGTTACGGCGCGACTGGCCCGCCAGGACATCTTCGACCGCTCGCCTGGGCCGTTGTTGAGCTTCGTGATCACAGAAGCAGTACTACGGCACCGGTACGGTGGAAAGGACGTGCTGCGCGGGCAGTTGGAGCATCTGCTCCTGATCGGTCAGAAGCAGAACGTCGAGATCCAGGTCATGCCGCTCGACTGCGAGGACAACGCAGGCGTGAACGGGCCGTTCACGGTTGTCACGCGCAAGGACGGCAAGAAGTTCGTGTACGTCGAGGCACAGGGCATCGGCTCTCTCCAGACCGACCCGGAACAGACTGCTCTCGCCGCCGCCCGCTATGGGATCATCCGTTCGCAGGCTCTCAGTCCGCGAGAGTCACTGGAGTTCATCGAAGGGTTGCTGGAATCGCTATGAACAACGCTGAGTCCTCGACCGTCGCATCTGGTCTCGTCTGGTTCAAGAGCAGCTACAGCGGAACCGAGGGCGGCGAGTGTGTAGAGGTCGCGGCCAGTACGGCTGCTGTGCACGTCCGGGACTCCAAGGCCGCCGCCGGGCCCGTCGTCACGGTCTCGCGTGAGGCGTGGGCCGGGCTCCTCGAGCTGGCCTCGTCGGGACCGGGCGCCTGACGCTCGTACGATCGCGAGAGCCCTGCCGGTTCCTTCGGACGGCAGGGCTTTTGCGTGGGCGGTTTGGCGACAGCCGGAGCCGGATCGTCACCAAGTCCGCCTATACGATGCGGTCTGGTGTGGTGGAGGAACTTGCCTCGGAGGGTCATGGCCGAGTTGCCGAGCTATGACGCACGGCGCGAGGTGCTCGCCTCATCGAGCGGGTGCGGGCGGCGCCGCGAGCGTGGCCGGATGTACGCGGCCCCGGCTCCGTCGAGGAAATCCGCGAGGCATTTGGGCCACGCCGCTGGATCCATTACGTACCGCACGCTGGAGCCATCGAGATGCGCGAGATCTACTGGGCAGGATGAGGAGCCAGGGAGCCTGACTGCCGGAGTGCGGTGTGCTGACACAGAGCCGCAGAAGCATCGGGCTGAATGTCATGCATGGCCGCCCAGTTGCCGCAGCCAGGTGCGTGTGTTCGTCGTGGCCGGGTGGGTTTCGCCCAGGTGTTCGCGGCGCAAGGCGAGGACGGCCTCCAACTCCGTGCGGGCTACATCCAGCTCTCCCTGCTCGCGCAGCACCAAAGCATGCTCCTGCCGGGTGCTCAGAGTGTCCGGGTGGGTTTCGCCCAGATGCTCGCGGCGCAGGACGAGGACGGCCTCGAACTCCGTACGGGCCATGTTCAGCTCTCCCTGCTCGCTCAGCACCAAAGCATGCTCCTGCCGGGTGCTCAGAGTGGCCGGGTGGGTTTCGCCCAGATGCTCGCGGCGCAGGACGAGGACGGCCTCGAACTCCGTACGGGCTACGCTCAGCACTCCCTGATCGCTCAGCACTGAAGCAAGGTTGTGCCGGGTGGTCAAAGTTTCCGGGTGAGTTTCGCCCAGATGTTCGCGGCTTAGGGCGAGGATGGCCTCGAACTCCGTACGGGCTATGTTCAACTCTCCCTGATCGCTCAGCACGAGAGCAAGGTTGTTCCGGGTGGTCAGAGTGGCCGGGCGGGTTTCGCCCAGATGTTCGCGGCTTAGGGCGAGGATGGCCTCGAACTCCGTACGGGCTACGTCCAGTTCTTCCTGATCCCACAGCACCAAAGCAAGGTTGTTCCGGGTGCTCAGAGTTTCCGGGTGGGTTTCGCCCCGGTGCTCGCGGCTTAGGGCGAGGACGGCCTCCAACTCCGTGCGGGCCTGGAGGTACAGGCCACGGACCCGGAGATATCGGGCTGCGAGTGCAGCCGTCTCGGCAGCCTTCATCGTGATGGGGCTGGACAGAGCAGCGGTGCGGGCGCTGTGAAACAGGTACTGGGCATGAGGCTGCAGCAGTTGCCAGCGATCCCGGTAGGCAGGTTCCTCCGGGGGTCCGGTCTCGTCGGCGTTTGCGGCACTGTCCAGTGCACTGATGGCTGTCCCGAGGGATGTTTGGCTGCGGGTGGCATCGCGGACAAGGGGATGCACTCGCGCCGTCGGAAGGGCGCCGGCTTCCGCGTTGGACTCGGCGAGATCGAGTAGGCCGAGGCTCGCAAGGGCCGTCAACAACTTCCAGAGGCCGGGGCCGTCCAGCTCGGCGAGTTCTCCCGCATCGGCCAGGGTGGTCGGGTTGAGGAGCAGGGTGTAGGGCAGTGGAGCGTCGGCGAACGTGGTGATCAGTTCCAGCAGGGGCAGGGCGAGGAAGTCACCGCGTTTCTCCAGCAGGCCCATGGACATGGCCCATGTCTGGTGGATCACATTCGCGGGGTCGACCCGGCGCAGGTCTTCGTCGAGGGCTCTGCGGTAGGACGAGAAGTCGGTGGGGGTGCTGAGGTTGCGGTAGGCGGGCGGCACCTGGTTGGCCTCGGCCAGGTATGTGCCGGCCAGGCGGAGGGCCAACGGCAAGCCACCGAGGCGAGCGGCCAGTCGGCGGGCATCGTCTGCCGTGCCCGCGGCGGCGGATGCGTGGTCCAGCAGGATCTGGACCGCGTCGGCGATCTTGTCGTCGCCGGACAGGGGGCGCACGGGGTGCAGGGCACACATGCTGCCCCAGGTTCCGGCGCCGCTGTCGCGGGTGGTGATCAGTACGCTTCCGGCCGGACTCGCATGGGGCCGGAGCCAGCCGGTACCGGCCCGTAGGCTGCCGGGGCCGTCCAGCAGCGCGGGATCATCGGCGTTGTCCACCACGAGCAGCCAGGGTGTAGCCAGGTGGGACAGACGCGCCCACAGCACGTCCACGGCATCGCCGGCACTCAACTGCTCGTCTGTGGCCCCGGCATGGCGGGCCACGGCACGGAATCCGGCCTCCAAAGTGGTGTCCTGGCGAGCGTCGATCCACCACACCTGTTGCCCCGCGCTGGTGCGGCGGTGGGCGATTTCCAAGGCCAGGGACGTTTTGCCGCATCCGCCCATGCCGCTCAGCACCTGTATCTGTCGCTTGCCCCCGGGGCTGAGCGCCGACTCCAAGTGCTGAAGCAGTACGTCGCGGCCCCTCAGAGGGCGCGAGGGGTCTCGCAGTCCCAGCGGCGGTACCACTGTGACCCGCTCCGGCACCGACGCCGGTCCTGCGCCACCGACATGGATGGTGTCGGCATACAGGGAGTTGGCAGCCAGCGCTCCGTTGTGAGCCATCACGCCGGAGCCTGGGTCCGCCGTGCTCCCGGGTGCGGTCAGGGCTGATCCGGACCCGGCTGTGTAGGGTTTCCCAACCGCACGCCGCCCTTGATGTCAGCCGTCACCGTCGCGAACGAACCGCGGTCAGCCCGGACGTTCATGTCCCGTCCGGCGGCGGCACTGCCGGTCCCGGCCGATACCGCGCCGGCCGTCTCCTTCAGCACAGCCTGCAGCGCGGCCGCTGCTTCTTCTCGTTCCTCGTCCGCAAGCTCCTCGAAGAAGTCCTCAATACGGGTCTGCCACACCGTCTCCTGGCGCAGGCGTGCCCGCTCGGTGTCTTCCTCGGCTCCGGCGAGTTCGGCCGCGCTGCGGTCCAGCCGTTCCAGCTCTACCCGCTCACGCGTCTGGTTGCCGCGTCCGAACCATGCAGCGATCTTGCTGCGCAGCCCGGTCCACGCGTCCGTGCCCGCGGCTTGCACTACCGCTGCACCGCCCGCCGCTGCCAGCATCGTCAATGACTCCGCCAACATCCCGCCACCCCCTGCGATGAACGACCGACCTGAAGAAAAACGACCGTACCGATGCGCCAGGCAGCACGCTCCGATTTCCCTCTAACACGCTGCGTGAGACGCCAAGGTTCCAGACTCTTCGGACGTATTGAGCGGGCCGCCTCAGGGATGAGGCAGCTCGGGGCGGGAGTTCAGGGCCGGGAGTCAGGACTGTGCGGACGCCGTGGACGGCGCGGGGGTGAGCGACGTGGCGGCCTCCCAGGCGAATCCGTCCGGGTCGGTGAAGGGGCCGACAGTGCTGCCGAGGACGATGCGGTGCGAACCGGTGCCGTCGGCGGGGACGCCGAGGTCCTTGGCCAGGCCGCGACGCTTGTACAGCGCCAGCTTGACGGGGCTGGACTCGTCGGAGGCGAACTCGGCGTACTTGCCGCCGAAGCTCCTGGCCACGGTCAGGCCCCGGCCGACGTAGAACTGCTTGCTGGCCTTCACGTCCTCGACGCCGAGCAGGAGGACGATCTCGTCGATCTCGCGGGTGGCCGGGCCGGTGTCCTTCTTCGCCGAGGTCGCGACCTTCCAGATCGTCCCGTCCGGCGCCTGGACGACGCCGCCGTAGCCCCACAGCGACTTCGTGGCGGGCTTCAGCACCGTGGCGCCGGCGTCCACGGCGGCGCTGAGGAAGCTGTCGACGGTGGCCGGCCGGGACACCGTGAGCGCCAGGGTGAAGCCGCGGAATCCGGTGGAGTGCGCCTCGGACGCCCGCAGGCGTATGTGCGTGTCCACTCCCAAGGCGGTGTGGAAGCGGTGGGCGGTCTCAGGGTCGGCCACCTCGATGGTGACGGAGGTAATGGACGCGGTGGTTGCGGTGGTTGCCATGCCCATCACGCTATGGGCTGCTCGGCGGCCGTGGCTTCTCGATTCCTGACCGGTTCTTGTCACCTGGTTCGCCACGCCGCAGCAGCGCTGTCGCGCGCTCGGTGCGACGCGTCATCAGGTACGCGTACGACGACTCGCCGTAGGAGGCCCGGGAGCGCGCACCGCCGATGCGCTGCTGGTGACCGCGTACCACTCGTCGTGACCTCCTGCCCTCAGCGGCTGGGGGCCAACTCCGCGTCACAGAAAGACAGCTTGTCTTCGAGCCGGATCTGGTTGCCACCACCAGCCGACCTGGCAAAGGTCCGCCCCGCGTACTCCAGACGCCGCGGCTCGCCCATCATGACCCGCGCCGCTTCTCCGGCCGCCATAATGGAGCCATGCCCTCCAGCTCACAGCAACACCCCGCACCCGCGCCGAGGGACCTCGCGGGCGCAGTCGCCGAGGACCTCGCGCTGTACCGGGAGAAGTTCCGGCGGCGTCTGCCGGAGTCGCTGGACGAGTTGCACGGCCCGCCCCAGGGAGTCGTGGAGCTGCCGCTGCACATGGCCTGGTCCGGGATGACCTCCTACGACCTGAGCAAGCCTCGCCAGCGCATGGGCCTGTACCGCACCGTCCTGCACGAGGGCCTGCACGACGACCTGCCCCGCTACCTCAACCAGGACCTGCTCCTCCAGCTGTGGCCGGTCCTGCGCACCCTCGTCGGCCGCACCGTGCGTACCGTGTGGGAAGACGCCTTCTCCCAGCTCGCCTCCCGCACCCGGGCAGCCGCGTGACGGACATGCCGGAGCTGCACACGCGGCTCCTGGCCTTCGGCCCCGACGCCGCCGAGTCGCTGCCCAAGCTGACCTGGCCCGCCGACGGCGCCGAACTGCGCCGCTACGCCGTCCGCACCGGGCGCGACATCGACGACGACGGCGTCCTCGCCGACACCACCGGCCGGCTGAACAGCCTCTACGGCATCACCGGCGACGCGCTCGTCCTCGTACAGCCGGACGGCTACATCGCCAGCATCATCACGTCCAGAACATCCGGCACGTCCGGCACCTCCGACACATCCGGCTGGACAACCGCCTTCACCGCCGCGGCCAGGGCCTTCACGCCGAACTGAGGGGCTGACGGGCGACGTCGCGGGCGTCGTCCGAAGGAACCCCCAACATGCGAAGGACCATCTCCGCCAGGCTGGAGGCCGCCTCCTCGGCGTCGAGTTCGGGGCGGGCGAACCTCAGCTCCACCAGGGACAGCAGGGACCCGCCCAGCGCGGACAGGGCGACGGTCGGGTCGACGGCGGCGAAACGGCCCTCGGCGACCCCGCGTTCCAGGTCGCGCAGGGCTCGGGGCGCGAGCCCCCGGTCGGAGTGGATGTGTCCGAGTCCGCGGTGGCGCAGGATCTGCATGAGCTCCGGGTGGGAGTCGACCATCCGCGCGCTGAGCCTCAGGCCCGCCGCGACGAGCTCGGCCGGGTCGTCGGTCCCCCGCAGACGCTCGTCGATGGCCTGGCCGAACTCCTCGAGCGCGTCCACCACCGCCGCGTCGAACAGTTCCGTCTTCGACTCGAAGTGGTTGTAGAAGGTGCCGAAACCGACGTCCGCGCGCTCCGCGATCGCCTGGATGCTCGCGCTGGTGTCTCCGGTCTCGGCCAGGATCTGCCGGGCCGCGCGGACGAGCGCCTGGCGGGTGCCGGCGCGGCGCCGTTCGAAGCGGTTGCTGGGCGGGGCTGAGGTCGGCATGCGGTGAGTCTAACAACGGCGACGATGACGATCGCATTTCTGATGGATCCATCATTTTGCCTCCGCCAAGCCCTTGACGATGAATTCCTCAGAGCTGATGCTTTCATCATTACGGCAATGTTGCTTGGAGGGCACCGTGTCCCAAACCCACGTGGACGAGACCGACGTCAGAACAGCCCACCAGGACCTCCACAGCGCGCAGGGCGCCCTGCGCGGCGAACACCCCGGGCGCTCCCGCGATCCGCTGATCAAGGTGGCCGACCTGGCCTGGCTGGAGTTCGAGAAACCCGACCTCGACCGCGCGGAGGTCTTCGCGCGTGACTTCGGTTTCGGGATCGCCGCCCGCACCGAGCGCGCGCTGTGGCTGCGGGGCACCTTCGCCGGCTCGCCCTGCATGGTGATCCGACGCGGCCGTACGTCCCGTTTCATCGGCCCTGCGTTCCGCGCGGCAGAGCGGGCCGACCTGGACCGGCTGGCCCGCGCGACCGGCTCCGCCGTGCGAGACGTGGACGCGCCCGGCGGCGGCAAGGTGGTCGACCTGCTCGACCCCTCCGGCATCCCGGTGCGGGTCGTACACCGTGCCGAGGAACTGCCCGCGCTGCCCGAACAACGGCCGCTCCTTCTCAACTCCGGGACGGATCACCGTCGTACGAACGTCACGCAGCGCCCGCCGCGCGAGCCGTCACGCGTTCAGCGGCTGGGACATGTGGTCCTGGAGACGCGGGTGTTCGCCCGTGCCCTGGGCTGGTACCTGGACACCCTCGGCATGATCGTCAGCGACTTCCACTTCCTGGACGGTCAGCGGGAGCGCGGCCCGGTCATGGCGTTCATCCGCTGCGACCAGGGAAGCGTCGCGGTGGATCACCACACGCTGGCGATGCACCTTGGCCCGGGGACGGGCTACGTCCACTCCGCCTACCAGGTCACCGACCTCGACGCGATCGCGGCGGGCGGGGAGTACCTGGCCGAGCGCGGCTATCAACGCAGCTGGGGCATCGGCCGGCACCTCTACGGCAGCCAGCTCTTCGACTACTGGCGCGATCCGGACCGCTTCATGCTGGAGCACTTCGCCGACGGCGACCTCTTCTCCCACGACGTCGAACCCGGCTGGTCCCCCATGTCGGCGAGCGGCCTCGCGCAATGGGGGCCGCCGGCGACCCGCGACTTCCTCGGCGCCAATCCGTCTCCCGCCAAGGTCCGTGAGGTGCTGCACGCCCTGCGCGGCGACAACGAACTCGACCCGGCCCGGCTGCTGGGCCTGATGAAAGCGATGAACTCATGAGCACCAATGTCCTGCGCAGCGCCGACGGTTGGTGGGTGGTCCGCGACGTGCGAGCCGTCCGCGTCGACACCAAGGCCGTCACCACTGCCGAGCTGCTCGCCGACCGTGCCGCCGTACGCGAGGCCGCCGCGAGCGGCGCTCCCGGCACGCCCGTCGCTGACCTTGTGGCCCTCTCCCCCATCACCACGCCCTGCCGCGTGGTCGCCCAGATGGTCAACTACCGCAGCCACGCCCGCGATTCGGGCTTCACCGGCGACATCCCGCCCACCTTCTTCCGCAAGGCGTCCGGCTCGGTCAGCGGCCCGCACGACGCGGTCGTCCGGCCGGCGCATGTGAAGTTCCTCGACTACGAGGTCGAACTCGGCCTGGTCATGGGCGCACCCCTGCCCGTGGGCACCGTCGTCACCGAGCAGGACCTGCCCTCGTACGTCGCCGGGCTCGTCGTCACCAACGACGTCAGCGCCCGCGACGTACAGCTGACCAAGACCCAGTTCTACGAGAGCAAGTCGTATCCGACCTTCACGCCGACGGGGCCGTACCTGGCGCTGCTGGAGCCGGAGGAATTCGCCCATCTCCTCGATCTGCGGCTGAAGTTGTCCGTCAACGGTGAGCTGCGTCAGGACCGCACCCTCGCCGACATGATCGTCCGCCCGGCGCAGGCGCTCACGCTGCTCGCCCGCTTCCAGGCTCTCGACCCCGGCGACCTGCTGCTGACCGGCACCCCCGGCGGCACCGCCCTCAAGGCCCCGCCCAAGCCGGTGGAGAAGATCGGCGCGCTGCTGCCACCCGCCGTCAAGTGGAAGGCGTTCTTCAAGAGCCAGGCCAGGAATCCGCGTTACCTCCACGAGGGCGACGTGATCACGGCCACGATCGCGACGCCCGACGGGCTGATCGACCTCGGTGAGCAACGTACGCCCGTGACCGGCGCGAACTGAGACACGAGGTGAGCCGCACATGACCACAGACGAGGCCGTCGGGCAACGGGACACCGCGACCGAGGCGGCACACATACCCGTCGTCATCGTGGGAGCCGGGCCCGTGGGCGTCACCACCGCCCTCCTCCTCGCCCGGCGCGGAGTCCGCACCGTCGTCCTCGAGCGTCACCGGGACGTCTACCCGCTGCCGCGCGCGGTCGCCATGGACGACGAAGTCCGGCGGATCCTCCAAGCCGCCGGTATCGACGGGGAGTTCGCCGCCGTCGCACGGCCAGCCGGCGGGCTGCGTCTGCTGGACTCCCGGCACCGGGTGATGGCCGAGTTCCGGCGCTCCCCGCACGGGCACCACGGCTTTCCGCAGACCAGCATGTTCGACCAGCCGCAGCTGGAACGCCTGCTGCGAGACGCCCTGGCCAGGCGTCCGGAGTGCGAGCTGCGTGGTGGCGTGGAGGTGACCTCCGTAGCAGCGCAGGACGGCGACGGCCCGGTGCGCGTGACCGTCCGTGGGGACGGCGGCGAGACCCACCTGTGGGCCGACGTGGTGCTGGGCTGCGACGGTGCGGGCAGCCTGACCCGCGACGCCATCGGCGCCGTATGGGAGGACCTGCGCTTCGAGGAGCACTGGACCGCCATCGACGTCCGCACCCGCGCCCACGTGCGGTGCTGGGAAGGCGTCGACCAGGTCTGCGACCCCGCCCGGCCCGCGACGTTCATGCGCATAGGCGAGGACCGGTACCGCTGGGAGTTCCGGCTCCGCGACGGGGAGAGCCTCGACGGCACGCACGGGCGGGAGCGGTTGCGGGAGCTGGTGGCCCCGTGGGTGTCGCTCTCGGACGCCGACGACTTCGAGGTGATCCGGCAGGCCCGCTACACCTTCCGGGCCCGCGTCGCCGACCGGTGGCGCCGGGGCCGGGTCTTCCTGCTCGGTGACGCCGCCCACCTCACCCCGCCCTTCATCGGGCAGGGCCTGTGCTCAGGCATACGCGACGCCCACAACCTCACGTGGAAACTTACCCGCGTACTCCAACAGGACGCCGACAAACGGCTCTTGGACACCTACGAGAGCGAACGCAAGCCCCACGCCCGCCATGTCATCCGCCTCGCCGTCGCGACGGGCTGGGCCATGACCGGCGGCCAGGACCGCGCCGCCACGGTCCGCCGGACCCTGCTGGGTGCCGCCTGCCGCATCCCGGGTGTGACGGGCCTGGCCGCCGGCCGTGGCATCAGCCCCGCACTGACCTCCGGCCCGCTGATACGGCGCGGCCGCCTCTCCGGCACCTGCTGCCCCCAGCCCTGGGTGACCGCCGACGGCCGGCGCCTCCGCCTGGACGACGTACTCGGGGACTCGTTCGCCGTCCTGACCGCCGTACCCCTGACCCCGTCGGCACGAGCCGTCGCCGAAGGACTCGGCGCCCGGATCGTCCCCGTGGACGAGGCCGGCGACGACGGCACCCTCGCCGCCTGGCTGCACGACGGCCGCGCGGACGCCGTACTCCTGCGCCCCGACCGCGTCGTCCTGGACACCGTGCCCACCGGCCGCGGCGGCTTCACCGACGCGGCGGCCTGGGCGCCCCTTCTCTGTACGACCCACCGCCCCGCACTCTTGAGGAGCACCGCGCGATGACCACGACAAGTGCCGCACCGTCGTCCCCGGAACCCTTCTGGTCCCCCGACCCGGAGACGGCCGCACACAGCCGTATCGCGGACTTCGGCCGCCGGCTCGCGCGGCAGCGCCACCTCGACGACGCCCACGACCACACCGACTACGCCGCCCTGCACCGCTGGTCCGTCACCGACATCGAGGGGTTCTGGAGCGCGGTGTGGGAGTACTTCGACATCGACGCGGCCGCGCCGTACGAGCGGGTGCTGGAGGAGGAGAAGATGCCGGGCGCCCGCTGGTTCCCCGGCGCCACCCTCAACTACACCCACCACGCCCTGCGCCACCTCGGCGACGACCGGCCGGCGATCATCGCGCTGGACGAGACCGGAGCCGGCTACGAGGTGTCCGGCGACCGGCTGCGCGCCCAGGTCGCCTCCATCGCCGCCACCCTGCGTGACTTGGGCGTCGGCCGGGGCGACCGGGTCGTGGGCTACCTGCCCAACACCCCGCACGCGATCGTCGCCTTCCTCGCCGCCGCGAGCCTCGGCGCTGTCTGGTCGGTGTGCGGCCAGGACTACGCTCCGCAGGCCGCCGCTGCCCGCTTCGGCCAGCTGGAGCCCACGGTGCTGATCGCCGGGGACGGCTACCTCTTCAACGGCACGACCCACGATCGCCGCGACGCCGCCCTGGACCTGGCACGCTCGCTGCCCACCCTCAAGGCCACCGTGCTGGTGGACCACGTGGGCCTGCCCTGGCCCGAGGGCAACTACCCGGCGCTGACACTTGCTTGGGAGGACGCGGTCACCCGCACCGAGCAACTCACCTGCACGCCTGTGCCGTTCGACCACCCCCTGTGGGTCGTCTTCTCCTCCGGCACCACCGGCCTACCCAAGGGCATCGTCCACGGCCACGGCGGCGTCCTGCTGGAGCACTTGAAGACCCTCGGCCTCCACTCCGACCTGTGCCCCGGCGACCGCCTCCTCTGGTACACCACCACCCACTGGATGATGTGGAACCTGGTCGCCTCCACCCTCCTGACGGGCGCCACCACCTGTACGTACGACGGCAGCCCGGCCCCGGCCGCCCGCCCGGACGTCCTGTGGGAACTGGCCGCCCGCCACCGCGTCACCCTCTTCGGTACCAGCCCTCAATACCTCCTCGGCATGGCCAAGTTCGGCATCGACCCGTCCGTACACGACCTGTCGTCGATCCGCACCATCGGCTGCACCGGCTCCACGCTGCCCGCCTCGGCCCACCCCTGGGTCCGCGACCACGTGGGCGACCGCGTCCAGTTGGCCTCCATCACCGGCGGCACGGACGTCGTCTCCGGCTTCGCCGGCAGCGCCCCCACCACGCCCGGCTGGGCCGGGGAGCTGTCCGCGCCTCATCTGGGCGTGGCCCTGGCGGCGTACGACGCCGAAGGGTTCCCGGTGGTGGATCAGGTCGGCGAGCTGGTCGTCACCCGCCCCATGCCCTCCATGCCGCTGCACTTCTGGAACGACCCCGACGGGACCCGTTTCCGCGACGCCTACTTCGGCTCGTACCCGGGTGTGTGGCGGCACGGCGACTGGATCACGGTCACCGGTCATGGCTCGCTGATCGTGCACGGCCGCTCCGATTCCACCCTCAACCGCAACGGCGTACGCCTGGGCAGCGCCGACATCCACGCCGTCGTCGAACGCCTCCCGGAGATCACCGAAGCCCTGGTCATCGGCGCGGAGGAACCGGACGGCGGCTACTGGATGCCGCTGTTCGTCGTCCTCGCGGCCGGCGCCGAACTGGACAATGCCCTCCGCGACCGGATCCGCGAGGCCATCCGCATCGGCGCCTCACCGCGTCACGTCCCCGACGAGATCCTCGCCGTCCCGGGCATCCCCCATACCCGCACCGGCAAGAAACTCGAAGTCCCCGTCAAACGCCTCCTCCAAGGAGCCCCTGCCGACCAGGTCGTCGACCCCGCGGCCGTCGACAGCCCCGACCTCCTGGCGTATTTCACCCGCCTGGGCACTGAACGCCGGGAGGCGAGAAACAGCACGTGACGAGGAACAGGGTGGCGAAGATGCCGCCGTGCACGCTGCCGATCGGGTTGTAGTGCTCCTCGCCCGGCGTCAGCGAGAAGACCGCCCTGCCGGGCTCCACCTCGTCCAAGGGGAAGTCGACGGTATAGCCGATCGGCGCCCTTGGCAGCCGCCCCGCCTGCACCTCGCGCAGGAAGTCGATGCCGGCCATGCGCCCGGCGGCCTCCGCCAGGATCGCGGGATCGTCCCAGTTGTACGTACGCGTTCGCCCCACGGCCGGCGCCCTTCCCTCTGACTGTCAGCTGACTTTTTCAAGTGAAGCTAGGCTTTTGTTCACCTGACTGTCAACAGCGAAGTCAGGCCCGTACGATGGCGGAATGGAGTGGCTTGAGGCGAGCACGGAGAACTGCCCCGTCCAGCGCACGCTCGACGTGATCGGGGAGAAATGGACGCTGCTGATCCTGCGTGACGCCGTC
>NZ_JNWJ01000098.1:0-16003 GCF_000716805.1 Streptomyces yerevanensis | reverse complement strand
CGCCAGCCTCGCCGCACGCGACCAGGAACAACGCACTGCGGCCCGTACCACCCGACGCCTGCGCCGGTTGAGAACCGGCCTGTCCCTCATGATGGTGCTTGCCTTTGTCGCGGGCGCGATCGCCTGGCAACAGAGTCGGTTCAATGATCAGCGGCTCGCCGACGCCACGTCCCGTCGTGTCGCGGCTGCCGCTGAGGCCATGCGCTATGCCGACCCGCTGACAGCCATGCGGCTGAGCGTCGCGGCATGGCGCATCAGCCCGACCTTGGAGGCTAAAGCCGCGCTCGTGGGTTCGCTGACCCAACGTGAGCAGGACGTTTTCACCGGCCCCGGTGTACAGGAACATGACATGCGACGCCTCAGCTCCGACGGCCGCACCCTGATGACGGCCAGCGACGGCCAGGTGCTCATGTGGGACGTGGATAGCCGGCAACGCACCCGCACCATCCCGCTCGGGCACGACGTCTCGCCATACGATCTTTCCGCAGACGGCAGGTACCTGCTGGCGGTCGCAGGTGACACGGTGCAGTGGCAGGACACGGTCTCGGGCCGGACCACCAGCCTGCCATTGGACTTCAGCGACACCTACGCGCTGTTCACCGCGAACGATCACATCCTCAAGGTGGTGGGCGAACGCTCGGTCGGCCTGTGGGACCTGCGACAACAGCGCATGGTGTTCCAACGCCGGAGCCACAACCCCGAACGCGCCGTTCTCGACGCCAGCGGCAGGTTCATAGCGTTGTGCACGGCGTCCGGTCCCCTGGAGATATGGGATATCCAGGCATCCCGCCAGGTATGGGTCTTGCGTTCGGACACCGTCTCCCGGCCGGCCTGCGTCCGCAACGACAACGGCGCCGGCGCCGGGCGGGTTCTCCTCGACTCTCGGCGGCGGATGCTGATGGCTGTCACCAGCGCAGGGCTGCGGATGTGGAGCTGGGACTCAGGCAAGGAAGCCCCGCCCGTTGCTGACGTCACGTCGGGCTATGTCATTCCCAGCCGGGACGGTCAGTTCCTCGTCGCGGTGGACGACAACACGATCCGTGTGTGGAGAACCGCTTACCCCGACGCACCGGTGTACCGATATCCGCTGAACGGCCGGAGCGTTGGGGATGTGCAGCTGGATCCAGAACGCAAGGTGATTCGGTACATCGAGGTACAGCCCGCATCGGCCGCCCTCGTGCGCAGCATCTATCTGGGGGATGCACTGGACTCGAAGTGGCACCGTGCGCAACAGCATGCTGCCGCACCGGAGACCGGGTTAGTCGGCGGGGTCCTGACCGCTACGGCCCCCGGGCCCCCGGGCAGTGACCGCATGGCAACCGGCGACGAGGACGGCCGGGTGACCGTATGGGACCGGGCACTCAAACGACGACTGAGCATCTTCACCGGAACCGCCACGGGCAGCGCAGGAAGCAAGGAACCCGAAGCCGTGACCGAACTGACGTACTCACCCGACGGCCAGTTCCTTGCCGTCGGCGGCAGCGCCGGCACGGTGAGGCTTTGGGACGCCGCATCCAACCGGCCACTGGGATCCAGCTTCCTCACAGCGGGAGACAGCATCGATTCCCTCACCTTCGCGACCGACGGGGCCACACTCACGGTCGACGGCGGACACACCCCGCCACGCACCTATCCCATCGCCCCGGAACTCGCCTCCAAGACCATCTGCACTCGCGCGCAGGGCGGCGTGCCCCCAGCGGACTGGACATCACTCATCCGCGAAATTCCCTACCGGAAAACCTGCTGGCCAAGCACCACTTGCAGCCCGACCAGCCACCGCACGCCGCGTGCCCAGAATGAGCTCGGATCAGCACACGATTGGCATATGGACTTCAGACACAAGCACTGAGCGCTCCGCTGGGGATGCGGTTCGAAGCTGCGGGTCCGTTGTGGCTGGTCGCTCCCCCCCCACTCTCGGCTTCTCCCCCACTCTCGAATTCTCCCCCAGTGCCTTAAGGGCCTGGGGGGACCCCATGAGCGGGGGTGCCTCTATGTCTTTCGTCAAGCGAGGCGTGAGGTTCGGGGTTCGTAGAAAGTGCCGTCGCGGAGCATCGCGAACACCTCGAACATCCGTTGTTTTGCAGGGGAGTTGAGAGTCGTCTCTTCTCCCCGGCACGAACCACCGCTGAGTTGCTCCCAACCAGCCGGCCGGGAGTGCTCTGCAGGCATGAGCACGGAGGCCAGTCGGTGGCCGATGGCAGCGGACGTTCCCGAGCCGGTGCAAACGACGCCGGGCTACGTCATCACGTACGCGCAGTTCCTGGCCCACTACAGCGGTGTGCGGCCCGAACTTCTGCAGCAGGCCGTGGCCGGCGCGGTCGCGGACGGCGTGCTGGAGCGCTCCGGAGACGCGCTGTGGGCCACCGACCCGCGGTGGAGCAGGATCCCGGTGGCATACCTCCTCACCATGACCACCGTCGCCCAGGACGTCGTCCGCCGACGCGTTGCCCTCGGCGTCTACGGCCCGGGAGATCCGCTGCCTGTGGAGGAGCTGGCGGCCGATTTCGAGGTGTCCGCTGCCCGCCTCGTCGAACCTCTCGGGCCTTTTTCCCCTCTACTCACCTAGACATTCTTCGACCCCAATTGACCAGTAGGTTCTCGGGGATTCGACCACTCAGGGGGGAAACACACCCATGACCACGTATCACCACACACCGAGACGTCCCAGGCGTCTCAGACTCGTCGGTGCCGCGGTGACCGCACTCGTCCTCGCGGCGACCGGGACCGCGACACAGGCGATGGCCGCGCAGGACACCGCGCGGAAGCCACAGTCGGCCAAGACACCGCCGCCGCCCGTGCCGACGCTCACCTGGTCCGACTGCCAGGGCGGCTTCGAGTGCGCCAACGCCGACGTTCCGCTGGACTACCGGGAGCCACAGGGCCGCACGATCACGCTCGCGGTGGTCCGCAAGAAGGCGGCTGACCCGGCGAAGCGCAAGGGCACGCTCTTCATGCAGCCCGGCGGGCCCGGCAACTCCGGGGTGGACTTCGTCCGCAACAACTACGAGGACCTGCCGGCCGCGCTGCGCGATTCGTTCGACGTCTTCGGCTACGACGTCCGTGGTGTCGGCCGCAGTTCGGCGCTGACCTGCTTCGACGACGCCCGCTACACCAAGGCCGTCACCGACGCGAAGGGTGTTCCCGGCCCCGACGCCTTCGGTCCGGCGGTGCGCGAGGCAGCCGAGTTCAACCAAGCCTGCCTCGACAACTCGGGCCAACTGCTGCCGTACGTCGGCACCGAGTACGTCGCCCGTGACATCGACCTGCTCCGGCAGGCGCTCGGCGAGGAGCAACTGACCTACTACGGGCGGTCGTTCGGCTCGTACATCGGCACCGTCTACGCGGCGATGTTCCCGAAGCGGGTGCGGGCGCTGTCGCTCGACGGGGCGTACGACCCGTACAAGTACGCCAACCGTCCCTACGACTACGACAGGGCCCAGTACCTGGCGCTGGACGGCACGATGAGCCGCTTCCTCGACTGGTGCGCCGCCGACCAGGTCACCTGCGGCTTCGGCGACGGTGACCCGCGCGGGGCGTTCGAGAAGCTGAAGAGCGACCTCGACGCGAACCCGGTGCCGACCGCGAACGGCGGGCAGGCAGGCGGCTACACCCTCGTCTACCGGCTGATGTTCAACATCAACGAGGGCAAGGTCATCTGGCCCTCGCTCGGCGCGGCGCTGAAGAAGGCGCAGCTGCGGGACAACACCTCGTTCCTGCTGCGGCCGCCGTCCCCGGCCAGCTTCGACTTCCTCGGCCCGAACGTGGTCGTCGAGTGCGTCGACAAGGACTACCCGAAGAGCCTGCGCAAGCTGCAGCGGAACGTGACGGCCAACGCGAAGGACGCGCCGCTGCTGGGCCCGGCCATGGCGTACGGTCCGCCGACGTACGACCACCAGCACGCCACCGCGTGCGTGCAGTGGCCCGCCGAGAAGGTCAGCCGCTACGACGGCTCCTTCCGGGCGAGGGGTTCGGCGCCGATCCTGGTCATCGGCACCACCGGTGACCCGGACACCCCGTACCAGGACGCGGTCGCCCTCAGCCGGCAGCTGGACAACGCCTCGCTGCTGACCTTCCAGGCCGAGGGGCACACCGCCTTCGGCCGCAGCGCCTGCGCGACGGACGCGGTCGTCGGCTACCTGGTCGACCTGAAGGTGCCGGCCTCCGGCACGACCTGCGCCGACGAGACCCAACCGCCGTCCACCACACCGAAGACGGCCCCGCCCGGCACGACCCTGGGCGAACTCCGCAACGGCGTCAACGAGCACGTGGAGCGCATCGGCGACGTGAGCTGACCGGTGCGGTGAGCTGATCGGTTCCATGCCTGATCGGCCGGCACGAGCCCCGGGGCGCCCGCCCCCACACGGCGAGCGCCCCGGGGTTTCGCACGTCCTCAGCACGTCGCACGGCACGGAAAGCGCGGTTCCTCTACATGGCATGAGCTTGACTCACTCCCGGCAGTACCGCCGAGTCGTTCCGCCAGCCCCCACAACTCAGATCATCCAGGCGTACGCACCACACGGCCACCGATGCCCGCCTGGTCGACCCACGAGAACGCGTGACGCCAGGCCTCACGCCCCGAGTCCCCAGGCTGGGACCCCCGCAGGCCAGGAGTGCATCGCCCGGCTGCGGGTGAGGGAGACCGAACTTGTGACTGTGATCGTCTGTCATCCATTCTGGTCCGAGATTGAGCTGGCCGAGCGCATGGCGGCCCGCAGTCAGCTCAAGCACCGCCGCGAGCGGGTACCGGAGGAGGTCGTGTCCTAGGCTCTCCGCCTCCTCCGCCAGGGCTTGCACCGATAGCTCTCCGGCATGCCAGCGCCGCCGATTCAAGAGAAAACGCAGGTCAGTTGGGGTTGCATGGCTAACTTCCGCTGGCAATATCGTCGCTGTGCTTCCCCGAAGCCCCGCCTCCACGGCGGGGCTTCGCTCCATCTCGATGCCGAAACCCGCGTCATAGCCCCGCCGTTCGGCGCTCTCTTTGCTGTGCCATCCCTTCCGAGGAGGACTCCACGCATGTCCGTGACCCCGATCCGTTCCAACGACACCCAGTCGTCCAATGACGAGCAGCGGCGGCTGCATGTCGTCGTTGTCGATCATTTATCCAGCAGACAGCCGTTTCCCTGTGGACAGAATCCGCGGCCGGGCGCCCCACCGTTGCGGGAGGGGTTGACGGCGTAGATCAGCGGGTCTTGGGTGGAGGGTCACGTCCAGAGCAAGGGGACTGGCCATGGCGTTGCTGGAGTTCTCCGACCGGCTGCCGCAGTGTTTAAGTCGTCGGTCGTAGCCCTCTGAAGTTCTGCCAGGTCCCGGCCCTGCAATCGACCGACCTGGCGCCCCGATGATCGTCTCAGGGCCAGATCCAGAGCGACTATTAGGTCATACGTCCGTCCAGGCTCTGGCTTGGGAAAACGTCCGCGAAATCGAGCTAGCCAGGACACTCCCGCTAGGGTCCGCAGCTCCTTCTTGTGCACGATCTCCATGGTGGCCGGCTGGGGAGGATCGTCGGTCCATGGATATGTGATCCTCTCCCGCCCCCGCCGATACACCCCCATAGTCGAGACTGCCGGGCGCGCCCGGCCCCTGCGGCGAAGGAGAGAATCGCCGAGGCCAACGGCGCCTACGACCAGGTGCCGGCCATGCTGAGCGGCGCCAAGGCCTGATCCAGCAACGCACAAAATGGAGAGCCGAACGTGAAACCCACGAATGAAGACACCGTCGAAATCAGCAGGGCCCTGGCGCTGTGGGCGCACATCATGGACGACCACGAACTGGACCGTCTCGGCGAATGCCTCACCGAAGACGCGGTGTGGGACGGCAGCGTCTTCGGTGGCGACCCGGTCGTCGGGCTGGACGCGATCGCGACCTTCATGAACGCCCCGGGACACGCGAAAGCGCACCATACGACGAACATCGTCGTGTCGGAAGGCCCGGGCGACGAGGTGCGGGCCCGATCCAAAGGTCTGAGCCTGCTGGAGGGCGGCGGTGTCGCCAGCGTCGTCTACGCCGACGACCTGCGACGCACCGATGACGGCTGGCGCATTTCCCGGCGGGTCATCCATCTCACGTGGCCACATCGCTTCTAGGAGGCCGCTGATATCGCCGTTTCCGGGGCTGGGCTTGAGGCCGTCGGCGGGGTGGCCGACGGCCGGGATTGGTTGGGGTGGCGGGTTGTGGGCGTGGTGGGGTGCCTGAAGGGCCTGCTGTGGGGCTGGCCCCCGCATGCGGGGGGTGTGTGGCGCCTCGGGCCCTCAGGCGGTGGTGAGGGTCCATCCTGCGGCGTAGTCCAGGCCGCGGCTGATGAGGTTGCGCAGATTGAGGGCAGCGGTGCGGCGTTTGAGCCAGGCGTTGTTGCGGTCTGTGCCGCGGTAGCGCAGTTCGAGGCGGCGTCCGCCTCGGCTGGCGACCTGGGAGACGACGCGTTCGATGTTGGGCCGGTGCCGGCGGTAGTCCGCGCGGAGGTCTGGGTTGTTCTTCCGGTGAGGCGTCTGTTGCCTAGCGTCACGACCTGTGGCAGTTGACTGACTTTCAGGAGAGCAGAAGGCCGGTACGCGTGCTTCGCCGGCGAGCCGTCCGTTCAGGAGCTGGAGGAGTTTTTCCGGCTGGACGCGGTGGCCTTGGAACAGCCCCGGGCCAAGCGCCGGTCTCATAACCAGCTGGGCTGGGCGGCGCAGTGGGGCACCGCCCAGATGCTGGGCACCTTCTTGTCGGCGCCGGCCGACGTACCGCCAGGGGTGGCGGCGCTCGTCGCGGAGCAGCTGGAGACGGGGGCGAGACACGAGGGCCTCTCACGGGTCACCGAGTCGGCCCCGGTACCTCCTCACATGGAAATTGCGCGGTTCAGGCGGACAAGATATTCCGCGTCCGGTTGCACGCCGGCCCCGAAGCGTTCCTGGACCACGGCGAGCCCGAGGTCGCGCCGCTTCGGTGATCGCGCCGCGTCGGCCGTCGCCAGTGCATCCGGCAGCTCCTGACGGGTGAGATCCGTGCAGTAGGCGGGTGTGCCGGGCTGCTGCCGCCACGATTCCGCGAGCGGCCCCGCATCAAAAGCGTCGAACCCGGTGTCCTCAACGAGTGCCATTGCCAGGTCACGCTCTCGCGGACTGTCGGCCGCGACGGGGAGCGAGATGCGGTCCGCACTTCCCGCCGGCTTGTTCCTGTGCGCGAACGACTCGGCTCCGATCGAGTTCCACGCCTTGGCGATGGGCCGGCCCAGCTGCTTGGCAGCCCACACGCTCTCGGCCTGGCCGGCCCCGATCGCCGCGATCCCGTTGTCCCGATGCGGGAAGTAGTTCGACGTGTCGATGACAACCGTGTCAGCCGGCACCTTGGCAATCAGTGGTGCGACCTGCGGAATGCGGTCGAAGGGAATGGAGAGGATCACGGCGTCGACGTCCACTACGGCTTCCGCCGCTGTCACCGCTCGTCCGCCCGAGGCCAGCACGTCCGCCTCGATCGTCTCCGGGCCGCGCGAATTGGCCGCCTTCACCTCGTGCCCGGCCGCGCTCAACCGCCTGGTCAGCGTCTTGCCGATGTTCCCGATGCCGAGAATGCCGATCTTCATGGTGAAACTCCTTGTCCGGAACGGAACCCCGGTGTCGATGACCGGGGTTCCGGGGCTTGGTCCCTGCGGCGCGACCGGGGCTGCGGCGGACCGCGGACGCGGTGGTGCAAGTGGGTGATGGCGGCCTTGCCGAAGTGAGCGCCGTTCTTCGTGTTCGTCGTGTGTGTTCGCGGCGTGCCGACGCTGCCGCTCTCGTGCCGTTGCGTGCACGAGAGCCGCGTCGGGTGACTCAGCGGTGGGCGGCGCGGTTCATCTCGACGACGTCGTCGACGGTGGGATTGGCACCGAGGGCGGCGAAGCGTTCCGGGAGGCTGTCGCGGATGGCCGCGTCCTTGACGCGGTCGGCCGCGGCCAGAGCCGCCGGCAGCTCGTCGAGGGTCAGTTCGGTGCAGTAGGCGGGGCCGTTGGGCTGCTGGCGCCAGGAGTCGGCCAGGGTGCCGGCGTCGTAGGGGTCGAAGCCGGTGTCGTCCACCAGGCTCATGGCCACCTTCCGCGCCTCCTCGGAGTCGCCGGCGACGGGGATGGCGAGGCGGCCGGGCGTTCCGGCCGGAACACCCTTGGTCCGCTGGGTCTCGGCCAACGCGGCGTTCCACGCCTTGACCACGGGGCGGCCGAGCAGCTCGGCGGTGTACACGCTCTCCACCTGGCCGTTGTCCACCGCCTCGATCGGCTCGCTGAGCATGCCGGGGTAGTAGTTCGAGGTGTCGATGACCACCGTCTCGGCGGGGACCGACGCGAACAGGTCCGCCAGCTTCCCCGCCACCCCGAAGGGAATGGCCAGGACGATGACGTCCCGGCCCTGGACGGCGGCGTCGGAGAGGTCCGCCGTGCGGGCCCCTGACTCCAGCACCTCCGCCCGGACGGCCTCGGGGCCGCGGGCGTCGGCCACCTGGACGTCGTGACCGGCCGTGCTGAGCTTGGCGGCGAGGTTCCCGCCGATGGCGCCGGCGCCTATGACAGTAATTTTCATGATTTGTTCCTTGAGAGGTTGTGCCGCCCCTGGGGGCAGCGCGATGTGATGGCTGGGGGGGTGGTGCCGCCTGGCGTTGCGGGGGCGGGGTGTCGGGCGGTTTACGCCTGGGTGTGCTGCTGGCGGTAGCCGCTCGCGATGAGTGTGCGGAGCCGGTCGAGTGACTCCTCCTCGGTACCGGTGCCCTTGATCCAGGCAACGGAACAGGCCGCGAGGAACAGGTCGTGCCCCCGCACCGACGCGCGCACGCGCCCCGTGAGCTGCGCGGCTCGCACGTACTGATCGGTGGCGGTGATGAGGATGTCGCAGGGAATGGTGAGCGGGTTGTCCGGCTCCTGCGCCCGGGCCGCGGCCATGAGCGGGTCCGGCAGCCCGCTGAAGGCGCTGAAGTACTCCTCCATCGCGCGCAGCCACTGCTCCAGCGCCTCGGCGGGGTCGCCGAGCTGATCGATGTCCGCCCGGCGGGCCACCAGCTCCTCGGAGCGCGTCTGCAGCACGGCCGCCAGCAGCGCTTCCCGGGTGGGGAAGTGCCGGTACAGGGTGCCGGGCCCGACGCCCGCCTCCTTGGCCACCGCCTCAAGGGAGGTGCCGACCCCGTGCTGCAGGAAGTGACGCTGCGCGGTCTCCAGGAGGGCCGCGCGGTTGCGCTGAACGTCCGCGCGGGGCTTGCGTCCCCGCTGTTCACCGGCGCTCATGCGCCCTCCTGCCTGCCGTGATCGTGCGGCCGCATCAAAACGGATGCTGCCTCCGTACGCATTCGAGAGTAAAACGGAGGCGGCATCCGGTCAAATGGGCGGCCCGACCACGGAGCCCGGACAGCACAGGGGGCCGACAAGCCTGGCCGCAGAGCGCAGGGCAAAGCCGTACGGAGGTGGGTGGACGCGGTGCCGCGCTGCCGGTCCCCGACGACTTCCGGCGTCCTGGACCGTGGCCCGCATGCATCACCGGTGCCCCTGACAGGGTTGCCCCGGGGACGCCCGTAGGCATAGATGCCGGGATAGGCAGGATTGTGCAGCAGGGTCATCAGGGGGTGAGCTGTTGGTGTCCTATGACGGAGAGCAGTTCGAGCTTGCTGTGGCTCTCCGTGCCGGGGCGAGTGGTCAGCACCACCAGAGTCTGGGCGCGGTACTCGGTGTACAGGACCTGGGCGTCGACGTCGATGCGGCCGAGTTCGGGATGGAGGACGGTCTTGCAGTCGTCGTAGCGTTGGGCGACCTCCTGAAGTTCCCACATGCGGACGAACTCGGGGCTGTGTTCCTGGAGTTCGGCGAGGATCTGGGCGGCTCGGGGGGTGTCGTTGCCGGATGTCAGCGCAGCCCGCAGGCGTGCCGCCTGGGCGCGGCCGTGGCGTTCGTGAC
Source organism: Streptomyces yerevanensis (assembly GCF_000716805.1). NCBI lineage: Bacteria > Bacillati > Actinomycetota > Actinomycetes > Kitasatosporales > Streptomycetaceae > Streptomyces > Streptomyces yerevanensis. Next base: position 6,114 of record NZ_JNWJ01000098.1, on the reverse strand, counting down.
TCTCCTCGGGAACCATCAGACGCTCGGCCGGGTCCATGAACCAGCGGTAGTAGCCACTGCGGGCCAGACCGGTGTAACGGGTCAGGTCGCCGAGCAGCGCGACGGCCAGCGGGTTCATCGCGAGGGTGTCGACCAGGTCGGTTTGCACCAGGGCCGGGGAGTCGTCCAGGCGGTCCAGGACCCGCATCAGCGTTGGGCAGACATGTTCGGAGGGGCGGTGGAAGCGGGCCGGGGCGTTGTGGCCGATGAGGACGAAGAGATGGTCGCGTTCGTCCAGGGTCAGCCGCAGTGCCCGGGCGAGAGCCGTGGTGATCTGGACGGAGGGCTGCGGAGCACGCTGCTGTTCCAGCCGGGCGTAGTAGTCGGTGGACATGCCGGCGAGCTGGGCGACCTCCTCGCGGCGCAGTCCCTGCGTACGCCTGCGCGGCCCCTCGACCAGCCCGACGTCGCGGGGGCGCAGCGTCTCACGCCGGTGACGCAGGAATTCCGCCAGTTCCTTCTTGTCCATGCCCCCATCCTCGCCGCATCCCGCCCGGCTATCCAGAGACCGCCGATCCCTGGCTGAGCAGTCCTCTCCCGCCCACGCGAAGCCGCTCGTACGGCCGACGCCGAGGGCGCTCGCAGCGAGACGTCCCGATGGTGACCTGACCTGCATGACCCGCTGGGGAATGCGCCGGCTGTCGGCGGTGCGCCGCAGACCGTCGGCATGGAAGACGGCCTGCGGCGACGGTCCCCCGTCGAGGACACCCAACGCTTTGACCGGCCCCGGGCCTCATCGCCCGGCCCGTCTGACACGCCGATGTTCGCCGTGTCAGACGGGCCCTCGCGTGCCCCTCGGCGCTCAGGACGGAGCCGGTCGCCTCCAGTGCGACGACCGGGGCGAAGCCGAAGGCGCTTCCTGACCGTTCCGCGTCTTCGGTGAGGACCTCCCCCAGGCGGGTCCAGCTCGCGTTCGCCCATGATGTGGCCCCACAGGGCCCGCCCGCGTGCTGTTGTTCCGCGTCGTCATGACAGGTCGGTCAACTGCCGCTGATCATGGCGAGGACGTCGTCGTAGGAGCCGCTGGCCACCGCGTCGCGGATGAACCTGGCGCGCTCGACGACAAGCTCCTTCGCGTCGGGCTGCTCGCGCAGCAGGCCGAGGGCCTCGGTGAGGAAGTCGTCCAACGGCATGGACTGGTCGCTGTCCTGCTGGCCCATCAGGGTCGTGCGCACGCCCGGCGGGACCACCTCGATCACCTGGACGCCGACGTCAGCGCCGGCGAGCTGGATGCGCAGGCTCTCGGAGAAGGAGTGCAGCGCGGCCTTGGTCGCGCTGTAGGCCGGCGTGATCGGGAACGGTACGAACGCCAACGCCGAGGTGACATTCATGACGACCGCGTCGTCCTTGCCCACCAGCAGCGGCAGGAACGCATACGTCATCCGGATCGTGCCGAGCAGGTTGACCGTGACGTGGTCCTCGGCGACCTGGAGTCCGGCCGGGTCGAGGAGGTTCTCCCGCAGCATGATGCCGGCGTTGTTGACCAGGACGTTCAGCTCCGGGTGACTCGCCGCCACGGTCTCACGGGCCCGGGCGATCGAGTCGGGGTCCGCGACATCGAGGACGAGTGCGTCGATGCCCGGGTGCTCGGCCGTGATCTCGTCGAGGAGTTCCTTGCGCCGGCCGGCGACGATCACCTTGTTGCCGGCCTCGTGCAGACGCAGGGCCAGGCCGAGCCCGATGCCCGAGGTCCCGCCGGTGATCAGGATCGTGTTGCCGGTCATCTTCATGGGGTCTTGCTCCTTCGGTACGGCGGGCCGGTGAGCGCCCGCAGCCTCGACCGTAGGAGCGCCCGCGCGGGGGCGGGAGAGGAAGGTTTATCCATGGACCGGCGGTCCCTGGCTGAGCCGTAGAAGACGCGACGGCCGGTCAGCGCCTCCAGACCGGGCGCAGCGAGCCGCCGGTAGGAGACCCCAGTGGCCAGGATCACAGTCTGTGTGGTGACGGCGGATCCGTCGTTGAACCGCAGCACCCGCGCGGACGCGGGGCCGGCTCCAGCGTCCGCGAGCCTCCGCAGCAGCACTGCTCCCGTGTGCCCAACCAGCGTCTTCCCATCGGCCGCCACCGACAGCCCAAGGCCCCACCCGGTACCGGCTGACCACCAGACGGCCCTGCGGTCTTCCCTCCAGCCCGATGCCGGTGGTGGCCCGGACGACGGTCGGCACCGTGCTCCGGTTGTGGACCTCGCTGCACGGCATACGCGGATGAGCACCGTTTGGTCACCGATGAGAAAGCGGTCGTAGGGCTGCTGGAAAACAACGCGGGCTGCTGGGCCGCGTGCCCTGTACCCCGAGTCGGCGCGACGAAGAGATAACGAGCGCGTCCGTCGACTGTGCAGCACCCACCCACGGTCGCTCCGTCGGTCCGTCGGCCCGTACGCGAGGGTCCATGTGCGGATCTCAGTCGCCTGGTGGTCGTTCGGCGGTCAGCGGCTCGGCTCGTAGGTGAGTTGCTTGACCTGCCTCAGGATCAGGGCGGTTTCCACGGCCTGCACGCCGTCGAGGCCTCCGATCTTCTCGCTCAGGTATGTGTAGAGCTCGCCCGTGCTCGGGCTGGCGACGGAGGCGACGAGGTTGGCCTGGCCAGTGGTGGCGGCGGCGAAGCGGACCTCGTGGTGTTCTGCCAGCTTCCGTCCGGCGGCATCGAGTGCGGAGGGGGCGACGGTGAGCCAGAGCATCGCGCCGATGCCGTGTCCGAGGGACTCGCTGTCATATTCCACGTCGAAGTAGAGGATGCCCGTGGAGCGCAGACGCTCCAGGCGCCGCTTGACAGCGGACTCCGACTGGCCGGTGCTGGTCTGCAGCTCGCTGAAGGTTGCCCGGCCGTCGCGCCGCAACACGGCGAGCAGCGCCTCGTCCGCTCCTTCGAGAGCGATGGGGGTGGCTACCGGCTCACTGTACGGGGGACGCAGTGCCGCCTCCTGGTCGGGTTCGAGCGCTTGAGTTTTGTCAAGCCCCCCGAGGGGACCGCCGTAGAAGGTGTGCAGCAGGCAGTGGGCGCTGACCGAAATGACCTGAGGCGTGCGTTGCAGGCGGTCGAAAAGCAGTTCGTCGCGGGCCTGTCGGCTGCGTGGTTTCATGGCGCACTGCACTTCGGTGCCGCCGGAGACGAGATCGATGTACGAGGTGTCGGGGCGCCGGGCCAGCGCGCTGGCGAGTTGTTCGGCCACGTCGGGAGTGCAGCGCAGCCGAACGATCCAGCTCTGGCGGCCCAGCAGGCTCTCGTTGGTCATGCCGACGATCCTGAGTCCGGCGGTGGTGTGCAGTTTGCGGAAGCGGCGGGCGATGGTCTGGTCGGACACTCCGAGGATCTCGGCGATACGGCCGAACGGCGCCCGCCCGTCCACCTGGAGCGCGTGCAGCAGCTTCAGATCAAGCGCGTCGGGCGAAGGGGACTGCATCGATGGCTCCTGTTTCGAGCGGGTTTTGTTCACGTCATGTCGTACGACAGCGCCGTGTGGCCTGGGACCGGAAGGGTCCGGTCCCAGGCCACTGAGCGGCGCCGTGCCCGTCCCCACGGACGGCGCCTGTACCAGCGCGGTGACTATCCGCTCCTGAGCCGTGCCGGTACGTCGGGTGTCACCTCGGTGCAGGACCGGCGCTCACCGAGGGACGGCGGCTGACTGCGGCCGGGCTGCCGTCCGAGTGTCGGCGGTGGGCAGGTGGGGGGTGCGAGGCCCTTGGACGGAGGCAGCCGGGCCTGCGGCAGGTGGGGCCGACTGCTGTGGCCGACGCAGCAGGACGAATCCCACCGCGGCTGCCAGCAGGGCCAGGACGGCCGCGACGACCAGGCAGAGCTGAAGACCGTCGACGAATGCCTGCGACAGGGCGCCGAGGACGCGCGGGGTGTCCGCGCCCATGCGGAGCCCGCCGACCGCACTCAGTCCGCCCGCGTCCGCGGCCTCGGTGACGCGCCGGACCGTCGCCCCGCCCAACCCCGCGGCGGTGAGATGTCCGGGCAGAGCGTCCACGGCCCGAGTGGACAGCAGCGCGCCCAGGACAGCGGGGCCGAGGGCGGCGCCGACCTGACGGAAGGCGCTGTTGGCGGCAGCGGCCATACTGGCCTGGTGGAACGGCACCGAACTGACGGCGGTGGCGGTCATCGGGGTGATGACGAAAGCCATGCCCAGGCCGAGCAGGACCAGCCGCCAGGCCAGTGAACCGAACGAGGTGTTGGCGCCGATCGTGGTCAGTGACAGCAGCGCGACCACCGAGACCAGCAGCCCGCCGGGAATCAGCACCCGAGGAGACACCCGGTGCACCAGGCGCCCCATGGGGGCACCGAGGACCAGCGGCACTATGGACACCATCAGCAGCCGCCAGGCCGATTCGAGGGTGCTGAGCTGCTGGACCATGCCGAAGTAGAGGCTGAGGGCGAAGAAGGACCCGATGAGCCCGAGAAAGCTGATCATGGCGATCAGTGTGGTAGCGGTGAAGGAGGGGCTGCGGAACAGTGTCAGGTCCAGCATCGGGCTGGAGCTGCGCCGCTCCACCAGGACGAAGGCGACCGAGGCGACTACGGCGGTGGACAGGGCAAGCATCACCTTGGCGTCGGTGAAGGAGCCGGCGCCGCCCTCGATGATCCCGTAGACCAGAGCGGTGATGGCCGGCGCGGCGGTGAGCTGGCCGGGCCAGTCCAGTCGGCGCGTGCCCGGGGCACGGGAGTCGGTGAGCAGCTTCGCCGCGACGGCCAGCGCGAGCAGCGAGGCGGGGACGGGCAGCAGGTAGATCCAGCGCCACGCGAAGTGGTCGAGGATCACGCCCGCGATGACGGGGCCGAGTGCGAGGGCGGCCATCAGGGACGTCGCCCACAGCCCGATGAACTTCCCGCGTTCGCGCGGGTCGGGGACGGCGTGGCTGATCAGGGCCAGGGACGTGGGCAGCAACGCGGCCGAGCCCAGACCGGCGAAGGCCTGCCCGGCCCAAACGACCTCGATCGACTGGGCGCACAGTGCGATCAGGGCACCCAGACCGCAGAAGGCCAGGCCCGCCTGGAAGACCTTCTTGCGGCCGTGCACGTCACCGAAGACGCCCGCGGTGAGGATGAGCGCGGCCATGGGCAGCACGAACGCGACACTCACCCAGGACAGCTGCGAGGTCGATGTGTCCAGCGCCCGCTGAATGGCGGGCAGGCTCGCCGAGACGGTGCTCACCGGCAGATAGGCGACGAACACGCCGACGCAGGCCATGACGAGTGTGGGCACCCGCCGGTCCTGCGGCGCGTTCGCCGTGGTCGTGACGTTCACGAAAGACTCTCTCCCTTAGGTGCCAGGCGCTGTGGTCGGCCGGCTTCCGCCGCAACGTTCCGCCCCGCCGGGAAGCCGAAGCCAGCCACGACCGCCGGACCCCGGAAAACCGACATCCGAGCCTTCGTTCCGGAGAAAGTCCGACAGCCGGATCGTCGTCGACGGTGAGGATCACCGGTTCGGGAACGGGGCTCCTCCTGGGCAGCCGTCACAGGATGGGCTCGTCGATGTAGCACCAGCGCCGGTCCTCGCCGGACGCGAAGGACCGGATCACCGGATGGACGGATGGACGGTCCCGCTGAAGTGAGCCGTGGCGTGTTTGCCGGGTGAGCAGTCGCATCACCCGACGTGCCCGAAGGTCTGACAGAGCCGCAGGTGCAGCCGTCTCGGCCGCGCTGGGCGGGCCCGGGGACGGCGCCGGCGAGGGCGAAGGTCGTCATGATCAGTCCTTGTGTGGGAGGAGGCGGTTGCGTCCCGGAGGGCGTGCCCGGTCACGGCGTCAGTAGCGGGCGTTGAGGGCACGACGCTCGTCGACTGCCTGGTGACCCGGCCGGTGGATCGGGCCCGTGCCCAGGGTCAGGGACAGGCCCGTGCCCTGGTTGGCGTGGGCGATGATCTCCGCAGTGATGGAGATCGCCGTCTCCTCAGGCGTGCGCGCACCCAGGTCGAGACCGATCGGGGAGCGCAGCCGGGCCAACTGGTCTTGTGTGACGCCGACTTCGTACAGGAGGCGCAGGCGTTCGTCGTGGGTGCGGCGGGAGCCCATCGCGCCGACGTAGCCGACGGGCAGGGAGAGTGCCAGCCGCAGCAGGGGGATGTCGAACTTGGCG
>NZ_JNWJ01000097.1:0-16353 GCF_000716805.1 Streptomyces yerevanensis | reverse complement strand
CGCTTAGCTCCGGTCTCGGAGAACCCGCACCGTGTACCAGGCCAGGGCCGTATGCCCGCCCTGCGACGGGCTGACGCACCGGCCCACGACCCCGCACCCCCCACCCACCCCAGGGGTGCGGGGAACTGCGCGACCAGCCACCCACACACCCGCAGCCGCCCAACCGCCGGAGGCACCCCGCGGGGAACGGCGCGACCAGCCACACTCAACCCGCACCCAAACCCGTTCAAGCCAGCGCTTAGCGCCCTCGCTCAACCCGCTCTATGGCGTCCTGGACCAACTCCAGGTACTCCACTTCCTCACACCGCGGCTTGCTGCCCATCTCGTACAGGTCGATGCAGTCGTAGAGGTACTCCCCCAAGTCCTCGTCCGGCAGGTCCGCCGCCAGCTCGCTGCTCACCCGCCCCGCGAAGTCCGTATCAGCGCGCGTAGATATTCGTCGTACGGCATCACGAATCCGTATGGCCACGGCCACCCGAAACCCCCAAACCCCCAAAGACCCCGGAAGGCGGCTCGCTCCCCGGTGCCCGGACCGTATCCCCGCCCGCCCCGCAGGTCCATGCTTTCCCCACAACTCGTCCACAGTCAGACGTGACGGACCCCACCCACCGACGAGCCCCCCGGCCCGTAACAATGGACTGTGATCTCTTCGGTCTCCACGTCCCCGCGGAGCGCCCACCGGCCCAGGCCGGAGGCGACTCCCTACGTCGACCTCACCCGTGCCGAGTGGAGTGCGCTGCGCGAGAAGACGCCGCTCCCGCTGACCGCCGACGAGGTCGAGAAGCTGCGGGGCCTCGGCGACGTCATCGACCTCGACGAGGTACGGGACATCTACCTGCCGCTGTCCCGGCTGCTGAACCTGTACGTGAAGGCCACGGACGGACTGCGCGGCGCTCTGAACACCTTCCTCGGCGAGCAGGGCTCCCAGTCCGGCACGCCGTTCGTGATAGGGGTCGCCGGTTCCGTGGCGGTCGGCAAGTCGACCGTCGCGCGTCTCCTCCAGGCCCTGCTGTCCCGCTGGCCCGAGCATCCACGCGTCGAACTGGTCACCACGGACGGCTTTCTGCTGCCGACCAAGGAGCTCCAGGCGCGCGGCCTGATGTCGCGCAAGGGCTTCCCGGAGTCGTACGACCGACGCGCCCTGACCCGTTTCGTCGCGGACATCAAGGCCGGCAAGGACGAGGTCACCGCGCCCGTCTACTCCCACCTGATCTACGACATCGTGCCGGGCAGGCGGCTCACCGTGCGCCGCCCCGACATCCTGATCGTCGAGGGTCTGAACGTCCTCCAGCCCGCCCTGCCCGGCAAGGACGGCCGCACCCGCGTGGGCCTCGCCGACTACTTCGACTTCAGCGTGTACGTCGACGCCCGTCCCGAGGACATCGAGCGCTGGTACCTGAACCGTTTCCGCAGGCTCCGCGAGACGGCCTTCCAGAATCCGTCCTCGTACTTCCGCAGGTACACCCAGGTCTCCGAGGAGGAGGCCCTCGACTACGCCCGTACGATGTGGCGGACCATCAACAAGGTCAATCTGCTGGAGAACGTGGCCCCCACGCGCGGCCGCGCCACCCTCGTCCTGCGCAAGGGCCCCGATCACAAGGTGCAGCGTCTGAGTCTGCGCAAGCTGTAACCGGGCCCGGCTACTGTGCGGGCATGCTGCATCTGCGCCTGATCACGCCGTCCGACAAGACCGACAGCGTGGTCCGCCTGATCGAGAAGACCGTCGGCACCACGCATCTCGTCGTGATGCAGGGCGCCGCCCGCAATCCTTCCGGGGACGTGGTGATGTGCGACGTCGCGCGCGAGGCGGGCGACGAACTGCTCGGTGAGCTGCGGGAGTTGGAGATCGACAAGTGCGGCTCCATCGCCATCGAGAACATTGATCTCTCGCTGTCGGAGCGCGCCGACAAGGCGCGCGACGACGCGCCGGGCGAGGGCGCGGACGCGGTCCTGTGGGAGCACTTGGCGGACGCGACCCACGAGGAGTCGACACTCTCGTTCACGTACATCGCCTTCATCACACTGGCCACGATGATCGCGGCCTGCGGTGTGGTCCTCGACAACGCGATCCTGATCGTGGGCGCGATGGCGGTGGGCCCGGAGTTCGGGCCGCTGGCCGGTCTGTGCACGGCGCTGGTGCGGCGCGCTCCGCGGCTCGCGCTGCGCTCGGCGATGGCTCTGCTGGTGGGCTTCGCCTTCGCGATGGCGGTGACGGTCGTCTTCAGCTACTTCATGGACTCGATCGAGCTTTTCAGCAGGGAGCAGCTGGACGCCGAGAGGCCCAACACGGCCTTCGTCTACGCCCCCGACTGGTTCTCGTTCATCGTGGCCGTCCTCGCGGGCATCGCCGGCACTCTCTCGCTGACCTCGGCCAAGTCGGGCCTCCTGGTCGGCGTCGCGATCTCCGTGACGACGGTCCCAGCGGCCGCCAACGCGGCGGTGGCCCTGAGCTACGGAGACACGAAGCAGACCTGGGGCTCCACCGAGCAACTGCTCCTGAACCTGCTCGGCATCATCCTCGCCGGCACGCTCACGCTGCTCGCCCAGAAGTTCTTCTGGGCCAAGCAGCGTGAACGAGACGCCGAGAAGGCCCAGGCCTAGCAGGCCAGCGCCGACTTCACCACGTCGGCGAGCCGCCCCGCCACCGACCGTGCCTGGTCGAGGTCGGCGGCCTCCACCATCACGCGCACCAGCGGCTCCGTACCCGACGGACGCAGCAACACCCGTCCCGTGGAACCGAGTTCGCGCTCCGCGTCGGCAACCGCGGCCGCCAGTTCCTCGGAGGTCTTCACCCGCGACCTGTCGACGTCCGGCACATTGATCAGTACCTGCGGCAGCCGGTCCATGACGGACGCGAGGTCCTGGAGCGTACGTCCCGTCTGGGCGATCCGGGCCGCCAGCAGCAGGCCGGTCAGCGTGCCGTCGCCGGTGGTCGCGTGGTCCGTGATGATCACGTGCCCGGACTGCTCGCCGCCGAGCGCATAGTCGTGCTTCTTCATCTCCTCCAGTACGTAACGGTCACCAACTGCCGTCTGTACCAAGGAGAGTCCCTCGCGCTCCATGGCCAGCTTGAAGCCCAGGTTGGACATGACCGTCGCGACCACGGTGTCGGAGCGCAGTGCGGAACGCTCCCGCATCGCCAGCGCGAGTACGGCCAGGATCTGGTCCCCGTCGATCTCGGCGCCCGTGTGGTCCACGGCGAGGCAGCGGTCGGCGTCGCCGTCGTGCGCGATGCCCAGGTCGGCGCCGTGCTCGACCACGGCTGCCTGCAACAGACCCAGGTGCGTGGAGCCGCACCCGTCGTTGATGTTCAGGCCGTCCGGCTCGGCGCCGATGGTGACGACCTCGGCGCCCGCCCGGATGAAGGCCTCGGGCGAGACCCGGGCGGCGGCGCCGTGCGCCTCGTCGAGGACGACCTTCAAACCGTCCAGACGGTTCGGAACCGCCGTGATGAGGTGAGCGACATACCGCTCGAACCCCTCCTCGTACGTCCGGACGCGCCCGACGCCCGCACCGGTGGGCCGGTCCCAGGGAGCGCCGGTGCGGTGCTCCTCGTACACGGCCTCGATCCGGTCCTCCAGCTGGTCGGCGAGCTTGTGGCCGCCGCGCTCGAAGAACTTGATGCCGTTGTCGGGCATGGCGTTGTGGCTGGCGGAGAGCATCACGCCGAGGTCGGCGCCGAGTGCGCCGGTGAGGTACGCCACCGCCGGCGTCGGCAGCACGCCCACGCGCAGGACGTCCACGCCCGCGCTGGCGAGACCGGCGACCACGGCGGCCTCCAGGAACTCCCCGGACGCCCGCGGGTCCCGCCCGACCACCGCCGTGGGCCGGTGGCCCTCGAAGGTGCCCGCCTCGGCCAGTACGTGCGCCGCCGCGACGGACAGGCCGAGCGCCAGCTCAGCCGTCAGGTCCGCGTTGGCAACACCGCGCACGCCGTCCGTGCCGAAGAGTCGTCCCACTGGTGTCCTCCGAACATGCTCAGAAATTGCGGCTCATGCCGAGTGTCCAGGTAAGGCCTTGCTCACGAGTATCCCCAGTTCCCAGGCTGATGGACGGTGACGTAAGGCCGTAATAAATGCCCACTTGCCGTAAATGCCTCGCCCCGGCGGCACAGGAGTGCCGCCGGGGCGATGTTGCGTGCAGGGCACGCGGTAGCGACTAGCGCTTGCTGTACTGGGGCGCCTTGCGGGCCTTCTTCAGACCGGCCTTCTTGCGCTCGACCGCACGGTCGTCACGGCGGAGGAAGCCGGCCTTCTTCAGGGCGCCGCGGTTGTTGTCCACGTCCGCCTCGTTCAGCGCGCGGGCCACGCCGAGGCGCAGGGCACCGGCCTGGCCGGAGACGCCGCCACCCGAGATGCGGGCGACAACGTCGTAACGGTCGTCGAGCTCGAGCACCTTGAAGGGCTCGTTGACTTCCTGCTGGTGCACCTTGTTGGGGAAGTAGTCCTCAAGGGTGCGACCGTTGATCTTCCACTTGCCGGAGCCCGGAACGATCCGGACGCGGGCGATGGCGTTCTTGCGGCGGCCCAGTCCGGCGGCCGGCTGCGGCTCGCCGAAGCGGGAGGCCAGGGACTCCGAGGTGTACTCGCCCTCGACGGGGACCTCGGACTCGGTGGTGTACTGCTCGATGTCGACGAGCTCGGTCTCGGTCTCTTCGACCGGCTGCTCGGTAGTGGTCTCGGCCACGATTCTCCTCAGATTCTCTTCTGGTCTTAGGGGTGGCCGGACTTACTGCGCGACCTGGGTGATCTCGTACGGCTGCGGCTGCTGCGCGCCGTGCGGGTGCTGGTCACCCCTGTAGACCTTCAGCTTCGAGAGCATCTGACGGCCCAGGGTGTTCTTCGGGAGCATGCCCTTGACGGCCTTCTCGACCGCTTTCTCGGGGTTCTTGTCCAGCAGCTCGTCGTAGCGGACGGAGCGCAGACCACCCGGGTACCCGGAGTGGCGGTAGGCCAGCTTCTGGGTCCGCTTGTTGCCGGACAGGTGGACCTTGTCCGCGTTGATGATGATGACGAAGTCACCAGCGTCGACGTGCGGAGCGTAGATCGGCTTGTGCTTGCCGCGCAGAAGGGTGGCAGCGGTGGTCGCCAGACGGCCGAGAACGACGTCCCGGGCATCGATGACGTGCCACTGGCGAGTGATGTCGCCGGGCTTGGGGCTGTACGTACGCACGGTTCGTAGCCTTCGCTTCTTCAGTGAGTGGGGTCCTGACAAGGCCACCACGGACGATCACGACAGCCCTGACCGCACGGCGGCGACGCAACCGCATGCAGATCGCTGGTCATCGGCCCCGGTGGACCGGTGTAAGGGCCTCTCACGTGAGAATGAGCAAGCCAATACACATAACGAAGGGCAAGAATAGCTCCGGCGGCCCACACGGGTCAAAACGCGCGGGGGCCGAGGGTTACCACTGTTACCGCTGTGGTACCAGTAGACGTCTTGTCCTGTCATAAGATGCGCCCCATGAGCTTTGGGCAGGGGGGACCTCAGTGGGGTCCCGGGGGATCGGGTTCTCAGCCGCCGCAGTGGGGAAACCAGACCCCCGACTGGGCGGCGCTCGCCGAGGCGTCCGAGTCGCGCAACCGGCGCCGCAGATGGCTGATGGTCGGCGGCGGCGCGCTCGCCACGGTCGCGATAGGCGCGGCCGTCGCCGTGGCCGTGGTCTCGGCCGACGGCAACGACGGCCAGGTGGTGAACCAGCCTGCCTCCGACCTGCCCGCCACCTCGGACATCCCGCCGGACACCACCAGCCCCGGCCCCTCGTTCGCGGAGACCTCGGCGCCTCCCCCGCTGGACCCGAAGGACTTCATCTCCAGCGCGAAGAAGGACACGGCGCCACTCAGCCCGGACATCCTCTTCCCCGGTTCGCGGCTGACGATGGGCGAGTCCCGCTATGAGAAGGGCAAGACCGCGTCCACGAAGGACTGCGCGTCGGCCGTCCAGGGCACGCTCGGCACGGTCCTCACGAAGAACGACTGCACGCGGCTGATGCGCGTCACGTACTCCCTGAACGGTGTGGCGGTGACGGTCGGCGTGGCCCTCTTCGACACCGAGGCCCAGGCGGCCAAGGCCAAGAACGACGCCGACACCAAGAGCGTCGTCCAGTCGCTGTCGGGCGACCGCGTCCCCGCCTTCTGCCGCGCGGCGGTCTGCCGCTCGACGACCAACTCGTACGGCCGCTACGCCTACTTCACGGTCGCCGGCTTCACCAACGGCAAGGACGTGACCCAGAAGGACACCAAGGTCTTCTCCACCGGCGACGACCTCGCGGAGTTCACCTTCCGCCAGATCCGCCGCCGGGGCGAGGCGCAGGCTTCGGCCGCGGCCAACGAGTAGGAATCCGCGGGGAGTTGAGCCTGGGCCACGTGCTCAGGCTCACAGTCGTATCCCGTCGCCTCCCATCGTGTCCCGTCGTATCCCACGGTCAGAGGCGCTTGGCGCTGCGCAGGGTCTTCGCGTAGTAGCCGTTACCGTCCAGGCGGGAGGCGCCGCCTACGTCGCCGATGGTCGGGCCGTTGATCTCCTCGCGGCTCGAGATGAAGATCAGGTGGCCTTCGGTGTCGTAACCGAGCACCATGCCGACGTGGTCGAGACGCTGACCGGTCCGGGTGTCGAGCTTGAAGAAGACGAGGTCCCCGGGCTGCAGTTGATCGATGTTCGAGGGCCGGTCCTTCGCCGCGATGCCGGTCAGCGGCAGTACGTCGACGCCCTCCTTCGAGCGGGCCATTCCGTTGGCGGTGCGCGGCAGTCCGTCGCCCGAGTCGTCCGAGGACATCAGGGGATAGCGCGCGCGGTAGCCGAACACCATGCGCATGTATCCCGAGCAGTCGATCGAGCGGGCCCGCGCGGCCTCCGGTGTGCCCGTGGCACCGTCCCGGAAGGGGTACGGGATGCCGAGGTAGTCGTAGAAGTCCGACTGCTCCAGGCGCAGATCGGCGCCTCCGGCGGTGTTCAGGGGGCCGAAGTTCGCGTCACCGGCGTAGACGATGCCGTCCGCGTCCTTCTTCTGCTGGGCGCCCGCCTGGTACTGGGTGGCGAAGGCGAAGAGGTCGTCCTCCTTGCTGTCCTTGTACTCGGCGTACCAGTCCTTGAACCACTTCTGCTTCTCCGCACCCTTGGTCCAGGGCTCGGGCATGAGGCGGACCCAGTCCGTCGTGGAGATCTCGGAGTTCGTCGAGGACGGCTCGGCGAAGGTGCGCGCCGGGCCGGTCAGCGTCGCGGTGCGGGCTCCGTCCGTGAAGACGGCGCTGACCTGGCCGTCGGACCCGCGCAGCACGGAGCGCGCCGGGTTCTGCAGCCGGGACCAGGCCTGCTCGCCCTCGCCCTTGTCGTCGGAGGGGCCGGCGGAGCGGCCGGAGCCGTCGAGCACGCCGACGTTCGTGATCTGTGTGACGCCCTGCTCCTCCTCCTTGCGTAACTCCACGGTGAGGTATCCGGAGGCGGCCACGAGCACCAGCACCACGAGGCCCGAGACGACCGGCCGCGATTTCTTCTTGCCTGCCACTGTTCTCTCCTGGAGGGGGTTTCTCGGACGGGATTTCGGACGGGGTTCTGGACGGGTTCTCAGACGGTGGGCATGACGCCGAGCAGCAGTCCGGCGGCGACGACGATGTAGGCCAGCAGCGACACCGTGCCGGTGGCCAGCAGCGTGGGCCCCTTGGGCTGGCGCACCAACTGGTAGGCGATCAGGCCGGGCACGATGAAGCCGAGGGTCTGGTTGCCGTACAGCAGCGGGAACTCGAGCGAGAGCACGATCATCACGGTGGCCTGGAGCAGTACGCCCAGCAGGACCACCGAGGCGAACAGCCGCTTGCCGTAGAGGATCACCAGCCGCTGCATGACCTTGGTACCCGCGTAGGTCAGAGCGGTGACCCCGACCACCATGGCCGCCCGCTGCAGGTCCTCGATGAGCGTCAGGGCGAGCCAGCCCGGGGTGATCATCCCGCCGGGCGACAGATTGGTGGTGAGGTAGCAGATCAACGAGAAGAACAGGCCGATGGCGATGCCGAGGGCGGCCATCTCGGGGGTCAGGGCGGACGTGGTCAACGGGGGTCTCCGGGCTGGGGTGGGTAGGGGGCGTCGCCGTACGGTGCGTACGGCGAGGTCTCCTGGGCAGCGGCGTACGGCCCGGGCATGCGGACCACCGGGATCTCCTGGGTCTGGGTGGCCTGATAGCGCTGCTCGTACGCCATGGGGTACGAGGCGTAGGGGTCCAGGCGGGCCGGCTGGGGCGGCAGCGCGGCGGCCGACGGGCCCGCGTCGGCGGCGGGGCCGGACTCGTCCGCGGGGAGTTCGGCCAGGTACTCCAGGAGTTCCTCGCCCTGGCCGTGGATGTTGCCGATGGCGACGAGGGAGGAGTCGGCGGACAGCCGGTCGAGCAGGGCCGGCATGAACTCCTCGGCCGAGCGCCGCTCGCCGCCCAGGTCGATCGCCCTCTCGCGCCATTCGGCGGGGATGGCGTCGATGGCACTCTTGGCCGGGTGCCCGATGACGAAGACGTGGTCCGGCTTCAGGTCGGGGATGATCTCGCCCATCTGCCCGTTGCGCTCCACCCGGTCCGGGCGGCAGTTGATGACGACGTTCAGCGGACGGTGGATGGCGCCGAGGTCGAGCAGCTGGTTGATGTTCATCAGCGTCGACTCGGGGTCGTTGGCCGCGAAGACGTTGGCGAAGGCGAGCCGCTTGCCGCCGGGTGCCTCGTAGCGCTCCACGGAGAGCACGCCGGGGTCGGGCGGGGCGTCGTACATGCCCTGCAGTGCGACCCCTCGTTCCACCCCGAGCAGGTCCGCGACGACGAGTGCGATCGCGACGTTCTCCTTGAAGGTGAACCAGCTGAAGCCGCGCAGTTCCTCGTCGGAGACGGTCTCCGGGTCCGCGTAGACCAGCTTGCAGTTCCGGGCGTCCGCCTCCTCCTGGAGGATGTGGAAGCGCTCCCGCTCCGCCGTGACGCAGATGCCGTTCTCGGGCATCGAGCGGCACAGCGACCGTGCCACGTCGTCCAGGGTGGGGCCCATCTCGGCGAGGTGGTCCTCCCGTACGTTGCACAGCACGCCGATCGTCGAGCGGATCAGCTTGCTCTGGTTGACCTCCTGCAGGGCCGGCATGACGGCCATGCACTCGATGACCAGCGCGTCGGGACGGTAGGTGGCGGCCCGGCGGACGATGCCGATCTGCTCGACGACGTTGGCGATGCCGAACTTGCGGTAGACCGGCTCCTCCGTCGCGTCGGGGTGGATGAACCGCGCGGCCGTGCCCGTCGTCTTCGCCACGGTGACCAGGTCACCGCCGCGCAGCGCGCCCGCGCACAGCCGGGTGATGGAGGACTTGCCGCGGATGCCGTTGACCAGCACCCGGGACGGGATGCTGTGCAGGGCGGCGTAGTGCCTGCGCTGCTCCACGATGCCCGCCACGAACAGGAACACACCGCCGATGAGCAGCACGAAGTAGAGATAGAGCACCGTGGGTCACCTTCCTCCGACGCCGAGCCGGAGTTCGGACGTCCGGCGTACCTGGTTCTGCCTGCGGGCCTGCAACTGCTGACGGAGCAGTTCGAGACTGCGGACGACGGCGCCCACCTCGTCCTGGTAGCGGGGGTACAGCACGGTCTTCAGGTCGCCGTCCGCGAGCTTCTCCGCGGCGGCGGCGAGGGTGCGCAACGGGCGGGCCACGACCAGATGCACCCAGCCCAGGCAGACGACGATCGCGGCCAGCCCGAGCAACCCGGCGAGCACGCTGCGGTCTTCCAGCTGGTACGGGGCGATCTCGAAGCTCTTGGCGTTCTGCCAGCTGACCACGGTCCAGCCGATGTCGGCCGCCACACCGCCGCCGGAGAAGGGTGCCGCGGCGGCGACGGTGACCCCGCGCCCCTCGCGGATCAGCAGGCCGTTCTCCACCGGGCCCGCGCCGGCCCGCACACTGCCCGCCCTGACCAGGTCGGTGAGGCTGTCGCGGGGCAGTTCCTCGAAGGCCAGGAAGCCGTCACTGGCGGCTACGGTCAGCTCCTTGGAGTCCACGACGCGGACCTCGCCGAGTCCGGGCCGGTTCAGCAGCGAGTTGAGGAACTCCACCCGCACCTCGCCGACCAGGGTCATGTCCTTGTCCGCGATGGGAGCCCCGGCCTGGATCACCGGCTTCTTGCCGCCCTTGCCCGACACCCGGATCAGCGGCAGGTCCTCGTCCCGCTTCCAGTCGTGCGGTTCGTCTCCCGCGCTTGCGACGACGTCGCCGTCCTCGGCCAGGACGTACAACGCCCCGTAGCGGGAGTGCTCGCGCAGGGTCTCCTCCAGCAGGCGGCCTGCGGTGTCGGTGTCGTCGACGTCGATCAGGCGGGAGGTGGAGACCAGGTCCGCCTGTGCCTCGTTGAGCGCCCTGCGTACGCGGTCGGCGACCAGGTCGGTGCGGTCGCGCTGGTCGTTGACCATGGCGGCCGGGACGCTGACTGAGTCGTCCGTACGGTTCAGCAGCAGGCCGACCGGTACGCACCACAGCAACAGCAGAGCCGCCGTCAGCGCGAGCGGCCCCCGCACCCCTAATCGGGCCTTCACGCGACGGCGGGTGCCGGCTTCGTCTCCCGCGCCGCCCAGCTGTGCGCGCAGTCGCTCCAGGGCGGAGCCGATGCGTGCGGGCTCGCCCCAGCGGGGTACGGCGACCGGGCGGGTCAGGTCTCCCCTGGCGAGCCGGCGGGACTCCAGGAACAGCCGCAGCAGCGGTCGCTGCACGGTCGCCCAGAGCACGGCCGCCGCCAGCAGCCCGAGCACCACCAGGGCTCCGGCCGCAACCAGTCCGTACAACTCCCGGCCCGGTCCCGCGGCGTGCTGCTGGACGACGGGCAACAGGGCGACGACCGTGAGGCCGAGGCCCGCGCCGACGCTCTGCTTCTCCTCCGGGTCGGCGGAGGAGAGAGAGGCGTAACCCGCCGTGGCGATACGGCCGTTGTAGGCGCCGCCCAGCAGGGTGCCGCTGACACCGGGGTAGCCGCGGGAGCCGGGCTCCCTGGCGCTGACGGGGTTCTGCTCGGTCCGCTTCGCCGCCTGGTCGGACAGGCTGGTCATCTGCTTCTGGAGGAAGGAGAGTTCCTTGCGCTCCTGGCCCGAGCCGAGTGCCTCGGACTGCTCGAAGCCGGCCGTGGCGAGGACCTCGCCGCCGGTGGCGACGACCGCCATGGAGCGGAACGGGCCCAGGTTGATGGCGGGCACGGACAGACTGTTGGACGCGATCAGCAGTTGCTGCGGCCGGTCCTCGAAGTCGAGAACCGCCATGGTCATCAGGCGTACGTCGCCGGTCTTCAGCCGCACCATGCGGGGGGTGAGGGCCTGGTCACCGGTGAGTACCTTCTCGTCCAGCCAGGCCAGCGGGATCGATTCGCCGCGTGCGGCGAGCACCTTCCCGCTCTCCAGGTCCAGGACGGTGGTGCCGGTCCACTTCTGGTAGGTCTTCCCCAGGTCGGACAGGACGCGTTCCGGTTCGACCGTTTTCCCCGCGTTCAGTGCGGCGGCGGTGCGGCTGAGGTCGGTGACGCGCTCGTCGATCGAGGCCCGTAACGCGATGGCGCCGTCCTCCGCGAAGTGCTGCTGCGAGGACAGCACCGCCTCGGGTACGGCCTGCTCACCGGCGGGGCCGAGCACCTTGGCGGTGAGTCCGGCGAGGGCGAGGACGAGCACGCAGAGTAACGCGATCGGCGGGCGGACGCCGCCGAGTAACGGCATGTCCGCTCTCCTGCGGATGCGCCGCCGCCCTCCCCTCACGGGGCGCGCGGCAGTTCTGGATGTCACCGGTGGTTTTCCCCTCCGACCTCTGCGGGTACAAGCGCCCGCGGAGATGCCCTCTGGCGCGCAGGCATGATGCGCCGCCACTTAACAGACCGTTCACGATCGCCGAGGTTGCGGCGCCGAGTGCCGAAAACGCCTGTGGCACTTGTCACGTGGTGTGCCTAGCAGCTTGGCGCGTTACGGTCTTGCGGAACACTCAGTCACGAGCGGGCGAAAGCTCTTCGAGGCCGTCCCCGCCGGGCGCCCCCCGGTTGTAGACGAACCCACGTGTGCGGTCCGCCGCCAGGCGGTAGCGGGCGAGCCGTTCCGGAGCCAGTTCCTCCGACGTTTCGATGGCCCGCCGTACGTCGACCACCCGATGGTCCGTGACCGCCCCCTCGGGCGGGTCCTCACCGGTCTCCACCTCGGGTGGGATGTCCACCAGCGTCGGGGCGTAACGGGCCGTGACGTCCCAGCCCTCCGTCGCCTCCCGGAACTCGAACCAGCCGATGGCCCCCTCCTCGGTGAGCCCGCTCGGCGAGGAATGGCGGGCCAGCTGGTTGCCGAGGCTGTAGGTGACCCATGTGCCGTTCACCTTCTGGATCGGCTGCACCACATGGGAGTGGTGGCCGATAACGAGGTCGATCCCCGTGTCCTCGGTGATCGACTCCGCCAGCTGCAACTGCGCGACGCTCGGCTCGTTGTAGTGCTCGCGTCCCCAGTGGACCGAGAGGATCACTACCTCGGCCCCCTGCTCCCGGGCCCGGGCCTCGGCTTTCCTGATCGTGTCCGTGCCGATCAGGTTGACCGCCCAGCGCTCCTTCTCGAGCGTCGGCTTGACCAGGGACTCCCTGGAGTAGGCGAGATGGGCGACCTTGACGCCGTTGACCTCGCGGATGGTGGTCTTCTCCGCTTCCTCGGGGCTGCGGGCGGAGCCGGAGTGCCCGAGGCCGACCTTGTCCATGGTGTCCAAGGTGCGCTTCACGGCCTTGATGCCGTGGTCGAAGGTGTGGTTGGAGGCGGTCGAGCAGGTGTCGTAGCCGACGTCCTTGAGGGTCCTCAGGATCTGGGGCGGGACGAGGAATTCGGGATAGCCCTTGAAGGGACCCCTGGGTTTCCCGACCGGCGCCTCCATATGGCAGATGGCCAGGTCAGCCTTGCTGATGATCTGCTTCACCCCGGCGAGCTGCGGCCCGAAGTCCAGGCCCGCCTCCCCTTTCCCGGTCTCCTTGGCGTCCTTGGCCGCCTGGTCGACCAGCTCGGGATGGATGAGCACGTCGCCCGCGGCGGCGACGGTGAACGAGCGGCCGTCCGACTTCACCTGCGGCGCCGAAGGATCGGCGGCGCACGCGGCGGTCAGAGCGGCCACGACTAAGAAGGTCGCCGACGAACGGCTCTTCCGGAGAGGATTACGGGATGTCACTTCGCCATAGTCACATGGGCCCTACAAACAAAACCCTCATTGCCGTCACAAGACAGTCACATTTCGTTCGCGTATTAGCTCAACTCGGACTGGTTCTCGCCCTGTTCGGCTGCCAGTCACCATCGCAGCAGACTCCGGACGATTCGGTTCCGAATCCCCGCCGGCTGGTGGACCTGCGCAGCCGGATCCTCGCGTATACAGCCGACTTCCGGTCCGACGGCCCGTACACCTCACCGACCGACACACAGCGCGAGCAACTGGCCGAAGGGGTCGGGCGCCTCCTGGAGGGGAAGACCGAGGAAGCTCAGCGACTGCTCGCCACCGTCGGCTTCGGCGTCAACCGCCTCACCGACTCCGCATCCGGCCGCCGTTACGACGAGGTCGCCGCCACCCGGCCGGGCAAGGGCGAGCACTGGGGCCGTCTCTACCTGAACGCGAACTCCGGCATCCTCTGGAACGCGCAGGTGCCACACCCCGTGGCCGACCAGGACACCGAACAGCTCGGCGTACGACTCCTGGAAAGCGCCCCCGGCGGAGCGCTGGTCCTCGCGGGTGCCCACCGCCGGGCCGGCGAGGAGGACGCCGCGGACGTCGCGCATCGCGAGGACAGCGTCTTCCACGCCATCGTCCTCGAGCTCCAGAAGCGCGGCGTGCCCGGCGTACAGCTGCACGGCTTCGCCCGGTCCTCGCAGCGCCCCTACGACGCCGTGCTCTCCACCGGGGCGACGCGGAACGCGCTCAGCGAGACCTCCGCCCTGGCCGACCGACTGGAGGCGGACGGACTGCGCGTCTGCCGGGGCTGGTCGGCACGGTGCCCGCTGGAAGGCGTCACGAACGTCCAGGGCCGGGCCGCGCAGGACCAGGGCGCGAAGTTCGTCCATGTGGAACTCGCCCCCGCCGCCCGGGGCGACGGCTCCGACGCCGACACCGCCGCGCGGGCCCTGACGGAGCTCGTCACGAACTGGGGCAACGGCTGAACGCGGCGCCGGGCAGTAGGCGGGCAACAGGAAAGCGGTGGCCCCATGGGCGACCACCGCCGACAACCAACCCCCGCTCTCCCCTCAGCAGCACCCCGCCCCCGGCAACGACCGCCGGTTCCGCGCCTCCTTGTTCCGCGCCGCCAGCAACTCGTCCGCCGGGTACCCGACCTCTTCGAGCGTCAGCCCGTGCGGCCGTACGACATGCACGGCGGAGTCCCGTACCCCGGCGGCGAGCACCTTCCCCGGCCAGTCGGGACCGCGATGTCCGTCTCCCACGAACAGCAGCGCCCCGATCAGTGACCGCACCATGTTGTGGCAGAAGGCATCGGCCCGCACCGTGGCGGTGATCACCCCGTCCGCCCCCCGCGCGAGGCTCAGCTCCTGAAGCGTACGAATGGTCGTCGCCCCGTCCCGCTTCTTGCAGTACGCGGCGAAGTCGTGCTCCCCGAGCAGCGGCCGCGCCGCCTCGTTCATCGCGCCGACATCGAGCGGCCAGTCGTGCCAGAGGACGTGGCTGCGCAGCAGCGGATCGACGCCACCCGGGTTGTCGGTGACGCGATAGGCGTACCGCCGCCAGACCGCCGAGAAACGGGCGTTGAAGCCGCTGGGCGCCTCCCGCAGCGACCACACCCGCACATCCTTCGGCAACCGCCCGGCCAGCCGCTTGAGCAGCTTCTCCCGATGCTCGGCCCACAGCCCCTCGGGCAGATCGACATGCGCCACCTGCCCCCGCGCATGCACCCCGGCATCGGTCCGCCCGGCCACGGTCAGCTCGTACGTCGTCTCCCGCGACCGCGTCACCGTACGCAGCGCGTCCTCGATCTCCCCCTGCACGGTCCGCCGCCCCCCGGCCTGCTTGGCCCACCCGGAGAACGCGCTCCCGTCATACGAAAGATCAAGCCGCACCCGTACGAACCCGGGCTCTACCTCGTCACTCACACCTGGATCCTTTCAGGAACACGAAAACGGGCCCGCCCCCGGAGGGGCGGACCCGCTCGACGCGAGGTGAAACCTCAGGCGTCCTTGGACTCGTCGCCCTCGGCAGCAGCCGGCTTCGCGTCCTCGACGACCTCTTCGGCCTCGGCCTCAGCGGCCTCGTCCTTCTTGAGAACGTCTTCCTTCTGGAGGGTGTCCTCCTTCTTGAAGGCGTCCTCCTTGACGGCACGCTTGGTGGCCGCCTCGGCCTCACCGGTGGCCTCCTGGGCCACGGTCAGCGCCTCCACCAGCTCGATGACAGCCATGGGCGCGTTGTCGCCCCGACGGTTACCGATCTTGGTGATACGGGTGTAGCCACCCGGACGGTTCTCATACCGCGGGCCGATCTCGGTGAAGAGCGTGTGCACGATGCTCTTGTCCGTGATGACCTGAAGCACCTGACGGCGGTTGTGAAGGTCGCCCTTCTTCGCCTTGGTGACCAGACGCTCGGCGTACGGCCGCAGCCGGCGGGCCTTCGCCTCGGTCGTGGTGATACGGCCGTGCTCGAACAGCGCCTTCGCAAGGTTCGCAAGAAGCAGCTTCTCGTGCGCGGCACCGCCGCCCAGACGGGCACCCTTGGCGGGCTTCGGCATGGTTCTTCTCCTAGGTGTCTGCCCCGGCCGTACTAGGTACCGAGGTCAGTATCCGAGCAGGCGGCTGCCTGTCGGAGATCCGGGCACCCTTTTCAAGGCGCCCGGAGCACCCGCGCCCCTTCAGGGGCGCGGGCTGTGTCAATTTGCGGCTCCGCCGCGTGGGCGCGACCAGCCACAACGGCCCCGCAGCCAAGAACCGGCAATCGGTCCCGAGCTCTTAGTACTGCTCGGTTTCGACGAAACCGGCGTCGGCATCGTCGTCGGCGCCAAAGGCGTCCGCCGCAGCGGTCGGGTCGAATCCGGGCGGGCTGTCCTTCAGGGCCAGGCCCATCCCGTTCAGCTTCGCCTTGACCTCGTCGATGGACTTCGCACCGAAGTTACGAATGTCGAGCAGGTCGGCCTCGGAACGCGCCACGAGCTCACCCACGGAGTGGATGCCCTCACGCTTGAGGCAGTTGTACGACCGGACGGTGAGCTCCAGCTCCTCGATCGGCAGCGCCAGATCGGCCGCGAGCGCAGCGTCCGTCGGCGACGGACCCATGTCGATGCCCTCGGCGTCGATGTTGAGCTCACGGGCCAGACCGAACAGCTCGACCAGCGTCTTGCCGGCGGAAGCCATCGCGTCACGCGGACGC
>NZ_JNWJ01000096.1:0-16589 GCF_000716805.1 Streptomyces yerevanensis | reverse complement strand
CGTGCAGTAACCGCACTGGAAGGCGTCCTCGTCGATGAACGCCTGCTGCAGCGGGTGCAGTTCGTCGCCGTCGGCCAGGCCCTCGATCGTGGTGACCTCGGCGCCCTCCAGACGCACCGCGAGTGTCAGGCAGGAGTTGACCCGATGGCCGTCGACCAGCACGGTGCACGCACCGCAGGCCCCGGCGTTGCAGCCCTTCTTGGAGCCCGTCAGGCCGAAGTGCTCGCGCAACAGATCCAGCAGCGAGGTGCGGTTGTCCACCGTCACGGTCCGGCGGGTGCCGTTGACCGTCAGGGAGACGCGGCTGGAGGGCGGCTTCCCAGCGGCGGTCGCTTCCTCGGGGCCGGCGAGGAGCGTCCCTCCGATCGTGCCTCCCGCGACAACAACACCTCCGACCGCGGTGCTGGTGGCGATGAAGGTACGCCGAGTGGGAGTTGGTGAGGATTCGCCGGCTCCGGTGGGGGGTGGGAAAGCAGACTCAGGGAGTTCAGTGGACATAGGTACGCCTTCGCATGACGGACGGGTGGTCGTACACAACAGCGGGACAGGTGGCGAGATCGTCGTCACCGCGGGGAACGGGAGCTACCGCACGCTCTTGAGAGCCCTCTGTCACCCTCCCCGCGGGCGGTCGGCGGACAAGGGGCAGATGTCTCCTGCGACTTCTGAGGCGGCGGGTGGCGCGGAACGACGTCGGTTGTGGGTGACGGCGATGGTGATCGTGGGGATCAGGGTCAGTGCCGCGATGACGGTGCCGACCACGGCGGGACCGGTGGCCCCGAGCGTCGAGTCGAGGGCGAGGCCCGCGATCCAGGAACCGGCCGCGGTACCGAAGTTGAACGCCGAGACGGTCAGAGCAGACCCCAGAGTGGGCGCCCGGCCCGCGAAGCGGACGGCCAGCGAGATCAGTACCGGGTTGGCGCCGAGCCCGAACAGGCCCAGCAGGGCGACCAGCACGACCGTGGGTGCGGCAAAGCCGGACAGCAGGCAGAGCGCCAGCAGCAGGACCGTGGTCGCCGCGGCCGCCATGATGGTCGTCGCATGCGGGCGGACGTCTCCGAGACGGCCCCCGACGAGGAAGCCGGCCAGGGCGCCGGCCCCGAAGCCGCCGAGCACCAGCGGCACGAGGCCGGCGGCAAGACCCGCCCGGTCGGTCAGCAGCGGCGAGATGTAGGTGTACGTCGACAGCACACCGCCGGTCGTGGTCGCGCAGGCCGCCAGCGCCAGCCAGAGGCGCCCGGAGCGCAGAGCGGACAGCTCGGAGCGGATGGACACCGCCTGGTGGTCGGGGCCGTCATGAGGAACGTGGCGGGCGATGAGCCCCATGGCGGCCGCGCCGAGCACCGCCAGAGCCCAGAACGGTCCCCGCCAGCCCGCGAGTTGCCCGGCGAAAGCGCCGAGCGGCACGCCGACGACATTGGCGAGCATGGCGCCCGAGCCCACCACGCCCAGGGCGCGGGAACTCGCGGCGGGCCCGGCGGCGCGTGCGGCCACCACGTTGGCCACGGCCCAGAACGCCCCGGTCGCGAGCGCCGTCAGAAACCGTGCCGCCAGCAGCAGCGCGAAGCTGGAGCCGAGCGCGACGATGACATGTCCGACGGCGAAGACGCCAAGGGCGAGCACCAGCGTCAGCCGCCTGGGCAGCCGCAGCGTCAGCATCGCCATCAACGGCGCGCCGACGATCATTCCGACGGCGAAGACCGTGATCAGCAACCCTGCTCGGGCCACGCTCACCCGCAGGTCGCCCGCCATCTCCGGCAGCAGCCCCGCGACCACGAACTCCGTCGTGCCCATCAGGAACGTGCCGAGCGCCAGCACATACACGACGGGCGGGAGCCGGGTGGGCGAACGCTCGCGGTCTTCGACACGCATGTCGCCGGGCGCGTCGAAGGCTCCTGCTCGCGTGCTCATTTTCCATCTCCAGAAGGGGGCCGTGCTCCAGAAGGGGGCCGTGATCGGGCTGTCGACCCCACGAAACCGGCTGCGGCGCGCGCGGAGAAGGTCGCGTTTATGGGGGGTATAACTTCAACCTCCCTCCGCGGCGGTCCGTGGCTACCGTGGAGGGCATGGACCACCGACCCGGCGACCGCGCCGACCATCGCGCCGACATCCGGGACTTCCTCGCCAGCCGACGCGCCAAGATCACCCCAGAACAGGCCGGGCTGCCCACCAGCGGCCGGCGCCGGGTTCCGGGACTGCGGCGCGAGGAGGTCGCCGTTCTCGCCGGTGTCAGCACCGAGTGGTACACACGCCTGGAGAAGGGCCACATCGGCGGCGTCTCCGAGGACGTTCTCGACGCGGTCGCCCAGGCACTGCGGCTGGACGAGGACGAGCGCACCTATCTGTTCGACCTGGCCCGAGCGGCCCGGCCCGCCCGCCGCAGGCCACCCCGCCGCAAGGACGTCGGGGTTCCGCCCGCCGTCCAGTGGATGCTCGACTCCATGACGATGTCCGCCGCCTTCGTACGCAGCGGCCGAGGGGACATCGTCGCGAGCAACGCGTTGTGCCGAGCCCTGTACGCGCCGATGCTCGACAGCGACACCACCGACGAGCAGGGCCGCGCCAACTTCCCCCGCTACTTCTTCCTCGACCCGGGCTCCCAGCACTTCTTCGTCGACTGGGACCATGGCGCGAACGCCACCGTCGCACTGCTGCGCGCCGAAGCCGCGCGCGAGCCCCACGACCGGGTCCTGCGCGAGCTCATCGGCGAACTGTCCACGCTCAGCCCCGAGTTCCGCACCAGGTGGGCCAGGCACGACGTCCGCATCCGCCACGAGGGTGTCAAGCGGCTGCAGCACCCCGAGGTCGGCCGCCTGGAGCTGACCTTCCGCGCTCTGGACCTGCCTGTGTCCAACCGGGCGGTGCACGAACTGACCTTCTACACCGCCGAGCCGGGCACCGCCGACGAAGACCGGCTCAAGCTCCTCACCAGCTGGGCAGCAACACAGCCCCCGGCCACAGAGCCCACCCGGCATAAGAGTCGCTGACCGCCTGCATCCGGCCGTCGGCCACCGGCGGCCGGCAGAGGCCCGCCTCGCTCTCACCGCGCCGTCCGGTCGGCCGGCTGAGCATCTCGGAACTCGCCGCCCACCGGCAGTTCGCGGACAGCAGCCACATGAAAGCTGCGGGACCTGAGGAAACATCCCCGTCGTACTGGACGGATCGCTGACGGCCGTCGCTCCTGGTGGAAGGTTCCTCACAGCATCGCGGCCGGGCCGGGACGCTACTGAACAACAGGCCCCTTCGGAGCCGCGCCCTGGCGGCACAGGTCCACGAACGCGGTGGCCGCGGGCGACAGTTGCTCGCAGCGCCACATCATCACCGCGCTGCGGACCAGGCGCGGCTCGGTCAGCATGACGACCGCGCCCCGGCCGGCCGCGTCCTCCGCGAGCCGGCGCGGCAACAGGGTGGCTCCGGCGCCGGCCAGGACGAGGGGGACGATGGCGGCGCGATGCGGGGTCTCGACCGCGACGCGGGGCGGCTTGCCGTCGACGGTCAGTACGTGGTCGACGAGGGCGCGCATGGCGGTGCCTTCCGGTGTCGAGATCAGTGGAAAAGCCGCCAACGCGGCGACGTCCACGGCCTGTTGGCCGTCCTGCTGGGCCCCCGGCGGCAGCACCGCGAAGAACTCCTGCTCGGGCAGGCGCAGATGGTCAAGGCCGTCCAGGCCGACCGGGGACTCGGCGAGCCCCAGTTCGCACTCACCCGTGAGGACCATCCGGGTCACCGCGTCATCGTGTTCGGGGTCCGTGACCCGGACGTCGACCAGCGGGTGCCGTTCCCGGAACTGGCCGATCAGCTCGGCCAGCGGGTCGACCGCGAGCGTGGTCAGCGCGACGATGTCGAGCCGTCCGCCGACCAGTCCGACCACGGCGTTCACCGACGCCCGCGCCGTGGCGAAGTCCCGCAGCACCTGCTGCGCCGGGCGGACCAGCGCCTCACCGGCGGCCGTGAGGCCGACACCGCGGCCCAGCCGGTGGAACAGGGGCGTACCGAGGTCGCGTTCCAGCGCCCGGATCGCTTGCGACAGGGAGGGTTGCGCCACCCGCAGACGGCGGCTGGCGTTGGTGAACCCCCCGCTGTGAACGATCGCTAGAAAATATTCCAGCTGGCGACGTTCCATAGGCGGATCCTATGTGAATTGTCAAGAACTGGTCTTCCTTCACCGGGCTCAGCCGTTGTGCGGATCACTGCCGGAGCGGGATCGTTTCCCGCCAAGAGGCGACGGTGCCTTCACCTCTTCCCCGCCGGTCTTTCACCGCCCTGAAGGGACGCCTCCTGATGATGAGTTGCTGCGGCATGGACCACCACCAGGCGGGCTATACCGAGAGCCAGCGCAGGGACCTCGACCGTGTGCTCGCCTTCAACCGCCGCCTGGCCACGGCGATCGACGACTGTACGGACATCTCGGCCGTGGTCGCGGTCCTGGACCCCGATCCGCTGCGCTACATGTGGGTCGACGAGGGCGGCGGGCGGCTCACCGAGTATTTGACCGCCGCCGAGCGGGAGTTGAGCACCGCGGGCCGGCTCGAGGGCCACCGCAGGCTGCCCGGCCGGGCGGTGTGCGCACCGCGGTCGGCGGCCCGCCCGGCGGTCGCGGCGGCGGACGACGGCCGGGTCCTGTACGCGTGGATCGAGTGGCAGGACGAGGTCGGGGAGCGCGTCGTCGCCGCGCTGGCGGACGGCTCCGGTGCCGAGGCGGTGCCGGTCGTGCTGAACGACGAGCCGTCCGACTGTTTCCGGCCATCCGCCGCCTTCGACGCGGAGGGCGCCGCCTGGGTCTGTTACGGGCGGGCGGACGCGGACGGCCACGTGGACGTGTGGGCCCATCGCTTCGAACCCACCTCGGGGTGGAGCGCCGCGGAGCGGGTCGGTGGGACCAGCCACCCGTCGTTCAACCAGGAGATCGTCGCGCACGCGGACGGCGGCGTCGAGGTGGTGTGGCAGGGCCCGCACGGGTCCGGCTTCGGCATCTGGTCCCGGCGCCTGCGGGACGGGGCGTGGGGCGGGGTCCGGCTGGTCAGCGAGGGCGCGGCGGGCAACGCCTGGGATCCGGCGGTGGCGGCTCTGCCGGACGGCGGCAGCGCGTACGCGTGGTCGGAGTACGTGGCCGGGTCGTACCGGGTCGTCGTGTGCGTCGCGGACGGCTCGGGGGTCCTGGGGCCGGTACGGCCGATGAGTTCGGGTACGGACTACGCACTGCACCCCAGCCTCGCGGTGACCGCGGACGGCGGGCTCTGGTGCGCGTTCGACGTCATCGCCGTGCACGGACACGGCGGTTCAGGGCCGACCCGGCTGCGGCCGGCGGCCGAGCTCGCCGAGGCACCGGGGGTCATCGGCATGCGGGACAGCGGCGACTCCGTACCGCCGGAACTGCTGCCCGAGGTGACGGCGTCGCTGCGGGTCGTGCGGGTGACGGAGGACGGGCTGCTGGAGGCCGACGGCGTACTGGCCGAAGGGCTCGACGTCGTACCGGGCGGGCTGCCCCGGCTGGCCGCGGACGCGTACGGCGGGCTGACCGTCGCCTACCGCACCCACCGGCGGCTGCCCCTCATGACGTACTACTGGGAGGTCGCCGCGCAGACGCTCGGCCCCGACGGCTGGTCCCGGCCGGTCACCTTCGGTGGCAGCGACGGGACACTGGAAGAGGTCGCGGTGGCGCGCGCCGGGGACGGTGTGCTGCTGGCCTGGCAGACCGACGGCCGTCTGGAGCGCAGCCTCACCTGGACGGAGGGCTTCGGCGGCCGGGAATGCCCGAACCTGCTGGAGCACCTGGGGTCGGTGGTCTGGCACGGGATGCACGGGGTCGGCGCGATCAGCTCCGCGGTCCTCCCCGCCGACGGCGGTCCCGCGCACGCCGCACGCCGCGTCCCGGTGGTGGCCAGCAGCGACCGCCGTGAGACCCGCTCCTGGGCCGGCACCCCCAGCCCCCGCTACCGCACCGAGGCCGACGGCCGCGAACTCACCCTGTACTGGGGCGACTTGCACCGCCACTCCCTGGTCAGCCGGTGCACCTCCGGTGACGAGCCGTCGCTGGAGGACTTCTACCGCTACGGCTGGGACGTCTGCGACTACGACTTCTGGGCGGTCACCGATCACTCCGAGAACAGCAGCGCCTACCAGTGGTGGTCGATCCAGAAGATCGCCGACCTCTTCCGGGTCGACGACCGCTTCGTGCCGATGTACGGCTTCGAATGGACCGGCAACACCGGGCACCAGAACGTGATCTACGGTTCCGAGGAGCGCGGCGCGCCCATCTACTCGTCGTTCGCGGCCGGTTCGCAGACACCGGACGAGCTGTGGGCGAGCCTGCGACGCCATCCGCGCTATCCGGCGCTCACCATCCCGCACCACCCCGGCTCGGCGATGATCCCGTACGACTGGGACTACCAGGACCCGGAGTTCCTGCGCCTGGTGGAGGTCTTCCAGGCGTGCCGCGGCAACTACGAGCAGCAGGGCTGCTTCCGGCAGTACTCGGACGGGACGCTCGACGGGACATTCGTACTGGACGGGCTGCGCCGGGGGCACCGCTTCGGGCTGATCGCCAGCTCCGACCACGGCAACGGCGCGAGCTACGTCGGCGCGTTCGCCGAACGGCTCACCCGGCAGGGCGTGTTCGACGCCCTCCAGGCCCGCCGGGTGTTCGGCGCGACGACCCGGGACGTCATCGTCGACGTACGGGTGGGCGGCGCCTTCATGGGCGGCGAGATCCGGCGCGACGGGCCCCTCGAGATCGAGGTCTACGCTCGCGGCTTCCGGGATCTCGCGCGGATCGAGCTGGTCCGGGGCGGCGAGACGATCCAGAGTCTGGCGCCCGACCCGGGCCTGCCGGAGGGCTGGGTGGAGCTGCCGCTGCGCGTGGAGTTCGGGCAGAGCGGCGTCACCACCGACTGGAGCGGGAGCCTGCGCATCGACGGCGGCACGATCGTACGTACGCCGTTCTGGAGCCCCGAAGTCACCCTGGCCGACGACCACGAGGTGCGCTGGACGGCGCACACCAAGTCCTTCGGTGAGCCGTACGGTTCGCAGCGCGGCGGGATCGAGCTGACCCTGACCGGCCCGCCCGAGGCCACGGCCGTCCTGGAGACCGCGCAGGGCGGCATGACCGTCGCGCTGGGCAAGCTGCTGGCCGGGGCGGTCGACATGCCGGGCGGGGACGGCGGGCGACTGCGCCTGGGCCGTGGGACCGGCGGGCTGACCTCGCTCGGCGGGACCGAGCGGCGGCTGACGTGGACGGACGATCCCGGCGGCGCCGCGTACTACTACGTACGAGTCATCCAGATCGACGGCGAGATGGCGTGGTCATCTCCCGTTTGGGTGGACCCCGAAGAGCCGACGGGGCGTGAACCCGCTACCGCTTCCCTCCTTCGGAACCGCTTCGCCCTTCGAACAGGAGAACGTGCCCCATGTACCCCCTGAATCCCATACTCCCCAGACGTAGCAGATCCCGCTCGCGCGGACGGCTCACCGCCGTCCTCTCCTTCGCCCTCACGTTCCCGCTGCTGCTCGCGGGCTGCGGCGGCGGCAGCGACGACTCCAGCTCGTTCGGGGCCGGCTCCGGCTCCGGCGGCGACTCGCCCGCCGTCCGTCTTGTCCAGCAGCCCTGGGCGGACCTCGTCGTAGAGAACCAGATCGTCAGCGACATCCTCACCAAGCTCGGCTACTCCCCCTCCGTCCAGGAGGTCGCGGTCCCGCTGGGCGCCCAGGCGCTGTCCACCGGCAAGGCGGACGCGTACCTCGGCAACTGGTGGCCGTCGCAGGAGAGCGTGTACGGCAAGATGATCGACGACGGGTCGGTCGCGGTGTCGGGCACCGTGCTCACCGGCACGCAGTACGCCCCGGGCGTCCCCGGGGCGATGGCGAAGGAGCTGAAGATCAGCTCCCTCGCGGACCTCGACGCCAAGGGCGACCTGTTCAAGCACGAGATCCTGGGCATCGAGCCGGGCACGCCGGGCAACCAGGCCATCCTCGACGCGATCAAGAAGGACGCGTACGGGCTGGGCGACTGGAAGCTGGTTCCGAGCAGCACCGAGGCCATGCTCGCCGAGGTCACCCGCCGGGTCGCCAAGGACCAGCCGGTCGTCTTCCTGGCCTGGAGTCCGCACTGGATGGTGGTGAAGTGGGACGTGACGTTCCTGGCCGACCCGCAGAAGGTCTGGCCCGGCGCCGGCGAGATCCGCACGCTCACCCGGTCCGGGCTGAAGAAGGAGGACCCCAACGTCGTCCGCTTCCTGTCCCAGGTCAGCACCGACGCGGCGACGGCATCGGCGTGGATCGACGCGTTCGACAACAAGAAGCAGTCGGCGAAGGAGATCGCCGCGGCATGGATCGACGCACACCCGGAGGACGTCAAGAAGTGGCTCTCCGGCGTCAAGACCGTGGACGGCAAGGACGGTGCCGCGGCGGTGCTCGGGGCTGACGCGTCATGAGCCCAGGACTCCCGACGGCGCAGTCCCCGGCCCCGCCCACGGAGGCCACGACAGCGATGATCGAGGGCTCCGGCCTGAGCAAGGTGTACGGACTCTCCGAACCCCGGGCGGCGGCCCTGCTCCAGGGCGCCCACCCGGCGCCGTCGATCGCCGCGGCCGGGGGAAACCTCGCCGTCCACGACGTCGCGTTCACCGTGGACCAGGGTGAACTCTTCGTCATCATGGGCCTGTCCGGCTCCGGCAAGTCGACACTGCTGCGGATGGTCAACCGACTCGTCGAGCCCTCGTCCGGGACAGTGCACATCGACGGCGCCGACGTCACCGGCATGGAGCCGGCCGCCCTGCGCGAGCTGAGGAACCGTCATATCAGCATGGTCTTCCAGCACTTCGCGCTGCTGCCGCACCGGACCGTACGGGAGAACGCCGCGTACGGGCTGCAGATCCGGCAGCTTCCGGTGAGGGAACGGCTGGAACGGGCCGACGCGGCACTGCACCAGGTGGGCCTGGGGGACCGCGGAGACGTACGCCCCCACCAGCTGTCCGGAGGCATGCGGCAACGGGTCGGTCTGGCCCGCGCGTTGGCGACCGACGCCGACATCCTGCTGATGGACGAACCGTTCAGCGCACTGGACCCGCTGATCCGGCGGGACATGCAGGATCTGCTGCTCCGGCTCCAGGCGGAACGCCGGCGCACCATCGTCTTCGTCACCCATGACCTCAACGAGGCCATGCGGATCGGCGGACGGATCATGGTGATGAAGGACGGCCGCGTCGTGCAGTGCGGTACCGGACCGGAGATCCTCTCCTCGCCCGCCGACGCGTACGTGAGCGACTTCGTCTCCGACGTCGACCGGTCCCGGGTGCTGACCGCCGGCGCGGTGATGCGGCCCGCGCTGCTCACCGCGACCGTCGACGAGGCACCCGCGGCCGTCCTTGACCGGCTGGCGAACGCCGAGGCGAACGGCGTCTTCGTGCTCGGCGACGACGGGCGGCTGCTCGGCGTCGCCCGGGACGAGGACCTGGCCGCCGCCCTGCGGGACGGTGAGCCGGACATCGCAGGGCGGGTGGCGGACACGTTCGATGTGGTGCCCCCGGACCTGCCCCTGTCGGACCTCCTCCACCTCGCGGGCCGGAACGTCGTGCCGGTCACGGTCGTGGAGGACGGGCGGCTGCTCGGTGTCGTGCCCAGGGCGGCCATCCTGTCCGCCATCGCCATGCCGGGGAGGAGCGGTCGTGCCTAGGATCCAGGTCGGGCAGTACGTCAACGACATGATCGAGTTCCTGCTGCGCCACCTGGGCGGGGTGTTCGACGGGCTGGCGTCGGCGGCGACCTCGGCGGTGGACGCCGTGTACTGGGTCGTACACACCCCTCCTTCCGGGGTGATGATCCCGGTCTTCGCCGTCATCGCATGGCTCGCGACCCGCCACTGGCAGCTCGTGGTCTTCACGGTCCTGGCGTTCCTGCTGGTCGACTCCATGGAACTGTGGACGGCGACGATGCAGACCCTCACCGTCGTACTGATCGCCGCGACCGCGGCCGTCGTGATCGGCGTGCCGATCGGGATGTGGGCGGCCACCAGCGGCCGGGTCAGCGCGGTGGCGCGGCCGGTGCTGGACTTCATGCAGACGCTCCCGGTGTTCGTCTACCTCATCCCGTCGGTGTTCTTCTTCGGCATCGGCGTCGTGCCGGGCGTCGTGTCGACGACGGCGTTCGCCATCCCTCCCGCGGTACGGCTGACCGAGCTCGGCATCCGGCAGGTCGACCAGGAGATCGTGGAGGCCGCGCACGCCTTCGGGTCCCGGCCCCGGCAGGTGCTGCGGCAGGTGCAGCTGCCGCTCGCCATGCCGTCCATCATGGCGGGCGTCAACCAGGTGATCATGCTGGCGCTGTCCATGGTGGTCATCGCCGGCATGGTGGGCGCGGGCGGGCTCGGCGAGGTCGTGGTGCGCGGTGTGACGCAGCTCGACATCGGGGCCGGGTTCGAGGGCGGACTGTCGGTGGTGATCATGGCGATCTTCCTCGACCGGGTCACCAGCGGCCTCGGGACACCGGGGCTCCGCCCTCGACGGCTGTGGCTGCGCCGCCCGGCGGCGACCGCCACCTCCTCCTCCGACTCGGTGTCGGCGGACCATGAGTCCGCGGACCTGGAACCCACGGTCGCGGGCGCCGGGGACCTGGTGAAGGGAGCGCCCTCCTGAACCTCCGCACTCCGGCCGCACCGGAACCGGGCGATGAGCACACCGCCCGGCAGCCGACCGGATGAGCGTTCCGTGCGTTCCAGGACGCGTGGGCCTACAGGCTCTGGTCCCCGAAGGGGAGCGCGTCCAGGTCTCCGTCGAAGTCCCCTGTGTCCAGGAACGTCAGGTCCAGGGGAGGGAGCGGCGGTTCTTTGTGGCTGTCGGGGCCGAGCAGGGCCTGTTCGGTCCAGATGCACTTCCCTGTCGGCGTGTAGCGCGTGCCCCAGCGTTGGGAGAGCGCCGTGACCAGTTGCAGGCCGCGGCCTCCCTCGTCGGTTTCCGTCGCGCGGCGGATGCGAGGCATCGTCAAGCTGCCGTCGAAGACCTCGCAGATCAGCTCGGCGCCGTGCAGCAGGCGCAGGCGGACCGGGCCTTTGGCGTGGCGTACGACGTTGCCCACGAGTTCGCTGGCCAGGAGTTCCGTGGTGGGTGTCAGGCCGTCAAGGCCCCAGGCGGAGAGCTGCTCGCGGACGTGGCGGCGGGCCTGGCCGGCCGCTTTCGGGTCCTCGGGGAGCGGCCAGGAGGCGATCTTGTCGCCGGTCAGGGCGTGCAGGCGGGCGACGAGGAACGCCGCATCGTCGGCCGCCTGGTGCTCGGTGGGGAGCAGCCCCTCCGTCAGGGTGTCGCAGAGGCGCTCCAGGTCCGCGTCGGTGCCGTCCTCGTGGGCGGTGCGCAGGAGCCGGGCCAGTTCCGCCATGCCCTCGTCGATCTCCCGCTTCGCCGACTCGACCAGGCCGTCGGTGTAGAGGACGAGCAGGCTTCCCTCGGGGACGGTCAACTCGACCGTCTCGAACGGCGGTTCCGCGGCGCCCAGCGGCGGGTCGGCGGCCAGCTCCGGGAAGTGCACGGTGCCGTCGGGGCTGACGAGGGCGGGCGGCGGGTGCCCGGCGCGGGCTATGGAGCAGACCCGGGTGGTGGAGTCGTAGAGCGCGTACAGGCAGGTGACGTACGACTCCTCGCCCATGCCGCCGACGATGTCGTTGAGGTGGCTCATGATCTCGTCGGGGGGCAGTTCGAGGTCGGCCAGGGTGTGGACGGCGGTGCGCAGCCGGCCCATCGTGGCCGCCTCGGGCAGGCCGTGGCCCATGACGTCGCCGACGACGAGGGCGACCTGTCCGCCGGAGAGCGGGATGATGTCGTACCAGTCGCCGCCCACGTCCATGCCCTGCCCGGCGGGGAGGTAGCGGGCGGCGGCCGTGCACGCGGGCAGGTCGGGCAGGCCTCGGGGAAGCAGACTGCGCTGGAGTTCGCGGGACCGGCCGTGCTCGGCGTCGTAGAGCCGGGCCCTTTCCAGGGCCTGCGCGACGAGGGCGGTGATCGTGGTCAGCAGGGTGCGCTCCTCGTCGGTGAGGCGGCGCGGACGGTCGAAGGCCACGACGCACACCCCGAACGTGTGGCCGGACGCGGTCAGCGGCAGAAACGCCCAGGCCTGTTTGCCGGCGTGGCCGGGCAGGTCGGCCCGTCCGGGGTAGCGCGTGGCGAATTCCTGCGGGGAGGACAGGAACAGCGGCGTGCCGGCCAGGACCGCGTCCCAGAGCGGGTTGGGCTGGACCGGCTCGCGGCTGTCGAGCAGGTCGAGGAAGTCTTCCGGATAGCCGACGGATCCGACGTTGCACAGCCGGTCGCCCTCGCGCACCTGCACCACAAGGCCGGTGGCGGCGAACGGCGGCAGCACCCGCCGGGCGACCGCGTCCACCACGTCCTGTGAGGTCGTCGCCTTGGCGAGTGCCGTGGTCAGCTCCGTGATCCGGGCCGCTCGTTCGGACGCGGCGCGTTCGGCCACCCGGTGCTCCTCCGCGAGGCGCCGCTTCTCGGTGACGTCGGTGAGGTAGAGGGTGCGGCCGTCGGGTCCCGGCACGAGCCGCAGGTGGTAGCGGCGCCCGCTGTCCGGCACGTGTATGTCGAAGCCGGCGGGCTTCTCCTCGGCCGCGGCCCGTCGGCAGCGGCTCTCCAGTCCGGGGACCTGCCGGGCGGAGGGCAGGTCCCACAGGGTGCGGCCGAACAACTCCTCCTCGGAGAAGCCGAGCGTGCGTTCCGCCTCCAGGTTGGCGAAGGTGATCCGCCATGCGTCGTCCACCGCCAGGAAGCCGTCGCTCATGTGACGCAGGGCCCGGCTGAGCGCGTCACGGGCGGTGCGGGGCTCATTGCTGTCCCAGCCCACGCCGATCATCCGGTGGGCTTCGCCCTGTTCGTCGTACGTCGCCCTGCCACGGGCCTGGGTCCAGCCCCAGGTTCCGTCCAGTTTGCGCACCCGGTACTCGGCCTCGTACACGCCGTGCTCCCGGATCGCCCCCTGCGCCGCCGCCAGCGTCGGCGCCAGGTCGTCGGGGTGGACGATCCTCATCCAGTTCTCGATCTTGCCGGTGAAGTCCTCGGGCCTGGTGCCGTAGAGCTCCAGGGCCGCCTCGTCCCAGATCAGGTCGCCGGTCTGGATGTTCCAGTCCCACGAGCCGACGCTGACCTCCTTCATCGCCTGCCGCAGGCGCTCTCCGCTCAGCTCCGTCTGGGAGGGCCCGGACGGCGGCGGCGCCTGCACCATGCGCTCCTCGGTCCAGGCGATCACGGCTCGCAGGAAGTCCCACTGCTCCGGGGTGGGCTCGCCCCCGTCGCCCATCAGGAGGGTGAGCGCGCCGATGCTGCGGT
Organism: Streptomyces yerevanensis; assembly: GCF_000716805.1. Taxonomy (NCBI): domain Bacteria; kingdom Bacillati; phylum Actinomycetota; class Actinomycetes; order Kitasatosporales; family Streptomycetaceae; genus Streptomyces; species Streptomyces yerevanensis. Next base: position 3,282 of record NZ_JNWJ01000096.1, on the reverse strand, counting down.
CCCCGCTGAACACCGGCAGGGCGGCCAGGCCGGTGCCGGGCCACGTGACGTCCGCCGCTTCCGCCGGAAGTCCGGCCGGATCGGGGCGGCCGGCCGGGTCGGCGAGCCCGTCGGATTCCAGCGGCACCCATACGCCACTGCCCTGGTGCAGGGCACGGGCCGGGGCCAGCGGGCCCTCCTGGTCGAGGATCTCCCAGGGGCGGGTGAGAGCGGGAGGGAGACCGGCCGCCGACACCAGGCGCAGCGCGGACATGGGGCCACGAAGATGAACCGTTCCGCCCAAGGCGCCCAACTCGCCCACCGCATGCTGGAGTGCGAGCCGGAAGAGTTCACTTTCCGCGACACCGGGGACAACCGTGCTCAGCAAAGCCAGCCGTGCGTTCATGCCGCGGACCTTATCGTTCTCATCTCGGTCAAAACCACGCTTCGCAGGATTCTCACGCTCATCCCCGGGCGGCGCCACAGAGTATCAACAGCGGTGAAGGTGAAGGGAGTTGGCTGAGCACATCGTCAACTCCCGGCCGTGTAACGGGAGTAACGCTCCAGCCCCGTGTAACGGGCCTCCCCACGGGCAACCTGGCGGCATGGATATCGGCGTCTTCATCCCCATCGGCAACAACGGCTGGCTCATATCGAAGAGCTCCCCGCAATACATGCCCACCTTCGAACTGAACAAGGCCATCGTGCAGAAGGCCGAGGAGCACGGGCTCGACTTCGCACTGTCGATGATCAAGCTCAAGGGGTTCGGCGGCGAGACCGAGTTCTGGGACCACTGCCTCGAGTCGTTCACGCTGATGGCAGGCCTGGCCGCCGTGACGGAGCGCATCAAACTGTACGCCTCGACACCGATCCTCGTCCTGCCGCCGGCGATCGTCGCGCGCATGGCCGTGACGGTCGACTCGATCGCCCCCGGCCGGTTCGGCGTCAACATCGTCACCGGCTGGGCGCCCGGCGAGTACTCCCAGATGGGCCTGTGGCCCGGGGACGAACACTTCGGCAACCGCTATGCCCGGGCCGTCGAGTACGTCACCGTGATGAAGGAGCTGTGGAGCGAGGGCGTCAGCAACTTCAAGGGCGAGTTCTACGAGATGGACGACTGCGTGCTGTCGCCGCGGCCGGCGAACGGGCACATTGACATCGTTGCCGCGGGCCAGAGCAACACCGGAATGAGATTCGCCGCCGAGCACGCCGAGTACAACTTCATCCTGGGCAGCGGTGTGAACACCCCGCTCGCGCTCTCGGACACCACGGCCACGCTCGTGGACGCGGCGCGGGAGACCGGCCGCGACGTCGGAGCGATGTCGCTGTTCATGGTCATCGCCGACGAGACCGACGAGGCCGCCCAGGCGAAGTGGCAGGACTACCACGACAACGCCGACCGCGCGGCGCTGACGTACATGGCGGGAGAATCGGCCACGGACAAGACCGCCGACGACTCCTCGACCGCCCGCACCATCTCGCTTCCCGAGGGCGCCGTGAACTTCAACATGGGCACGCTCGTCGGCTCGTACGAGACCGTCGCGAAGATGCTCGACGAGGTCGCCGGGGTCTCCGGAACCAAGGGGATCATGCTGGTGTTCGACGACTTCCTCGAAGGCATCGAGAACTTCGGTACCCGCGTCCAGCCACTGATGCGGTGCCGGTCGTGAAGTCCCGCTCATGACCTGGCGGAGCCCGCCCCGCCTGCCGTTCAGCCCCGCTGGTGACCGAAGCGAGCACCTTTCAGGGTGAGGCCGTGCACGGCGGGGTCCACGCGGCGCTGGGGGTGGGTGCGCACCGGGGCGGGCTCGATCACCGACGGGGGCTCACCCGCCTCCACCATCCGGCGCAGCAGCCGTTCGCGCAGGTCGTCGGCGAGGTCCCGGTGGGAGGCCAGGCCGACGAGGTTGTCCAGCTCGTAGGGGTCGTGGGCCAGGTCGTACAGGGCGGTCTCGGTGTAGCGGTCCGCCGACGGCCGGCGCCACGGGTCGGCGTCGGGCGCGCTGACGTGGTACTTCCAGCGGGAGGTGCGGATCGCCCTGCCGCACTCGGCCTCGCTGATCTGGATGTACGCCTCGTCCGGCCACTCGGCCCCGGGATCGCGGACCAGGGGCAGGAAGGACCGCCCCTGCATGTCGTCGGGCACCCCGATCCCCGCGGCGTCCAGCAGCGTCGGGGCGAGGTCCATGGTGCTGACCGGGGTGTCGATCGCCCGTCCGCCGTCGAAGCCGGGGCCGCGCACGGCGAGCGGCACCCGCACGGAGCCGTCGTGGCAGGAGCGCTTGTACTCGTCGTTGCGCGTCTTGAAGTGGTTGCCGTGGTCGGAGGTGAACGCGACGATCGTGTCGTCGAGCAGGTCCATGCTGCGCAGTGCGTCCAGCAGTCGGCCGAGCCCCTCGTCGACGCGGCGGATCTGCCCGAGGTAGCCGCCGATGTGGCGGTGCGCCGAGCCGCCGGAGGCCGACAGGGCGGCGAGGTCGGGCGGCATCCAGCGGCCCTGGTAGCGCTGCGCGTAGCCGTCCGGCGCCGGGTAGCTGTCCACCTCGTTCTGGTGGTGCGGCTCGATGAGGGAGCAGAAGAGGTAGAACGGTTCGGCGTGGTGGTCGGCGGCGTAGCGTACGGCCGCGTCGAACAGGGCGTCGGAGCGGTAGCCGGGCAGGAGAACCGGTATGCCGCCCTCGTCGTACATGACCGTCTTGTACGCGTCGGAGGTGAACTCCAGGGTGTTGGAGCCCAGCCAGGAGCCGTAGCCACCACGCTGTTCGGGCGGTACGGGGTCACTGTCCGCCAGGTGCCATTTGCCGAGGTAGCCGGTGGCGTAGCCGGCCGCGCCGAAGTGGTGGGCGAGGGTGCGGCTGTGCTCGGGCAGGGGGATGCCGTTGCGGAAGCAGCCGGTGGTCGTCGGGTACTGCCCGGTCTGGAGGGCAGCCCGCGCCGGGGCGCACACCGGCTGCGGGGTGATCGCCTGCACGGCGTGCGTGCCGGTGCGCGCCATGCTGTCGAAGTTGGGCGTCAGGTCGAGCGGGTTGCCGTGCGCCCCCGTCGTGTCCCAGCGCTGCTGGTCGGTGAAGACGACGATGACGTTCGGGGGTCGTACCGGCATGGCGCTCCTTCGGTTCGCATAGCTGGTCACGACCGTCTCAGGTCGAGCCGCGACCGAAGGAGTAGACGCCGAGTTCGAAGGTCATGGCGGGGTCCTGGCCTCAGGTGGCGCGGCTCTCGGTCTGGGCTGCGGGGCAGGGGCTGCGGGTGGTGCGGGTGGAGGCCGAGGCCGGCTCGGGCATGAACGGCCACCGGGGCCAC
>NZ_JNWJ01000095.1:0-23012 GCF_000716805.1 Streptomyces yerevanensis | reverse complement strand
ACGCCCACCGCGTCGGACAACGGGTCTGGGTATACGGCGCCCAGTCCTACCGCCCCTTCGGCACCGCCGCCCAGTACACCCTCGTACCCGACCACCAGGTGGATGCGCCGGGCTCCGTAGGTCTCGCCGGACGTGTCATGGATGCGGCGGATGTGCTCGATGAGCTGTTCGTCGCGCAGGCGCCGGACGGACTTCGGGCGCCTTCGGCGGGCGTTGAATGCCGAGACCGACAGGTCCAGTTCCCGGCATACGGGCTCGACCCCGAAGTCGTCGCGGAGGTGATTGATCACCGCGTCAGCCTCGTGCGGGGCTGGTCGATCTCCTTCGCGAAAAACACCGAGGCGGCCTTCAGGATCTCGTTCGCCCGACGCAACTCGGCTATTTCTTTGCGGAGTTGGGCCAGCTCGGTCCGCTCGGCGGTGGTCAGCAGATCAGGCCGGTCACCCTTGTCTACCTCGGCCTGGCGGACCCAGCCTCGCAGGGCTTCCTTGTGGATGCCCAGGTCCTTCGCGACATGAGCGACCGGACGGCCGGAGGTCTGGACTTCGCGGACGGCACGCTCACGCAGCTCGTCGGGGTACTTCCGTGGTGCAGGCATCGGACCTGCGTTCTCCCATCTGCCGAGGCGATCATGCCTGGCTTCAGGGCCGCTACAAAATCCGGTTCAGCTCATGCGAGCCAGGTCTGTGAGCCCCCGGGCGCAGTCCCCAGGGCCCGGCGCCGCCCTTGTCCGTGTGCCTGTCTGATTCAGTCCTGGAGACCGCTGAGCCAGAGCAGCAGCAGCCCTGCCGCCAGGAACGCCGCACTCACCGGTCCGGGCCACCGCGGCGGCCACCCGCGCCCGGAGCCCGCGAAGCGGGCGCCTGCCAGGCTCAGTGGTGCCGGGGCCAGGGCCATCAGGGCGGAACCGGCGAGCACCAGACGCATGGCCACCCCTGCGCCGTCCGGCAGCGCCGCCCCGACGAGGAGACCCACCCCGAGCAGCAGGAAGAGCACACCCCCCAGACCGAGGACGGTGCGTACGACGGTTCGGAGTACGGGACTTCGCTGCAGTGCCGTCGCCGTGGGAGGTGCGGAGGGTCCGGGCGGAGCGACTCGGTGTGTACCGCGCATGGCGGCCGCGGCGTCCTGTGTCTCCCACTCCCGTCGAAGGGGGTGCTTCTTGGGCAGGTCGCGGAAGTCCAGCAGACCGGCGCGGATCGCCAGCACGTCGTGCTCCGGGGGCGCCGCCTTGGCCTCCCCCTTCAGGCCGCGCCGCGTACGGGCGCGCAGCAGGACCGGCTGCCCGCCGCCAGGGGGTGACAGCACACCCCCGAAGCGCAGGTCACCGGCGAACCATGCCTGGACGGCGCCCGCGGAGGCGGCCGCCGTGACCAGCACTCGCGGATGGCACAGCGCCCTTACCGACGAATCCTCCCGGCCCGGACCCGGCACGCTGTGCGTCCAGGTCCGCTCGGGGGCCGCCGCATCCGTCAGACGGAAGGAAGGCCTGTTCCGCTCCGTGGCCCCGTCCGACCTTGTGGCCCCGTCCGGCTCGGGCACGGCTTCCATGAGGCAGAGCTGCCACGGGTAGTGCTCCAGGATGAGCCGTGCGCGGCAGGGGTTGGCGGAGGCGTGGCGGCAGTTCCACCAGTGGCCGGGTACCACAATGAGCACCGTGGAGATGACCAACCCCATGGTGAGCGCCCAGGCCCCGGTCACCGCCTGCATCAGCGCGAAACCCACCGCCAGCAGGACGTACGACCCGAGGTGGCGCCCATAGTGCAGAAACCGGGAGCGCATCCAGGCACGGCGGGTGAGCGGGTGCGAGAACGCCGCCGCCGTAGCGTGCGGCAGCCCGGCGCTGTCGCGGCCATCACCGTGACTGGTCATCAATTCCATCCGCTCCCCCTACTTTTCGCCGCGTGCTTTCTTTCGGCCCCCGTCGACGAGCCATCGTGTCGGAGCCGCCGTGCGGGACGGCCCCGTGCTGTGCGCGTCGCTACAAGGGCGAAGGCGTGCCTTTCGAACTCGGCGTACGCCGGCCCTCGCCACAGAGCGAGGGCCTCGCCCAGTACGGTGGCGGCCCGCTCGGCGTCACCGCCGCGCAGCAGTTCCTCGCCCCGCGCGGCCAGGACAGTGAAGCGCTCCGCGTCCACGGCGTCCTGGCTGATGCGCAGTGCGTAGCCGATGTGCTCACGTACCAGAACACCTGCGGTCTGTCCGGCCTCGCGGCCCGGCTCCAGGGCCTTGCGCAGCGCCGCGACATAAGAGTGCAGCGTCGCCGGGGAAGGGGCGCGCCGCTCGTCCCAGGCCTGGGCGATCAGCGCGTCCTGGGTGACCAGATGGCCCCGAGCTGCCATAAGCACAGCAAGCACCGCACGCTGCCGCGGTCCTCCGAGTGCCACCTTTCGACCGTCCACGGTGGCCGTCATGGGACCCAGTACACCGATGCGGAGCCCTGTTGACATGCCCCACCTCCTCTCATGCCAGGCAAGCGCGCCAGAGCAGTCGTATCCGCCGGAAACGGCGTCGTTATGCGGACACGCATGGCGGTGGGATGCGGTTCCCCCAGTTCAGGCGCGTAGTGACGAGAGCGTCGAGGCCCGGCGGGTCCTGTCGGCCGGGCATGGGCTGGGAATCGGCTGGGAAGGGGATTCTCCGTTTCCGAATAGCTTCCCAGCGTTCTCCCAGAGCCGGCGGAAACCCTAGGGCATGGCACGCGACGCCGCGCCCCGGACCCGTGGGGGGACGCTCGGGGCGGGTCGCCGCTGTGCCGGACGGCTTCTCGGCGCCGTGCGGGGGGCGGCGCCGAGAAGTACCTCCTACTTCTCCAGGTCGGCGCGCATCGAGACGAACAGTCTGGAGGCTTTGGGCAGTGTGCTGTTCGGGAAGCGGGCGACTGCGGCGGTGGTGGCGTCGGCCCAGCCGCAGATGACGTCACCGTCCTCGGCGAGGGAGACCGGCATGCATTCCACCGAGCCGCCCAGGGGGCCTGCGTCGTAGGCCGGCTGGGCGTCGGGCCGGCCCAGCACGTCGTAGTCCCACTGGAGGTGCTCCAGCATGTCCCGCCACAGGTGTTCACGGCGCTTGGTGGTCGGTTCCGGCACATGGTCGACCGCGACGACGAGGACGGGAGTGTCGGACCACTCCCCGTTGGGGGGTTCGTAGTTGTTCACCACCAGGTTCATGCCGTCCCGCATCTCCCCCGGGTCGATGACCGTATCGCTCGCCGCGCCCTCGCCGGTCACCTTGGACAGGCCACCCGCCGTCACCGCATCGACCACCCGCTGTCCGCCCACGGTGACGGACGGCCTGGCGCCCTCGGCCGCCTCCGCGGGTGTCGGGCCGGCGGTCGAATCCGCGTCGGCCGAGGCACCGGACGGGGCGGCGGGAGCGACCTCGACGTCGTCAATCCGGCAACCGGCCAGGAGAACAAGGCCGAGTACGGCCGCGGTAAGGGCAGGAAAACGCTGGACGCGCATGAACGGCTCCCCCTTGAGGACCGGAGGCCTTCCCGCCGGTCGGATCGATACCGGCCAAACGACGGCACTCGGCGAGAGGCTCGCCCCCAGAAGTGAGGCAGCATCAATCACGTGCGGCATCGACCGTCTTCACCTTGGACAGTGCCGCCGTTGACTGGAAGCCCTCTGGGAACCTGCTGGGACGCTCGTTCCCAGTTCCCCGCCAGAACCGACGCCCAGGATGTGCGGGCGATCCGCCATGACTACGTTCTGACCAGGACGGCTTGATGCCGTGAGAAAAGAGGGGGATTTCATGGAGACGTGGGTTCGTAGAGGCCGCGTGCGGCGGCAGGTGGCGACAGCTTCCGCCGGTCTTCTGGTCGCTTTGACCGGCTGTACGACGCAGAAGCCGCCCGCAGCCGCACTGAGATGCAGCGGTGCCGCCGTGGTGGATGTGGCCGGCGCCCGCACCGGTCTGCCCGCGCAGGCTGCACCGGGACTGCGTACGCGGCCACGGTCGGTCACCACGCTGCCGGGCGGGCCGTCACTGGTGCTCGCCGCTGGCGGCGGGGCGCCCGGCGTTTACCGGGTGGACTCCGAGGGGGACCTCCTGGCCGGCCGGATGGAGAACGAAGGCGTCACCCAGCGGTGGCGCACCCCTCTCGGGGAGGCGTTCCGTCCCGAATCGGCGCTCGTCGGCCTTGCCGCGCCGGCGGGCGACGACGGGCCGCTGATCGCGAGCGCCCATCACCAGCAAGGCGAGGCACGCCGCTCGGAGTTCCGGCTGCTGTCCGCCAAGGGCAAGGTGCTCCTGAGTTGCACCTGGCGTCCCTATGACCGGGACGAGCACGTCGAGTTGTCGCCGGACGGCAGTGTGCTCGTCGCCACCCGCACCAGGAAGAGGCCGCGTATGAGCGGCTCGTCGACCGTCGCGGACCGCCACGTCGAGATCTACTCCACGGCAACTGGGGAGCGGCTGGCCCGTGCGCGTACCACCGACTACGCGCAGGACGGCGCCCGCGTCTACGGGCGGCTGGGGTCGGAAGTCTTCGCTCATGAGGCGGGCAGCGGCCGGGAGGCGTGGCGCACGGACACCGGAGCCCGCCTGGGAGACCCTCGGAAGACCGTGTCCGACCCGGTCTTCCTGGCAGGGGACCGGGTCGTCGTCCAGGCGTCGACGGACCATGTCGTGACGGCATTGGACGCTGCCACCGGCACGAAGGTCTGGAGGGGCAGCCTTCCCGGCCGGGTGCAGTCGGTCCACCCCTTGGGCAAAGACCGCATGCTCGTCCATTACCGCGGAGGGCTGGCGTTCACCGGCCCGCGCGGCATCGAAAGGACCCAGCCGGTCCCGGCAGCCCCGGACGGAGCACGCCAGAAACTCGAACACATCGTGCGCGCCGACGACGGCGTCATGGCCGCCGTTCTGGACCAGGGCGACTGGTCCGCCCGCGCCCTGACGGTTTGGGGCGACACTCCCGCACTCGCCGAAGCGGCGCTGCGGATCCCTCTTCCCGCCCCTCACGTCCAGGCCGTGCTCACCGACACCGTCGCCTACGTCCTGCCGTGGGTGCCGGACGGCGAGCAGGCCTCGCTGTACGCGTACGACCTCACCGCCGAGGGACGCCTGCTGTGGCGGCTCGACGTCCCCGACCGGCTCCACATCGAGGACTCGTCCGGCCCGGACTCCTCTCTCCATCCGTTCACGGGAGGCCTCTTCGGACTCGACCGCGCCACGGGATGGGTGCTGCACCCGGCGCCCTGAACCCCCGTGTCACAGGTGCCGGAGAGCTCCGGCACCTGGTCAGTCACCGCCACCGCCACCGCCACTGTCTCCACCGCCGCCGCTGTCGCTCCAGCCTTCGTTGCCGGAGGTGGGGCTGGTCCACTCGCCCGGATTCCACTGACCGCTGCCACGGCGGGCCCTGTCGGCCTTGATGACCTTCCGGGTGGCGTCGGCGATCGGTGTGGAGCGGGTGAGGTCCTCCATCAGGGTCCGGATGCCCAAGCGCCGCCACCTCGCGTTCAGGCGGCGGTCCAGCCGGCTCGCCCCGGCCAGGGCCGCCAGGTGCGGGCCGCGGATGTCCGGCGGTCCGGGCACCGGTTCATGTGCCTTGGGCCGTACGGCGCGATCGATACGGGCGACCAGATGCTCGTCCCAGCCCGGCTCCACGGCGCTCCAGGTCGTCGACGAGAAGAGGCCCATGATGGTGCGGGTCCGGCGGTCCACCAGTCCCCGGTCGACGAGTGTGCCCAGATAGACCGGGTCGACCGGGTCGGAAGATGCCCTGCGCACCCATCGCTCGAGCTGCATGGAATCGGAGTTCTTCTTGGTCCGCAGAAGCCGGTTCAGCACCCGGTTGGCCAACGGGTCGGCCGGCCGAACCTTGCGTACAACGGTGATCCGGGTGTCGTCCACGCTGATCGCGCCGGACAGCAGCAGTTCGGTGAGGACCGCTCCGCCCAGGAGCCGGCGAAGATGCTGAGGCTGTTTCAGCACCGTGGTGCGCGGATGGACGAACAGCAGAAGCAGGTCCTCGGGGAGGGCGGTGGGCGGTCTGTCGGCGCTGTCACGTTGGTTGACTGGATGGGATGATCTTCTGGTTGATCGTGCGGGAGGGGGCTGTTCGTGGGGGCCGTGTCGCCGTCGTACAAGGGGCACCGGTACCCGGTCGAGGTCATCTCGCACTGCGTGTGGCTGTACTTCCGCTTCCCGCTGTCGTTGCGTGAGGTCGAGGAGCAGATGCCGGTCCGGGCGATCGCCCGGCAGCTGGGCATCTCGAAGAACACCGTGAAGCGGGTGCTGGCCACGGACCGTCCGCCGGTCTACTCCCGGTCGCCGAAGGGCTCGGCGGTCGACGCGGTCGAGCCGCAGACCCGGGAACTTCTGAAGAGGTTGCCGAACGACGATGAGTTCCAGCACGGTCCCAAGTCTTCAGGTACATCCACCTTCCGCGCGCGAATTTGGAGACACCTTGAAGCTCTTGCTTACGTCAGGCGGCGTCACGAACCCAAGCATCCACTCGGCGCTCGTGCAGCTTCTCGGCAAGCCGATCGCCGAGTGCCACGCCCTCTGCGTCCCGACAGCACAGTGGGGTCACCCGATGTGCGGTCCGACATCGGTGCAGGGCTTCGCAGCCGCCGAGCCCACGTGGCAGCACCTGTCCGGCCTGGGCTGGGCGTCGCTCGGTGTCCTCGAGCTCACCGCACTGCCCACCATCGGCGCCGAGCGATACGTCCCCTGGATCCGGGAGGCCGACGTGCTCCTGGTCGACGGCGGCGACGCGACCTATCTGTGCCACTGGATGCGGGAGTCCGGGCTGGCCGATCTGCTGCCTTCGCTGCCCGACACGGTCTGGGTGGGAGTGAGTGCCGGAAGCATGGTGATGACGCCCCGGATCGGAGCGTACTTCGTCGAGTGGCCGTCCGCGCCGGACGACCGCACTCTGGGAGTCGTCGACTTCTCGATCTTCCCGCACCTGGACGCTTTCCCACAGAACACCCTGGCTGACGCAGAGCGGTGGGCTGCCGACATCGGCGTCCCGGCCTACGCCATCGACGAACAGACGGCCATCAAGGTCGTCGACGGCTACGTCGAGGTGGTCTCCGAAGGGCAATGGACGAAGTTCGGGTCATAGCCGCCCGGCATGCGCGGACGCCAGCTCGGACGCGTCCCCACCGCCGCACACGACACCGACTGAACACCGGCAACCAGACCCGGTGGGTCAGAACTCGACCGCCCAAGCTGGGTCAGGATTCAGCCGCCGGTGCCGGTAGCGCAACTGGCCCTGGCAGCCGGACGCCCAGCGTTCAGCGAGGTGACCTGGCGGGAAGACTCCCGCGGCCCGATGCGCTCGCACTTCTTGGCGGTGCGGGTAAGGCCGGCCGGGGTGCGCTCCCGCCGCCTGGCCCAGGCCGCCGCGGTGGCCGAGCACGGCCGGTGGGACGGTGTCCTGCCCGAAGTGTGGCTGCTGGCCGAATGGTTGGACGGTGACAGCAAGCCGACCCGGTTCTGGCTGTCCGACCTGCCCGCAGACATCCCCCTCGCCGAACTGGTCCGCCTGGCCAAGATCCGCTGGCGCATCGAGCACGACTACCGGGAACTCAAGCACGGCCTGGGCCTGGACCACTTCGAAGGACGCTCCTGGAGCGGCTGGCACCACCACGCCACCCTGGTCACCGCCGCCCACGCGTTCCTTACCGAGCAACGACTGCACCCAAAAGCCGCCATACCAGCCTCACCCTCTACCAGATCCTCGACGCCGTCCAAGACCTGTTGAACTGCTGGACCAGCACCTGCACCACCTGCCATCAGCCCCTACCGAGAACGTCCGGCAGACGCCACCTCTCAAGATCCAGACGGACCTGACGAGTCCTACTGGACGGCCATGACGCATGAGTTACGGAAGATGCCTCCGCGCGCGGAAGGTCACCACGAACCTCCGCCGCCACCCCCTTCGCCGCCGCCGACCCCGCCGCCGGAGTCACCGCCGCCGGAGCCGCCGCCGGAGCCGCTGGAGGACGGCGGTGTGCCGGAGACCGTCGCGGCGGCGACCAGGCCCACCGCCAGCGCCGGGCCGTACCGTGCCAGCGCGGTCGAGCGGCGGACGGTGCCGGTGGCGGCGGGTGCCGCCGTCGACGCGGCGACTGCCTGCTGCCAGCCGGACACCTCGCCCAGTGCCACCGCCCACGCCGTGTACAGCTCCAGCTGGTCCTCGTCGATCGTCCCGTCGGCCGACTGCGGGGACGAGTCGGCCAGGAAGCGCCGGAACGCCTCGACCTGGAGCAACAGGGCCGTGCCGCGGGCAGTACGGGACTGCAGCTCCCACGAGCGGCGCCTCAGGGCGAGACCGGTGCCCACGGCCAGCCCGCCCACGATGGCGATGGGCCAACCCGCCGGGTTCGTCGAGCCGTTGAGCACGCTGCCGCCGATGGCGGCGGCAAAGCCCAGCAGCGTGGCAGCCAGCCCGATCAGCTTCCCTTTGCGGGAACGCCGCTCGCCGGCCGGGTCCCACAGGCCGCTGGTCCGCTGCCACTCCTCCATCTGGGTGCCGAGCTTCTGCCAGGCCGTCTGGAAGCGCTGGTCGCGCAGGCCCAGGGTGAACTCCTCGCGGCCCGCGAACATTTCACTGAGCACGGCCTCGGTGTCCGGATCCGCCGGCACGCGCTCGGCGTTCCGGCGCACGGTCGGATACCGCTCGTCACCCTCGATACCGACGTAACCGTCGATAGCCGTACCGAGCAGCCACGCCACCTGGTGCTGGGGCTCGACCTGCTCGGCGAGCAGGATGCCGCCCTGCGCCGGGTTCAAGCCCTCCGGAGGCACGGACGTCGGAGTGAGCGAGGCCATGAGCCTGTCGATGTCGACGCGCCGCTCCCCGCCACCACCACCGGTACCCGACGGGGAACCGGCGGGCCCGTCCGTCGCAAGCCGGTCGCGGCCGACGAGACGCAGCAGCCCGACCGTCAGCAGGCCACTGCCCAGGGCGAGGCCGCCCACCAGCAGAATCGTCCTCAGCGGGTACACGATCGGGTCACCGTCGGCCGCCCCCGAGGGCGGTACGGGAGCGGCCACGCGGTCGGCGGCTCCACTCACGGCGCCGGAGGCGTACAGCGTGGTGCCTCGGCCCGCCTTGAGCTTGTCGAGGGTGACGACGAGTTGGCCCGGCTCGGGCTCGGCGGCAGTGCAGCTCTGCTGGGAACCGGTCCTGCCCTGCACGCAACGCGTGCCGGTGAGGTCGTACGGGGCCACGACATGGATCTCGACGTTGTCGAGGTCGGTCTTCCAGCCCGTGCCGACCGCGTCCCAGGCGAGTTTGCCGTCAGGGGCGACGTTCTGGAGCGTGTACTGGATGCGGTAGCGGTGGAGCCCGGTGATCGTCTTGTCGGGGTCACCCACCCTGATGCTGCGGTCCGTCGTCTCACCGTATGTGACTTCGTACGGGACAGGGGCGCCGTCCACGGTGGCGCTGACCTCGTTGTCCGGATCCTCGTAGGTCAGGCCCGGGATGTCACGGTAGATGCCGTGCCGGGAGGCCTCGGGGTACCCGAAGTCGTAGTCGATCACCTCGGTGATGCGGGCGCTGCCGTCCTTGGCGATCTCGGCGCTGACCCACATCCTGTTGACCCGTTCGGTGTTCCCCGCAAGTGCGCCGAGTCCCACGACCGCGCCGAGCAGCAGCACCATGAAGAACATCCAGATCAGGCTGCGGCGCCGACGCCGACGCGCCGCCGTCCCGATTGCCGGTCTCGCCTTGTCAGCTCTATCGCTCTTACCGCTCAAGACAACCCCCCACTAGTCCCGGGACAACCCCCCAGCCGCCCCACGGAGATCCGCAGCCTACTCCGGACTCAGCAACCTGCCGCATGTCTATCCCACCAACATGCTCACCGCGAACATGATCGGGAAGACCTAACGGAGTCCTATAGTGTCCTGCGCCAGAGATCCGTCGGCAGAAGCGGGCGAGGGAGTCGAGGATCTCCTCGGCGGTCTTGGTCCAGATGAACGGCCTGGGGTCTTCGTTCCAGTCCTTGGCCCAGGCGCGGATGTCGGCTTCGAGGGCCTGGATGTTCTTGTGTGCGCCGCGGCGGATCACCTGGTGGGCGAGGTAGCCGAACCACCGCTCGACCTGGTTGATCCAAGAAGAGCCGGTCGGGGTGAAGTGCAGTTCGAACCGCGGGTGTCTGGCCAGCCAGGCCTTGATCGCAGGGGTTTTGTGGGTGCCGTAGTTGTCGACGATCAGGTGGATCTGCAGGTGCGCGGGCACCTCCTTGTCGATCCTGATCAGGAACTTCCTGAACTCCACGGCCCGGTGCCGGCGGTGCAGGGCCGTGATGACTTCACCCGTGGCGACGTCGAAGGCGGCGAACAGCGTGGTCAGGCCGTTGCGCACGGAGTCGTGGGTGCGCCGCTCGGGCATGCCCGGCATTATCGGCAGCACCGGCTGGGACCGGTCCAGGGCCTGGATCTGCGACTTCTCGTCCACCGAGAGCACCACCGCACCCTGGGGCGGGTTGAAGTACAGCCCCACCACGTCGTAGACCTTCTCCACGAACAACGGGTCCGTCGACAGCTTGAAGGTGTCCGCCAGATGCGGCCTGAGCTGGAACTGCCGCCAGATCCGGCCGACCGTGGACTTCGACAGACCACTGTGCTGGGCCATCGACTTCCGGGACCAGTGGGTCGCGTTCTTGGGCAGTTGTTCCAGCGTGGTGACCACCACCGCTTCCACCTGGTCGACGCTGATGGTGGGCGGCCGGCCTGGCCGTGGCTCATCGGCCAGCCCGTCCAGCCGCTCGGCGATAAAGCGCCGCCGCCACTTGCGGACCGTGTCCGCGGTCACCCGCAACTCCCGGGCGACCGCGACGATCGGCGGTACTTCCGGACCCGCACACGCCAGCACGATCCGCGCCCGCAGAGCCAGCGCCTGGGCCGATGTCGCCCGACGCGTCCACCGCTCCAACTCCGCCCACTCCTCATCGGACAGCAGCAACGGCTCCAGTTTCGGGCCCCGACGAGGAACTGACGCACCAGCAGCAGAAGTCACACACCAACTAACGATCAACTACTGGCGCAGGACACTAGTCGTCCAGGCTGCCCATGGTCAGGTTGACGGTAGTGCCCGTCATCCCGCTCGCCTTGTCGGAGGCCATGAAGACCGCAACGTCAGCCATCTCCGCGAGCGTCATGAGCCGTCGCGGGTGGGTCCTGCTGGCGAGCAACTCCCGCCACTGTTCCCAGGTCATGCCCGTTGCCTTGGCGCGAGGCTCGAAGGCTTCCTTGATCGTGCGTGTCTCTGGCATGCCCTGTGGGCGCAGACCGACCACGCGGATGCCCTGAGGCGCGAGCTCGGCGGACAGGTCTCGAGTGAGTGCCTCCTTGGCGGCCTGCGCCGGACCGTAGCCTCCCACCAATGGAAGGCCCGTCCGCGAGTGGAGCGCGGTGACGGTCATGATCACCCCCGAGCTGTTCGGGATCATGTGCCGTGCGGCCAGGCGCGCGGTCAGGAAGTAGGACGTGACGTAGGCCGTGATCGGCAGGGAGAACTGCCCGGTGTCGAGCTCGGCCAGAGGGAAACCCACAATCTGTGCATTCGGGATGCCGACCGCGTTGAACGAGATATCAACGCGGCCCGTCTGATCGATCACGGACTGCAGATGTCTGTCCACGGCCTGCTCGTCGAGCGCGTCGACCTCGGCCGCCTCAGCGGATCCGCCGGCAGAAACGATGTCCTTGGCAACCGCCTCGACCGGTGCTTGGAGGCGCCCGGTGAGAAAAACTTCGGCCCCCTCGCGCGCAAAGGCGCGTGCGACAGCACTGCCGATTGCGCCTCCGGCTCCGTAGATCACCGCAACCTTGTCCTTCAGCATCATCTCTCTGGTTCCCTTCTGTGCAGTGGGTGGTCACACCTGCCCACCTCATGAGTGACGACCGACGGCTGGGACTCATCTGCGCGGGGCTGGGCTTTCGACATCAGCCGGCGACCGGATCGTCCGAGCCGTCGATGATGTAGACACCGCGACGTCGGGGAAGGGGGCACCCATCAGCCGCCCCCTTCGCCCCTCTGCCGGTGTCCATACAGGATGGAAGTGCGACACGGCGTGGGAAGAAGGTGAGGTGAGGGTGGTGACAGCCGACCTGATCTCAAGGGCGCGGGCAGGGGACGGTGAGGCGTTCCGGGAGCTGACCGAGCCGTACTGCCGGGAGCTGCAGGTGCACTGCTACCGGATGCTCGGATCCTTCCAGGACGCCGAGGACGCCCTGCAGGACACGTTGCTGGCCGCCTGGCAAGGCATCGGAGGATTCCAGAAGCGCGCCTCGATCCGCACCTGGCTCTACCGGATCGCCACCACCCGGTGCCTCAACGCGCGCCGCTCGGCGAGCCGACGCCCGGCCAAGGAGTGGGATGTGCCCAATGTTGAACCGCCCGAGCCGACCCGGCTCGGCGAGGTCGTCTGGCTGCAGCCGTTCCCCGACGCCCTCCTCGAGGGTGCGATCGGCGTGCCGCTCGGCCCGGAGGCCCGCTACGAGCAGACCGAATCCATCTCTCTGGCCTTCGTGACCGCACTGCAGGTCCTGCCGCCTCGCCAGCTCGCCGTCCTCATCCTGCGCGACGTCCTCGGATTCGACGCAAACGAGGTGGCCGACATGCTGGGCTCGAGCGTCGAGTCGGTCAAAAGCGCCCTTAAACGTGCCCGCGCTGGCCTGCAGCGCCGGCCGCCGCCGACCGCCGAGCGCGAACCGGCTCCCGCCTGCGACTCACCCGCCGAGGACGCGCTCGTGGCGAAATTCGTCCGCGCGTGGGAGTCCGCCGATGTCGACGCGCTGGTGGCCCTTTTGACCGACGACGTATTCATGTCGATGCCGCCGATGCCCTTCGAATACCAAGGCCCAGACGTCGCGGCCCACTTCTGCGCCAGCATCTTCGGCGCGGGCCGAAGGTTCGACCTCGTGCCGACCCGAGCCAACGGTCAACCGGCGTTCGGAGCCTACCTGCGCGCCCCTACCGGCGTCCGCCACGGGACCGGCCTCATCGTCCTCACCCTCACCGGCGACCGGATCTGCGCCATGACCCACTTCGAGACCAGTGTGCTCCCATCGTTCGGGCTGCCGCGATCGCTCCCGAGCCGATAGCCGGCTTCCGAGCGGTGGATGTGCGCGACAGCGGAACACACTCCGGCGACGTGCACCCCAGCCGCACCACCACCTGGGCGGCGAAGGCCCCCTCGAACCGGCGGTCCGCCGAGTTCCCGCCGCCTGGTCCGTGACTACGAACGCCTTCCGCCAGCACTCCGAGACCCTGATCGCCTGGGCCGCCATCACCCTCATGACCAGGCGCCTGGCCCGGAAAGGCGCCACCCCCAGCTGGACAAGGAAGCCGGCGCAGGCCAGCTGACGCTGCTAGAGCCTGTCTACTTGAAGCCGTAGGACTGGCAAGCTGCTGCGACGGTCCAGTCTGGCCCTCAGTTCAAGGCTGACGGTGCATGACTCACACCCTCGGCCGGAAACTATTGTTTACAATCCTCATCGCGGGTAACTAAAGTTGTCGCATGACTTCGCTTGAAACCACTCCCGAAGAACAGGTAGAGCTCGACAAGGCTCTCTACGACGCCCTGAACCCGCTCGCATCCGCCATGCGCTCCCGCACGTCAGGGCTGCCAGGGGACCGCATGTGGGAGGCGGACCCGGTCGAAGTGGCGCTGTCCGTCCTTGCCGCATGGAAGGTGATGGACACGGAGGTCAAACGGTTGACGGCGATCGCAGCGGGAACCGCCGGGTCTTACGGCGCGAGCTACGAGCAACTGGGCGCCGTTTGGGGCATCACCCGGCAAGGCGCCCGCAAGAAATGGCCTGATGCCATCAGCCGTCCGGCAACCACCGCAGCGCACACGAGCGCCGTACTCGAACTGTTCGGTGGAACGGCCGAACTGACGCAAGAGCCTTCGTCCGGCGGCTGGAGGTGGACAGGCGAGGGCGCCGACGGAACACACGGCACGCCCGACGGCGACACCTCGTACGCGACGAAGGAAGAGGCGGCAGCCTACGCAGGGGCCTTCCTGAAGGAACACACCGTTGATCAGCCCTAGGGACAGCGTCGGGCCCAGATGAGAATCGCGGAAAGGTGAAGCGCCGCTCGACGCACCGGGGATCAGAAACACGCACTGACGACAGCGTCACAAGCTGCGTCGCGTACGGGGTTCACCAGCTGATCCGTAGCCGATCGGGGGACTGCCGAGGGCCCATACGCTGCGGCACACTGGGGCCGTGGATGAGGAGACGGCGGCGTATCTCGCATGGGCGGAAGGCTTGTCGGCCGACGAACTGGCCGCCGAGATCACCCTGTTGGAAGCGCATGAGGCCCGGGTTTCCCAAGACCTCGCGGACGTGACGTGGACGCTGGAGATGTTCCGGGGCTTCTCCGCTGACCCACCCCCGCCCGGCCTGGACTGACCTCCCGCTCGCCGTCGCACGCGATCAACCGGGGATTCTTGGCGGTCGCTCCCCACGCGGCCGCGGCCTCCAGGGCGAGGACGACCCCGGCGACCCCGATAACCCCGACAACCGGTAGAAACGGCAACGGGGCCGGAACGGATCATCCCGGCTCCGCTCGACGCCACGTTCTGCCCTACGCCGTCGCCACGGCCTGGCGGCGCTTGGCCTGTTCGACCTGCCGCAGCAGCAGGTCGGTGAACTGGATGATCTCGGCCGCCTCGATCGGGTCGTCGAAGTCGACGGTGCGATGGCTGGACGGGTTCTTGAACGCGCCCATGGCGTCGGCGAACAGCGTGGACGTGGCCTCCTGCTCCCCGCCCTCGGCTCCCGCGTCGGCGAGCGGCCCGCCTTTGCCGTTCTTGTGCGGCTGGAACGCCGCACGCATCAAGGGCACGCCGACCAGGGAGTTGTCGAGTCCGGAAGCGTCCCGGACCGCGACCTCGACCGCCTTCATCGCGGCGAAGCACGCCGTTTCGTAGTCGCCCAGGTGAAAGTTGGTGCGCACCGTTCCTTCCAGCGCCGGGTGCGGCGGGCCGGACAGCCGCTCACGGGCCTCGAACCGTGTGATGCCCTGCGGGTTCTTCGCCAAGTCCATGCCATCGCGAGAGATCCGACGGAACGCCTCGGACTGGCTGGGCTCCCGGGCCAGCAGTGCATGCGCCTCCAGCCAACACCAGGCATCGGACAAACGGTTCACGAGCGCGACCGTGTCCGGCTCATCTTGGAACGCCTGACGTGCCGAGTTCATCGTCCCCACCTACTGCAGATAGCCGGTCCCGCTGGCGAGGTGCTACAGAAGAAGGAGCGCGACATCCCGAGTCGGCAACTGCCGGATCTGCTCTGCCGGAACCGGCGGTATGTACTGAAAGTTCATAGGGCCACACGCTACGGCGCGGCACCGACACCGAGGCTTCCTTTCCCGGGCGGCCGCCTCACGGCGTGAAGCCGTCATCCGTCGCCTCAGTTCCTGCCTCGGGCATTGTTGCGCTTCGCCCACGGCTTTCGGGCTATGTTGCGGGCCTTCATCTGCGCCACCACCTTGTCGTGCAACTGGCGCAGCGGCTCTAGTCCGGCCGGCAACGTCAAGGTCGCCACGGTGGCGCCCTTGCGGCGTGTAAGCGTGGCGGCCAGCTGTCCGCTGCTCGTCTCCCACACCCTCACGCTCAGCGAAGCCCGGTTGGTGTGCACGGGGCCGTCGGCTGCTTCCCGTTCGGCGATCATGCGGGTGAGGTTGCCGTAGAGGCGCTGCAGCGGGCCCGCGTCATGGGGCAGCGGCACGTACCGTACGGATGCTTCCGGGCGGGTCTGGGTGGCGGTGGCGTGCAGACCGCCGTAGTGATCCTTCCACACCCACACCCACACCCACACCCACACCCACACCCACACCCACACCGCGATCGTGATCGCGGACTGCTCTGCCGTCTCTGTCAGCGAGTTCGCCGGCTGCTTCGACGACGTCGTGTGTTCGCCCCGGGACGGTGCCGGAACCGCCGGAGCAGAGGCCCCGGCGTGTCCGAGGCCCGCACGGTTCTTCCATCGGTCGATCTCCCGCGTCTGGGATGGGGTGATGTGCTTGCCCGCCTCGGCGGCCGCTTCGATGAGCGACTGCACCTGGGTGCGCAGCGTCGCCTTCGACATGTGGCGACGAGGGTGGCGGCGTAGATCGTGAAGGATCCGGTGCACCCGGTGGGATGCTGCGAGCGCTGTCAGCGCCGCCGTCTTCTCCGCGGCCTTTTTGGCATCCCGCTCCGCTTCCAAGGCTTCCTGTTCTCGGGTGCGAGCGGACAGGAAGTCGGCGGCGGCGCCCACGATCCGGTCCTCGGTCTCGGTGCGGTCGTGCGCGGCGGTCGCGTTGACACGGACCAGGAGCTTGCGCACCTGCGCGGTGTTCTGTGCGGTCACCGCCTGGTCCAAGCGGGCGAACAGGTCTCGGCGAACTTCGGCCTGCTTCTCCAGCCAGGCTTGCGCGTCCCGTACAGCGGCGTGCAGTTGGCTCTGGGTTTCCTCGCTCACCCCGGCCAGGTCGGCGATCTCACGGCACACCCGCGTCACCACGACCACGGAATCAACCCGGCGCGCCCGATGCGTTCAGCGCCACGCTCCCGACAGGCGCCGGGTGACGACCGCGCTGAGCGTGCGCACACCCCGCGTCGAACCGGGGTCGATGCCGGTGAGTTCCCGCACCCGGCGGAGGCGGTAGTCGAGGGTGCGGGAGTGGACGTTGAGGGCGGTCGCGGTGGCGCCGCGGTGCATGTCGTGGCGGTAGTACGCGTCAAGGGTGACGAGCAGGTCCGGGCCCGAGTCCAGCCGGCGGGCCACCGCGCTCAGCCAGTCGTCGACGAACGGCACGTCCGCGACGGCCAGTTCGACGAACACGTCCGCCAGGGTGTGCGGCCGCAGCCGGGCGTCCGCCCGGCGCAGCGGGGCCGCTCGGCTGATCCGCCGGGCCCTGTCCAGGGCATCGGCCAGCCCGGACAGCGGGGCGGTGGCCGTACCGACGGCACAGGGCCGGCCGAGGGCGCGGGCGAAGTCCCGTACGAGATCCGGCAAGTGGTTGGGGGTGCGATCGGGCAAGAGGTCGGGAACGGTGTGCGGCGATACGTCTTCCGCTTCCGCGGCACCGGAAATCAGGGGGACCAGGGCCATCAGCTCACCGCTACCGTCTCCGTTGTCCGGACCCCACATGACCGGCACCTGGTGGCTCTTCACCAGCGTCTCGATCTCGTTTTCCAGGAAACGATCGACGGCGGGCAGGTCCGGCAGCCGGAACACCGTCACGGCGAAGTAATCGGGCAGTTCCATGTCGACGGCCGCGGCGATTTCCGCCGATACCGGATCTCCGTTCAGCAATGACCGGGTCAGCAGGGCGACCTGCTCGGCATACGGCATTCGGCGGCGCAGTACACGGACGAATCCCTGGCGGTAGGCGCCGATGCCGCGCTCGCCCTGCGGGGCGAACCAGGCCATCATGCGCATGAGTTCGTCGACTCCGCCGCCGCGCTGTGCCTCGGTCGCCTCGTTGATCTCGCGCAGCATGAGCTCGGTGTGCACGCGCAGCACCCGCTGCCGCGCGTCGAGCGACATTCCGGCCCTGGCCCGCAGCTCCCCCATCGACGCGATGTAGCCGAGGTCGTCGCCGCTCAACTCGCTGTTGTCCGGCGACAGTTCGACGGTACGACGCCGGAACCACATCGAGTATTCCAGCGTCTCGGCCCGGGCCCGGGAGTCCTTGTCCAGGAACCCGAACTCCGGGATCTCACGCTTGTACGTCTCGACCTCGCGGCGGGCGTTGGTCGACGCCTGCCGGGCCAGTTCGGCGAAGAGGCTCCCCATGGACGCGAGCATGTCATTCCGGGTGCAGAACGGCCTGATGTACGGCGTGGGTAACAAGGGCGGCATCTACACGATCAAGATCCCGACGGGCACCCAGGACGTCGTGGTCACCAAGGTGTCCCAGCTCCAGTACGCGCTGAACGGCACGAACTTCGGCGTCGACTTCAACCCGGCGGCCGACCGGCTGCGCGTGATCAGCGACAACGGCCAGAACCTGCGGCACAACCTCAACGACCACACGACCATCCAGGACCTGAACCTCACCACCCCGCCGATCGAGGGCACGACCAAGGGCGTCTCCGCCGCTGCCTACACGAACAACGACCTCGACGGGACCACCGCGACCACGCTGTTCGACATCAACACGACCACCGACCAGGTCGTCATCCAGTCCCCGGCCAACAACGGCACGCTCGCCCCGACCGGCAACCTCGGCATCGATGCCGGGATCAACGCCGGCATGGACATTTTCAGCACCCTGTCGGGCGGCAAGACGGTCGACAACACCGCCTTCGCCACCCTCACCCCCTCTGGAGCCGGCACGCCCTCCCTCTACACCATCAACGTCTTCACCGGCCAAGCCACCCTCGTGGCCACCGACGCCGCCAAGGCCAAGTTCCCCCTGAACATCACGGACGTGGCCATCTCCCTCACCGGCACCTGATCCCGTCGGTCATGTCCTCGCCGCGGCCCGGCCACCACCGGACCGCGGCGCGTCACCGCCACGGGCACGTGGCTTCGTCCCTTTTCCTCCTCGCCGTAACCGTCACTGCCGCAGACAACGGCCCATGCTTCCGCGGCGGCACCTACCGCGCGATCATCGGCGACGGCAATGCCCTCGCCGTCGAGATCAACCAGTTCCGCCACACCTACAACACCCTCCCCCACCAGGCACTCGACGACCGGACGCCGCGACAGGCGTACCTCACCAGCCGGGAGAGCCAGTAGCCACCGGTCCGGTCGTCCTACATCTAGCCAGGACGCTCGGCGTCGATCCCGGCATGATCGGCACCGCCGTCTGGCTGGCCGCCGTCCCGCTGTGGTTCCTGGCGGCCTATCTGACCGTGATCGTGCTCACCCCGCCGATGCTCGCCCTGCACCGTCGATACGGGCTGGCCGTACCGATCGTGCTGACCCTCCTGGTCGGTTTGGGTGATGCGGCACGGCTGGGGCTGCGGATCCCTTACGTAGGAGAGGCCAACTTCCTGTTCGCCTGGCTGGCCATGCATCAGCTTGGCTTCGCCTGGCAGGACGGCCGACTACCCGACCGGCGCGGCATCGCGCTGCCGCTCGCCCTGGCCGGGATCGGCGCCTTGGTGCTGCTGACGGTCCTCGGCCCGTATCCGATCAGCATGGTCGCGGTGGCGGGGCAGGAGATCCAGAACACCGCGCCTCCCACGCTGGCGCTGATGGCGCTGGCCGCCGCCCAGACCGGGCTGGCGCTGCTGCTGTACGCCCCGGCCCGCCGGTGGCTGCGCCGCCTGGCCCCGTGGACGGCCGTGGTGGCGGTCAACTCGGTGATCATGACGCTGTTCCTGTGGCACCTGACCGCCGCCGTGCTGGGCGTGCTGGCGTTGCATCCCACCGG
Source organism: Streptomyces yerevanensis (assembly GCF_000716805.1). Taxonomy (NCBI): domain Bacteria; kingdom Bacillati; phylum Actinomycetota; class Actinomycetes; order Kitasatosporales; family Streptomycetaceae; genus Streptomyces; species Streptomyces yerevanensis. The sequence continues at coordinate 3,655 of NZ_JNWJ01000095.1, read as the reverse complement.
GCTGCTGCCGCAGCCGCCACCGGGGTCACCGTCCTGGCTGGCGTTGCGCATTCCCTGGCTCCTCGTGCTGGTCCTGGTCCTCACGGTGCTCGTCGCCGTCTTCGGACGCATCGAGCGACGCAGAGGTCCTCATCCCGGGCCGGGCGAAGCGACCGGCGTACTGCCGAACCTGCTCACTCTCACCGGTACGGTCGGTGTGCTGGCCGGTCTCCTCGGCATTGCCCTGGCCGAACCGGGAAATCACCATCCCGCCGGCCTGCCCAGCCCGGCCATCGCCGCCTACTTCGCGGGTACCGCCGTGCTACGGCTCGCCCGCCGGCGGCACAACTGAGCCGGACCGCCGGTGCGGTGCCCCGGGCGATGCGACGGGTCGCTGACTGACCGGCAGGAGCTGGTCCGCTCGATCCGTCGGCTCTACGCCGAGGTCGGCCACGACGCCCCCGAGCTCCCGAGGATGTCGACTCACGTGCGACACACAAGACCGCACCTGGGACAATGCTCGGCGTCTCCACGCCTCCAACGGCTTGTGCAGCGTGCCGGCGGTCCGCAGCCTGCCTCCCCGCTGGTGCAGGTCGGGCCGCACCCCTCATCCGGTTGAACCGGCCGGTGAACGGCGGCCCCGGGCATGTCATGGCTCGATAGAACCCGGGGCCGCCGAGCGGTGGGTGGCGCGCGGGCCCGTGAAGCCTCTCAAGACCTCTGGAGGCGACCGCAGGGGAAGGGACGCTGGCCGGGCTGCCCCGCTCGCACCAAACCGGTGCGCGCCAAGGCGTCATCTCATCCCCCGGGCTGCGAGGCAGGTGATGAGTCGCCCTCTTGCCCGGTGGCGCCGGCTCCATTCACGCGGCCGAGGGCCAGCGACAGCATCACCGCTGTCTGCAAGCGAAGGGAAGCGATCACCTCGGCGAGCTGGTCACGCAGGCACACACCCGCCTCGTACCCGGCTGCCTGCGGACCATCTGGCCCGCTCTGGCCAGCCATGTCTGAATCTCTCAAGCGAGCCGGTCCGCAACGGCAAGCACCACAGCGGCTGCAACAAGCACCGCTGCGTAGATGACCACCACGGCCCGGCTCCACCCGCCGTCACGCTTGACGCCGGCACCCAGGTCATCCCGCTCGGGCCGGGAGCCAGTAAGCCCGGGCGGTGCCGCATGGGGCACAGCGTCGTCAACGCGAGGATTCACGCCTGCATCAACGCGTGATGAGGGTTTTTCCACACAGCCCATCCGCCGTCATCACCCTTTCAGCCCACACGCCACCCCTCACAACGGAGCCCGCCCCGGGCCATGAACAGGGCCGGTTCGGAAGAAGACAGATTGTCTTCCGAGCCTGTTGCCTTGGGCCCAACAGGGGCAACAGGGGCAACAGGCGACCAGGGCGGGTCATAGCCGTACGGACGCGAACGGGCCCAGCCTCCCGGCGATCTTGCTCGGCATCCTTAAGGATGGTCCCCGGTTGCCCGGCCGCGGTAATGACCAGGCGGGCAGCCGCTTCCCGATGCGCGGCGGGCCGGACCGGCCGCCTGACCTATGGAGCACCCCATGACAGTGATGACGGACGCGGTCGTACCGGCGTTGGACGATGCCCGCCAGGCGCATGAGGCGGTCGTCGACCGCTTCCGGGCCGATGCGACCATCACGCCACCCGGCCCCTACCGGCACATGCTCGAAGAACAGGTGAACGACGTCCGGGACAGCCTTCAGCGCATCGAGCACCAGGTGCGCGAGCTGCGGCCCCGCGGCCTGGTCGGGGACAGCGTCGATATCGCGCGGTTCATCGCGCGCAGCACCGTGCGCACCGCCATGCTGCCGCTGACCATCGGATCCGTGATCGTGACGGAAATGCTGCGCGGCCGACAGCCGATGGACGAACGGCGCCTGCTGAGGAACGCCGAAGACGAGTACGCGGTCACCGCCCGGGCGCTGGCGGCCAGCCGGGCCGGACAGACCATCGCGGAAGAAGTCCATGACCAGGCCACCGCCGACCTGCTCGCCACGCTGCGCCGCCAGGACGAGGAACTGCTCGAAAGGCTGGAAGACAGCGTCGCCGAGCACGCGCGGGCCGTGGCGGCCGCCGCCAACGGCTTGCGCGGAGAGAACGGCGGCGGCCTGGCCGACGCGGCCACCCGCACCATGCGAACCGCCGCCGACCGGGCGCGGGACGTCGCCCAAAGGGGCGGCCGACGAGCCAGGGGCGCCGCCGAGGGCGCGGTGCGGGAGATGCCCGATCCGACCCGGACGGCCGAAGAGGTCCAGGGTGCGGTGACCCGGGAGGAAGATTTGCCGATCGCCCGCTTCAGCCAGCTCAGCATCGACGAAATCACCCAGCAGCTGCGCACACTCTCCCAGTCGGACCTGACGGTCATCGAGGGATACGAACGCACGCACAGCTCCCGGCGTCCGGTCCTGGACGCCATCGAGCAGCTGCGCGGCACTCAGCCCTGGGACGGCTACGACACCATGGGCCCGAACGAGATCACCGCCCAATTGCAGAACGTCCCCTCCAGCGTCGCCCGCCAGGCCCTGGAGTATGAACGGCGCCACCAGCAGCGCCAGAAGGTCATCTCCGCCGCCGAAGCACGCACCGCCCAGTAAGCCAAACGGGCGAGCATGCTGCCGCCGGCGGGTGAAGGCAGGCAGCCCCTCAGGCTGCAGGCGCGCGCACGGGGACACAATGAGCAGGCCCTGGAGCGTGACCCTCACTCAGGCTTCAGGGCCTACACGCCAGCCGGAGGTCAGTCTCCGGCTGAGACCTCGATGCGGCGCGGCTTGGCCGCTTTGACCCTGGGTACCTGCAGACGGCCGCGGCCGCCGGATCGCCAAGGCCCCACACCCGCAGGCCTGGCGATCCGGCCCACCCGGGCAAGTCAGGCCGACTGCGAGCCCAGCCCCTCCACGACACTCAAGGACGGATCGCCATGACCAGCAACACGGAAACCGGTGAGGTCACCGGCACCAAGGACAAGGACTACAACCTGATCTGGTACATCGAGGCATGTCTGAGCAACGCTCTGCGGCTGGAAACCTACCTCCAGGACGCCCAGCGCGAGAACGACACACAAGTCGTGGAACTGTTCCGCAAGGCACAGGCCGACAGCCGCAAGGGCGCGGAACTGGGCAAGCAACTGCTGCGCACCCGGCTCGGCGCCTGAGATCCGCCCGCCGGCCGGCCGCTCCCCGTCGCCCCTCCTGCGGCGGGGGCCCCGCGGCCGTGCCGTCGTGCAGGCTGATCATTCACCGGGACCTGCCAGCGGGCGCGGCCTGAAGCAGTCTTAGGTTCCGTGGTGTGTACAAGCACCCAGTCCGCGTCACGCGGATGGGTGCCACCAGCACCGACAACCTCCTCGCCGCACTCGGCACGGCCAAGGACCAGCCGCTGTCGCGGGTGCTGTGCGCGCTCGGGGTGCGCGGCACCGGCCGGTCCATGTCCCGCCGCATCGCCCGCTACTTCGCCACCATGCACCACGTCCGCGCCGCCGACGCCGAAACGATGCAGCAGGTCGAGGGCATCGGCCCCGAGAAGGCCCCCTCCATCGTCGCCGAACTCGCCGAACTCGCCCCGCTCATCGACAAACTCGCCACAGCCGGGGTGAACATGACCGAACCCGGCGCCACCCCGCCCGCCGTGGCCACCACCGACGCCGCCGATGACTGCG
>NZ_JNWJ01000094.1:0-17257 GCF_000716805.1 Streptomyces yerevanensis | reverse complement strand
CCTGCGACGGGCTGACGCACCGGCCCACGACCCCGCACCCCCCACCCACCCCAGGGGCGCGGGGAACGGCGCGACCAGCCACAACGAACCCGCACCCAAAAACGAACCCCACCCGCCTAACCGCCGGAGGCACCCCGCGGGGAACGGCGCGACCAGCCACACTCAACCCGCACCCGAAAACGAACCCACCCGCCCAACCGCCGGAGGCGCCCCGTCCAATTCGAGCCGCATCGCCGCACGCAAGCGCAGCGTCCCCACCAGCCGTTGGAACGACTCCGCCCAGTAGCCCCCGGCACCGGGCGACGCGTTCTCCGGCTCGTCGGGTATGGCCGTGAGGGCATCGAGGCGGCCGGCTTCCGATGGGTCGAGGCAGCGTTCGGCCAGCCCCATGACTCCGCTGAAACTCCATGGATAACTCCCCGCGTCCCGCGCGATATTGAGCGCGTCCACAACGGCTCGGCCCAAGGCTCCCGCCCAGGGGACCGCGCACACCCCGAGCAACTGAAACGCTTCGGACAACCCGTGCACGGCGATGAACCCCGCCACCCACTCGGCTCGCTCGGCGGAGCCCAATGTGCTGAGCAGCTTGGCCCGCTCGGCCAGCGACACCGCCCCCGGTCCTCCGGCCTCCGGCGCCGATGGTGACCCCAACAGCGCCTTGGACCAAGAGGGATCGCGTTGCCGCACGGCCGCCCTGCACCACGCGGCATGCAGTTCGCCCTGCCAGTCGTCCGCCACCGGCAACGCCACGATCTCCTCCGGCGTACGCCCACCGAGCCGCCGAGACCAGGTGGAGAGCGGGGTCGCCTCGACCAACTGGCCCAGCCACCAGGATCGTTCACCCCGGCCGGCCGGAGCCTTGGCCACCACCCCGTCGCGTTCCATGCCCGCATCGCAGGCGTGTGGCGCCTCGACCGCGATCGTGGGCGTGCCGCCCGTGTGGTCGACGGACACGCAGGAGCCGGCACGGTCCGCCATCCGCCCGGCGAGCGCCGAACCCGGCAGCGCGGACAGCAACTCCGCTGCCGTGGCCCGCACATTGCGGCTCCGGTCGGCCAATGCCTGTTCCAGGAACGGCTCGTCCGCCGCGCACAACCCTGTCCGCAGCGAGTCGAGGAACATCAGCCGGTCCTCGGCCCGCTCCGTCGCCCAGGTAGTGGCGAGCAGTTCGCGGGCGGCTGCCGGGTCGTGCGCTCGTATCGCCGCGAGGAGAGCCACCCGCTCGGCGAACAGGCCCTCCTGCCACAACTGCCTTGCCCGCTCCGGTTCTTCGGTACCGGGCAGCGTGGCTCCGCCGCCCGGTGTCGCACGCAGTGCGAACCGCCAGTCCGGGTTCAGCCGTGCCAGCCACAGCGCCCGCGGCCCCGCGAAGGTCAGCGCCGCCGGTCGCAGATCCGTACGTCCTCTGGCGGCGTCCAGGAGCGCGGGCAGCAGTTCCGGGGGTGCCGCGAACCCGCGCTGGTTCGCCAGGGCGAGCCACTGCGGCAACAACTCCATGAGGTCGGGCGCCGTTCCTCTGCGGCCGCCGCTGCCCGTGCCGGGCCGGTCGGCGAGCAGCATCGCCAGCCTGCGCGCGGCGGATCGGGGGAGCGCCGGGCGCGCGTCCGCCGCCGCCGCCGTCTCCGGTCGTGCCGCCGCCCGCCCCGGCCGCAGTCCGGCCCGTCGCCGCACCGTCTGCACCGCCGCCGCGTCCAGCAGCGCTCCCGGCGCCTCCCGTCCGGGCGCCGTCCCCGACGGCGTACGCCGCTCCGTCCCGAGCAACGCCACGGTCACGAGCTCCTCCCAGGAGCTCCCGGTGGGTGTGTCCGGGGGAGTGAGGGGGCTGTTCATGAGCGTCCCTTCCGTACGGGGTTGAGGGATCCGGGTGAGCCGGTCGGTGGGGAGAGGCATGGCTGTGGCGTCAGCACAGTGGCACCGCCTCTCCCGCTTCCTCCGGCCACGCCGTGAGTGGTGTGAAGCCGCGGTGGCCGCATTCTCCGAAGACCCTGACCGGGGCTCCGCCCGACAGGGCGACCAGGCGCCACAGGCCGGAGCGGGACTGAGCGGCCGGGGTGAGAGGCAGGGCCAGCTCGCTGTCGGCGTCCGCCAGTTGCCAGGAGTCGGCGTCCGGGATCGGTATGACGCGGGCCAGCGTCACCGGGTGGGAGTCCAGCCATGGGTCGTCCCGGAGAGCTTCGCCGTACTGGGCCGCCGCCTGCGCCACGCTCACTCCTGGCGGGCGGAGTGTCACGGGCGAAGGGGGCGTGAACTGCTCGCCCAGGGCCACCCGCAGCCGGCCCGCGCCCGGGTACGCCGACACCTCGGCGTCGAGGGTCAGGCCGACGGGCAGTGCCAGTTCCGGTGCGCGGCCGGCGGCCCCGTACGACAGGAGCTGGACCGTGCGTCCCGACTCCGCTCCGTGCAACCAGATGCGGCGGGTCGTGAGGCGGCTGTCCGCCGTGTCGTACTGGGCGAGGACCAGCCAGCGGTCGCGCGTGGCTGGGCCGTCCGCCGAGGTGGGCAGCCCTATCCGGGAACGGACCGTCGCCGCGAGTCCTTCCGGCAGTCGCTCGCGGCGCAGCCAGCCCTGGACGAGCAGGTGGAGCAGGGCGCACTCCTCGAGCAGCCGGACCGGCCAGCCGGGGCCGGAGGACGGAATCGCCCCCAACTCCCGCACCCGCGCGGCCAGTCCCGGTGTCTGCGCGTCGACCATCCGGGCCGCCGTCTCCTCCCACAGCCCGTACCCCGCCTGCTCCGCCGCGGCCAGACCGCCGCGCAGCAGGTCGGTCAGCCGCTGCTCCAGCTCCGCCGCCCCCGCTGTGATCCGCTCGGCACGCCGCTCCGCTCGGCGCCGCGCCGCCTCCGGATCACCCGCCGGGGCGCCCGATGCCCCGCTCGTCGTCCGCTTCTCCTCCGCGCGCTGCCTTCTCCCCTTTATCCACTGCTCGGCCCAGTCCGGCGCCTGCCCCCGCGGCACCGAGCTGCCTGTCCCGCTCTCGCCCGCCCAGAGCAGCAGCAGTCCCAATGCGTGCTTGCACGGGAACTTGCGGCTCGGACAACTGCATTTGTACGCGGGCCCCGTCGAATCCGTGAGGTCGATGACCGTCTGATACGGCTTGCTGCCGCTGCCCCTGCACAGTCCCCATACCGTCCCCTCGTCAGAACTGCCCGCCTCCGACCACGGCCCGGCCGCGCCGAGTTTGCTTCCCGCTTTGCGTGATGCGGAGTCAGGTGCCAGTGCCAGCACCTGATCCGCAGTCCAGCGCACCCCCTGCTGAGTCATGACATCGAAGGTAGGTCCCACCACTGACAATCGACCCTCGCGAGGGCGTTTGTGCAGGTCAGAGTGCATTGTCAGTGGTGTGGTGCAAGGTGGACACCAGATCCGAACCGGCCGACCCGGCCGAGCTGGAGGGGGACCTAGCCATGCCTGTTTCCGTCGATCCGACGTCCGTCGACCCGAGCCGCGACCAGTCCGCGCCCGCGAACACGAGCGCGCGGGTGCCTGCGTCCGCACAGGCACCCGCGGGAGAGAAGGACGAGGCGCTGCGGCCGCATGCCGAGGACGCGTTCGCCGCCGAGCTCGCCGCGCTGGCCGCGCAGGACGACCGCCCGCGCCCGGCCCGCTGGCGGATGTCGCCGTGGGCCGTCGCGATGTACCTGCTCGGCGGCACCTTGCCGGACGGCACGGTGATCACCCCGAAGTACGTGGGCCCGCGCCGCATCGTCGAGGTCGCCGTCACCACACTCGCCACCGACCGGGCACTGCTCCTGCTCGGCGTGCCCGGCACGGCGAAGACATGGGTGTCCGAGCACCTGGCCGCGGCCGTCAGCGGCGACTCGACGCTGCTCGTGCAGGGCACGGCCGGCACGCCGGAGGAGGCGATCCGGTACGGCTGGAACTACGCGCAGTTGCTCGCCAACGGCCCGAGCCGCGACGCGCTGGTGCCCAGCCCCGTCATGCGCGCCATGTCGGAAGGGATGACCGCGCGCGTCGAGGAGCTGACCCGTATCCCCGCCGACGTACAGGACTCGCTCATCACGATCCTGTCGGAAAAGACGCTGCCGATACCGGAACTGGGGTCGGAGGTGCAGGCCGTTCGCGGCTTCAACCTGATCGCGACCGCCAACGACCGCGACCGCGGGGTCAACGACCTGTCCAGCGCCCTGCGCCGCCGCTTCAACACGGTGGTGCTGCCGCTGCCCGAGAGCGCCGACGCCGAGGTCGACATCGTCTCGCGCAGGGTCGACCAGATCGGCCGCTCCCTCGACCTGCCGGCCGTGCCCGACGGCATCGACGAGATCCGCCGCGTCGTCACCGTCTTCCGCGAGCTGCGCGACGGCATCACCGCCGACGGCCGTACGAAGCTGAAGTCGCCCAGCGGCACGCTGTCGACCGCGGAGGCCATCTCCGTCGTCACCAACGGGCTTGCCCTGTCCGCCCACTTCGGCGACGGCATCCTGCGCGCGAGTGACGTCGCCGCCGGCATCCTCGGCGCCGTCGTCCGCGATCCGGCGGCCGACCGCGTCATCTGGCAGGAGTATCTGGAGGCGGTCGTCCGCGAGCGCGACGGCTGGAAGGACTTCTACCGCGCCTGCCGGGAGGTGAGCGCGTGAACGGATCCCTGCCTCAGGCCGCGCGGGCCGAAGGCGCTGGGCGCGGTTCGGGGCCCTTGCTGCTCGGGGTCCGGCACCACGGGCCCGGTTCGGCGCGCGCCGTGCGGGCGGCCCTGGAGGCGGCGAACCCTCGGACGGTGCTGATCGAGGGTCCACCGGAGGCGGACGCGTTGATCGCGCTGGCCGCCGAGGAGGGCATGCAGCCGCCCGTCGCGCTCCTCGCGCATGTGGTGGACGAGCCGGGGCGGTCGGCGTTCTGGCCGCTGGCCGAGTTCTCCCCGGAGTGGGTGGCCATCCGCTGGGCCCTGGAACACGAGGTGCCGGCCCGCTTCATCGACCTCCCCGCCACGCACACGCTGGCGTGGGGGCAGGAGGAGGCGCCCGACGGGTCCGCGGCACCGAACAGGCCGGATACGCCGGACGGGCCCGAGACGCCCGGGATGCCGGAGACACCGGACAGCGCTGTGTCCGAGGAGGCCATCCGGATCGATCCGCTCGCCGTGCTCGCCGAGACCGCCGGGTACGACGACCCCGAGCGGTGGTGGGAGGACGTGATCGAGCACCGGGGGGTGCGGGGCGGGGACGCGTTCGGGCCCTTCGAGGTGCTGGGGGAGGCCATGGGCGCCTTGCGGGAGGTGTACGGGAGCGGGGGGCACGAGCGGGATCTCGTACGGGAGGCGTATATGCGGCTCCAAGTGCGAGCGGCGCAGCGGGAGTTCGGGGACGACGTGGCCGTGGTGTGCGGGGCTTGGCATGTGCCCGCCCTGCGGCACAAGACGGCCGTCGCCGCCGACAAGGCACTGCTGAAGGGCCTGCCCAAGGCGAAGGTGGACATGACGTGGGTGCCGTGGACGCACAGGCGGCTTGCGCGGGTCAGCGGTTACGGCGCGGGGATCGACTCGCCCGGTTGGTACGGGCATCTGTTCAGCGCCCCCGACCGGCCGATCGAGCGCTGGATGACGAAGGTGGCCGGGCTGCTGCGCGACGAGGACCGGCTCGTCTCGTCCGCGCACGTCATCGAGGCGGTGCGGCTCGCCGACACGCTCGCCGCGATGCGGGGTAGGCCGCTGCCGGGACTGACCGAGACCACCGACGCCGTACGGGCCGTGATGTGCGAGGGCTCGGATGTGCCGCTCGCGCTCGTGCACGACCGGCTCGTTGTCGGCGATGTACTGGGCGAGGTGCCCGAGTCGGCGCCCGCGGTGCCGTTGCAGCGTGACCTCGCCCGGATCCAACGGCGGCTGCGGCTCAAACCGGAGGCGCTGGAGCGGGAGTTGGAGCTCGACCTGCGCAAGGAGAACGACGCCGAGCGCAGCAGGCTGCTGCACCGGCTGCGCCTCCTGGGCATCGAGTGGGGCGCGCCCGCGGAGTCGCGGGGGAGCACGGGGACGTTCCGGGAGACCTGGCGGCTGCGCTGGGAGCCGGAACTGGCGGTGCGGGTCGCCGAGGCCGGGGTGTGGGGCACCACGGTGCTCGCCGCCGCTACCGCGAAGGCCGAGGCGGACGCCGTCGCGGCGGGCGCCCTGGCCGACGTCACCACCCTCGCGGAGCGCTGCCTCCTCGCCGAACTCCCGGACGCCCTCCCCGTGGTGATGCGGATCCTCGCGGACCGCGCCGCCCTCGACGCGGACGTCGGCCACCTCGCCCAGGCCCTCCCCGCCCTGGTCCGCTCCCTGCGCTACGGCGACGTACGCGGCACGGGCACGCACGCACTGGCCGAGGTCGCCGCGGGCCTCGCCGAGCGCGTCTTCGTCGGCCTCCCCCCGGCCTGTGCCGCCCTCGACACGGACGCCGCCGAGGAGATGCGTCGCCATGTCGATGCGGTGCATGGGGCGGTGGGGTTGCTGGGAGAGGTTCAGACGGAGACGTCGTCTGCGGTCGCCGGCCAAGGCCCTCCTCCGGAGGCCGACGCGAGGTCCGGCTCCGGGGCCGACACCGAGGCAGAGACCAAGATCGACGCCGAGGCCGACACCTACGCCGGCCCTCGCTCCGGCATACGCGACCGTTGGCACACCGTGCTGCGTACTCTCTCCGCTCGCGACACGATTCCGGGGATCATCCGGGGGCGGGCCGTTCGACTGCTGCTGGACGACGGGGAATTGGTGGAGGGGGAGGCCGCGCGGCTCATGGGGCTTGTGTTGTCGCCGGGGACGGCGCCGGGGGATGCGGCGGCGTGGATCGAGGGGTTCGTCGGCGGGGGCTCCGGGGGCGGGATGCTGCTCGTGCACGACGAGCGGCTGCTCGGGCTGGTCGACGCATGGCTGACCGGGGTGCCGGGGGACGCGTTCACGGACGTACTGCCCTTGCTGCGGCGGACCTTCTCGGCGTACGAACCCGGGGTGCGGCGCACGCTCGGCGAGCTGGTGCGACGCGGGCCGGGAACGCGGGAGAGCGCCACGGCCACAGGCTCCGCCATACCCGGCTTCGCCCCCGACCTCGACATCGAGCGCGCGGACGCCGTCCTCCCGGTGCTGCGCCTGCTCCTGGGGCTGGACGAGAACGACGTCGCCGCCGACGACGCCGAAAACGACAACGACGCGAACGACAACGACCTTATGGGGGTGGGCCGATGAGCACGGAAGCGACGGGCCGGGCCGGCGCGGCCGTCGAGGCCGATGCCTCCGGCGAGCGGCTTCGGCGGTGGCGGCTGGTGCTGGGCGGGGCGGAGGCGGACGGCACCGGGTATGAGCTGACCGGGCAGGACGCCGGGATGGACGGGGCGTTGGGGGCGCTGTACGGGGCCGGGGCCGCAGGCAAGGGGCGGACGGGGAAGGACCGGTCGGCGGGGCTGGGGGCCTCCGCGCCGTCGGTCGCCCGGTGGCTGGGGGACATACGGACGTACTTTCCGTCCTCCGTGGTCCAGGTCATGCAGCGGGACGCCATCGACCGGCTCGGCCTGTCCACGCTGTTGCTGGAGCCGGAGATGCTGGAGGCGGTGGAGGCCGATGTCCACCTGGTCGGCACGTTGCTGTCGCTGAACAAGGCGATGCCCGAGACGACCAAGGAGACGGCACGTGCCGTCGTACGCAAAGTGGTCGAGAACCTGGAGAAGCGGCTCGCGACGCGCACACGGGCCACGCTCACGGGCGCCCTGGACCGCAGTGCCCGTATCAGCCGGCCGCGCCACCACGACATCGACTGGAACCGCACGATCTCGGCCAACCTCAAGCACTATCTGCCCGAGTACCGGACCATCGTGCCGGAGCGGCTGATCGGTTACGGGCGCGCGTCCCAGTCCGTGAAGAAGGAGGTCATCCTCTGCATCGACCAGTCGGGGTCGATGGCGGCGTCCGTCGTCTACGCCTCGGTCTTCGGCGCCGTACTGGCCTCGATGCGGTCCATCAACACCCGGCTCGTCGTCTTCGACACGGCCGTCGTCGACCTCACCGATCAGCTCGACGACCCGGTCGATGTCCTCTTCGGCACCCAGCTCGGCGGCGGTACGGACATCAACAGGGCGCTCGCGTACTGCCAGTCGCAGATCACCCGCCCCGCCGACACCGTGGTCGTGCTCATCAGCGACCTCTACGAAGGAGGCATACGGAACGAGATGCTGAAGCGGGTCGCGGCGATGAAGGCGTCCGGAGTGCAGTTCGTGACGCTGCTCGCGCTGTCCGACGAGGGGGCACCCGCGTACGACCGTGAGCACGCGGCGGCGCTCGCTGCGCTGGACGCACCGGCGTTCGCGTGCACGCCCGACCTGTTCCCGGAGGTGATGGCTGCGGCGATCGAGAAGCGCCCGCTGCCGATACCGGACACCGGGAGCCCTGGGCGGTAAAAGAGGGGCATGCGGGGCTGGTTGGTGGAAACCGGGCATGAATGTCCAACGGGAACGGGGGGCTTGCGCAACCTCCCGACTCCCATGCAAGGATCGTCGCGACTTCAACGGTGCGCTGTGTGCCGCCCGGTCCTGCTTCGTACCCGCCTCGTCCCGCCGCACGGGAGGCTCTCCCCGTCTTGACCGTGTCGATCCTGTCAGCCGCACTCCCCGGTGCCGCTCTGCGCATGACGCGCACGGCGGCCGGGCGGCGTGCGCTGCAAGTGGGATTGCTGGTGGGCGGGTTGTTCGTACTCGGGCTGCTGTGCGGGGAGCGGGCGGACGCGGCGGACGGTGCGACTTCGGGTGTGACGGCGACGGGCGTCGTGCGGTCGGTGACGGGTTCGGTCGAGCGGGTGGTGACGGGCTCGGTCGAAGCGGTTGCGCAGAGCGCGGAGCAGTCGCGTGCGGAGAGGGCGAGGCCGAGTTCGGAGCAGCGGTCGGCGACTCCTGAAAGTTCCGGGTCTGGAGTTTCCGGGTCTGAAACGTCCGGGTCCGGGACCTCCGGCGACATCGAGCTCGACGGCCTCGTCCGCCTCAGCGACGCCTCGTCCGAAGCCGAAGCCGAAGCCGAAGCCGACTCCAGCCCCAGCACCGGGACCGGGACCGAGACCGATGCCTCGTCCGGTTCCAGCTCGGAGTCCGGTGCCGCGACGCCGTCCCGCCCCCGCACCATCGACCCCCTGGACTCCGTCCACAAGGTGACCGCCCCGGTGACCGACCCCGTGACTGACGGAGTCCATCGCGTCGTACGCCCGGTGACCGAGCAGGTCGTTCGGCCGGTCACCGAGACCGTCGTTCGGCCGGTCGCCGATGGCGTCGTACGGCCTATAGGTGGCCTGGTGGAAGAGGTCGTGAGCGGTGGGGTTGCCAAGCCCGGGGCGCCTGCGTCGCCGTGGTGGCCGCCCCTGCGCGTACTCCCCGGACTTGAACTTCCCGCTCTCCCGCACTTGCCGGGGCTGCCCGTTCTGCCGGGCCAGACGTTGCCGGTCGGTTCGCAGCCGCAGTTGCCCGGTGGGGCTGCGGAGGAGAACGGGTCGGCCGGACATGACGCCGGAGAGAAGTCCGGCGATCGGTCCACGGGCGCGTACGGGCCGCAGGTCAGCGGTGGCCACGTGGCGCCCGATGCCGGCGTGCGCGACAACGACGAGGGTGCGCGGGGTGCCGCGCAGCCGCCCGCGCATCAGGAGCCCGAGAGCGCCCCGAGGGGTGCGTTGGGGCATGGTTCCGCGGCCGACAACGGTTCGCCGCGGCACGGCGACGCGCATGCCGTCGCGTTCAGCAACCGGGCGCAGCTGAGGCTGGTGCCCGGTATCGCCGCGGTGGTCACCGCGGCCGAGACCAGGGACAGGTACCGGGACATTCCCGTATTCCCCGGCTAGGGCAGCCCTTCCCGCGCTGACCTGCCGCGCGGGGGCGGAACAGGTCTGCCCGTCGTCCGGACATCCCTCCGATCTCCGGACACAGCCAACGGGATCCGGACCGGAGCCGCTGCCGACACCACCGGTCCGGAACTCCCCGGACCGGTAACGGGATCGGCACCGTATCCGACACCGGAAGCCCCCCACTCCCGAAGTCCTCAAGTCTCGGTATCCCGAAGGATCTGAAGCACGCATGCGCAAGAACATTCGCCGTTCCATAGTCATCGCCGCCGGTGTCACCGGCGCGTGGGCGCTCGGCTCCGCCGTCGCCAACGCGGACGAACTGCCCAAGTCGACCGCCTCCGTACCCGACGCGTCCCTCTCCGTGGACGACGCGGCCGGTGATGCGGCCGGTACGGTCGACAGCCCCGTCGGCGGAGTGGTCGACAACGCCCTGCACGACGTCTCCAACACTTCCGACACCGCCGACACCGCCGACACCGCCGACACCTCGACCGTCACGGACACGATCACCGACATCACCGGCGGCGCGACGGCCAAAGCGCAGAACACCGCCACCGGTACGACGGTCAAGGCGCACGATGCCGCCACCGGTACCACCGCCAGGACAGAGGCGACCGTCTCCGCGAAGACGAAGTCGGCCGACCAGGCTCGCCAGTACGTCGAGGCCGAGCTGCCCGCCCACGAGGTCACTCGGGCGAAGGCCGCCGCCCAGGAGGCCAAGTCGGAGGCGGCGAACGCCGTCTCCGACGCCACTCGCCCCCAGGACGAGATCGACTACCTCTTCGGCCCGCTGTCGACGTTCGCACCGGAGCTCGAGCAGGCGCTCGCCACCGTGCAGACGAAGCTCACGGCCACCGAGCGCACCACGGCAGGCGCACCGTCCAACGCCCGGGCCACGGTCCGGCAGACGGCCGCCACCGCCGACAGGACGGCCGCGTCCCTGGGCAGGACGGCCGCTCCCGTCGGCACCACGCTCGACACCGTCCGCCAGACCGTGAACGGTGCCCCTGCCCAGGTCCAGGCCACCGCCACCTCCCTCCCCTCCACCGTCCAGGGCTTCCACGAGACCGCCACCCCGGTCGTCGACGAGACCGCCGCCTCCGCCCTCCCGCCCCTCACCGCCGACGCCGTCCACGGCGTCACGCCGGTCGCCGGTGCGGCGGTCAGCGGCGTCACCCCCATCGCCGACCAGGCCGTCCACGGCGTCGTACCCGTCGCCGACCATGCCGTCGGCGGGATGACGACGCTGGCGTACGGAGTCGTGGCCGACGCCCAGACGTACGCAGGTGGAGTCGCCCAAGGCGCCACCCCGTACGCGCACGGCGTCGTCGGCGACGCGCAGACGTACGCGTACGGCGTCGTCGGCGACGTCCCCCCATACGCCACCGGCCTCGTAGCCCAGGTCACCGAGGACACCGTCGCCTCCGCCCTCCCGCCCGTCGCCCGTACCGCCGTGGACGGTGTGGTGCCGGTCGCCGGGCAGGCCGGGGGTGATGCGGGCGTGCTCGCGGACGGTGTCGTCGGTGAAGTGCGGCCCTTCGCGGACGGCGTCGTGGGTGACGTTCCGCCGGTCGCGTATGGCGTGGTGGGCCAGGCGGGCCCGTTCGCGCAGGGCGTCGTCGGGCAGGTGCCGCCGTTCGCCGAGGGCGTCGGCGGGGCGGTGCGGCCGGTCGTGGACACCGTCGTCGGTTACGCGCAGCCCGTCGTGCGGGGCGTCGGCGGCAGTGCCACGGCGTTGGCGTACGGGGTCGCGGGCGATGTGCAGCCGTTCGCGTACGGCGTTGCCGACGAGGTCTCCCCGTTCGCGGGCGGCGTCGCCGGGCAGGTCGAGCCCCTCGCGCAGGACCTGACCGGGACCGTCCAGGCGGCCGGCGGGCCGCTGGTCCACAACGCGGCCACCGGCGTCCAGGGCGTGGCCGAGTCCGTCACCCCGAGCTACCTGCCGGGCGCCGCACACGGCGCCGCGTACGGCATCTGACCGGACCGCCGTACGCCCAGCCGTACGGCACCCGACCGACTCCGCAGGACGACCCGGCACCGGACAGCCGAAAACCGTCGGCTGGCCTGCCGGAAGCCTGCGGACAGGGGCGGGTGGTCCCCAAAGGGGTGGGGACCGTCCGCCCCGCAACCCCTGAGTGGCTGTTCGCGCGTTCCTCAGGGGCTGTTACAGGGGCCTCACCAGGCCGACCCCAGCCTGGTGAGGCCCTGATCAGACCCACATCGGACCCGCATCTGTGACCGTAATCACCGCTCAGGTGTGATCTGCGATTTACGACCCTGCCGTCAGCGGCGATAGCCTGCGGTACGGACATGCCGCGTGCCGGCCACCGTGCCCACGCCCTCCTAGTGACCGCGCAGTCACGTTGCCCTCGCGGCACGCCCACGGAGACCAACGAACCGCGAGATACCTGATAGGGACGGACGCGCGTGGACCTGTTCGAGTACCAGGCGAGGGACCTCTTCGCCAAGCACGGTGTACCGGTGCTGGCCGGTGAAGTCATCGACACGCCTGAGGGGGCGCGCGCGGCGACCGAGCGTCTTGGCGGCAAGTCCGTCGTCAAGGCCCAGGTCAAGGTCGGCGGCCGAGGGAAGGCCGGCGGCGTGAAGCTGGCCGCTACCCCGGACGAGGCTGTCGCCCGCGCGACGGACATCCTCGGCATGGACATCAAGGGCCACACGGTCCACAAGGTGATGATCGCCGAGACGGCTCCCGAGATCCTCGAGGAGTACTACGTCTCGTACCTCCTCGACCGCACGAACCGCACCTTCCTCGCCATGGCGTCCGTACAGGGCGGCGTGGAGATCGAGGTCGTCGCGGAGGAGAACCCCGACGCCCTCGCGAAGGTGCCGGTCGACGCCAACGAGGGCGTCTCGATCGAGAAGGCCCGCGAGATCGTCGCCCAGGCGAAGTTCCCGGCCGAGGTTGCCGACCAGGTCGCCGACATCCTGGTGACGCTGTGGGACACCTTCATCAAGGAGGACGCCCTCCTCGTCGAGGTCAACCCGCTCGCCAAGGTCGCCTCCGGCAAGGTCATCGCCCTCGACGGCAAGGTCTCGCTCGACGAGAACGCCGACTTCCGCCAGCCGGACCACGCGGCGCTGGAGGACAAGGAGGCGGCCGACCCGCTCGAGGCCGCCGCCAAGGCCAAGAACCTGAACTACGTCAAGCTCGACGGCGAGGTCGGCATCATCGGCAACGGCGCGGGTCTCGTCATGAGCACTCTCGACGTGGTCGCGTACGCCGGTGAGAACCACGGCGGCGTCAAGCCCGCCAACTTCCTCGACATCGGCGGCGGCGCCTCCGCACAGGTCATGGCCAACGGCCTGGAGATCATCCTGGGCGACCCGGCCGTCAAGTCCGTCTTCGTCAACGTCTTCGGTGGCATCACCGCCTGCGACGAGGTCGCCAACGGCATCGTTCAGGCCCTGGCCCTGCTCGCCGAGAAGGGCGAAGAGGTCACCAAGCCGCTGGTCGTGCGCCTCGACGGCAACAACGCGGAGCTGGGCCGTCAGATCCTGTCGGACGCCAACCACCCGCTCGTGCAGCGCGTGGACACCATGGACGGCGCGGCCGACAAGGCCGCCGAACTCGCGGCTGCGAAGTAAGGAAGAGGGACTAAGACCACCATGGCTATCTTCCTCGACAAGGACAGCAAGGTCATCGTCCAGGGCATGACCGGTGCCACGGGCATGAAGCACACCAAGCTCATGCTGGCCGACGGCACGAACATCGTCGGCGGCGTGAACCCGCGCAAGGCCGGCACCTCCGTCGACATCGACGGCAACGAAATCCCGGTCTTCGGCACGGTCGCCGAGGCGATCGAGAAGACGGGCGCCAACGTCTCCGTCCTCTTCGTACCGCCGGCCTTCGCCAAGGCCGCCGTGGTCGAGGCGATCGACGCCGAGATCCCGCTCGCGGTCGTCATCACCGAGGGCATCGCGGTGCACGACTCGGCGGCGTTCTACGCGTACGCGGTCGAGAAGGGCAACAAGACCCGCATCATCGGCCCGAACTGCCCGGGTCTGATCACCCCCGGTCAGTCGAACGCCGGCATCATCCCGGGCGACATCACCAAGCCGGGCCGTATCGGCCTGGTCTCGAAGTCCGGCACGCTCACGTACCAGATGATGTACGAGCTCCGTGACATCGGCTTCTCGTCGGCCGTCGGCATCGGTGGCGACCCGGTCATCGGTACGACGCACATCGACGCGCTCGCCGCGTTCGAGGCCGACCCCGACACCGACCTGATCGTCATGATCGGCGAGATCGGTGGCGACGCCGAGGAGCGGGCGGCCGACTTCATCAAGGCCAACGTGTCGAAGCCGGTCGTCGGCTACGTCGCGGGCTTCACCGCGCCCGAGGGCAAGACGATGGGCCACGCCGGCGCCATCGTCTCCGGTTCCTCCGGTACGGCCGCGGCCAAGAAGGAGGCCCTTGAGGCCGCTGGTGTGAAGGTGGGCAAGACGCCTACGGAGACGGCGAAGCTGGCGCGCGCGATTCTCGCCGGCTGAGGGTCTTCTCAGCTGCACGCTGAACGTCGGGTGGGCTCGTATCCCTTGCTGGGATGCGGGCCCATCTCGCGTTCTCCCACAGCCGTTCAGCCGTTTCGAACAGCGGTGGCGGCTCAGTGACGCGGAGCCGTTACGGGTTTCGGGGTGGTCCGCAAGCGCTCCTTGCTCGCCAGTTGCATCAGTCTCGTCAGGCGGCGTCGTAGTTCCTGTGGATCCGTCAGGCCAGGGAAGTGCTCGGCGATGGCCCCGCGTGCGTGCAGCAGGCGGTTCACTGTCGCGGCGGTGCTCGCCTCTGTCTCGGCCGCCGTCTCCGGCAGACCGATGCCGAGGCCGTCGTGGAGGAGCAACGTGCGCCGGTACGTGGGCGGCAGGCTCAGCAGTACGGAGAGCAGGCGGCGGTCGCCGGGGGCGGCGGGCGGTGTGTCCGGGCGCCGGTGGCGAAGGCGCAGCCGGTGCCAGGGCGACAGCGCGTACTCGTAGGCCACCGCCCGCACCCAGCCCGCCGGGTCCGGGTCGACCGCCACCTCCGGCCAGCGTTGCCAGGCCAGTTGGAACGCACGGTCCACGGACTCGCGCGCCAACTTCCGCCGCCCGGTGAGGAGATACGTCTGCTGTACGAGGCTGGGGGCGCAGAACGCGTAGAGGGCGTCGAAGGCTTGGGCGGGGGTCAGGGTGGAGGTGGGGGGCTCGGTCTCGGCTTCGGCCGCGAGCTCGGGCTCGACCTCGGGCTCGGCTGCAGGTTCGGCCTCGGGCACAGGCTCGGGTTCGGGCTCGTCGACCGGAGCCGGACCCGCCAGCTCCTCCAACAACCGTGCGTACGCTTCCTGCTTGCGCCCCCGTGGCGTGGTGCGGCCGGCCTCCCAGGAGCGGACCGTCTTGGGGGCGACACCCACCCTGGCGGCGACTTCGGCCGGGCTCAGAGAGTGGGCCTGGCGGAGACGGCGACGTGCCGAGGGGGGAGGCAGCGGACTGGCAGGGCTTTGGGTCACTGGACGCCCCTCCATGCGTAAAAGTGCATAAACCGCATATTGGGCGACGCGTCCAGAATTCGCCTATTACGCCGGGAAAGTGTGTGGCGTTGGGAGTATGGCGACGTGACTCACCCGACCCACTCGGCCTACTCGAGACACCCGGCCCGCCCGACCAACCCGGCCCGCCCGACCCACCGGACCGATCGCGGCTCGATGCCGCCGCCCCCGCTCACCCGGTCGCCCGGACCGGTGCCCGGCCTCGTCGGTGGTGTCCTGGCGGCGGGGCTGGGGCTCGGCTCGGTCGCCGTAGTCGTGATGCTTCTGTGGATCAGTTCGCCCTACCCGGACAGCGGTCCCGACGGGGCGTTGCACATCGCCGCCGCTCTGTGGCTGCTGGCACACGGCGTCGAACTCGTCCGCACCGAGACGCTCTCCGGCGTACCCGCGCCCGTCGGCGTCACCCCGCTGCTCCTGGTCGCGCTGCCCGCGTGGCTGCTGCACCGGGCGGCGCGCGGCGCGGCGGAGGGCGACGGTAGGGGTGGGGGTACGGGGCCTGCCGTCTGCAGGGCATGGGGCGGTGTGGTTGTGGGCTATCTGGCGGTCGGCGCGGCGGTCGTGCTGTACGCCTCGGGCGGTGTGTTGCGCCCGTCGTGGGCGGTGGGCGCCGTATGGCCGCCGTTGCTCGTCGTGGCTGCGGCGGGGACGGGGGTGTGGACGGCGTACGGGCGCCGGTGCGGGCCCCTGCCGCTGTTCGTACGCCGTGCCCTCCCCAAGGGCGTACGTCGTCTCATCGCGGACGGTGTTCTCGTGGCCGCCGGGCGCGCGACGGGGGCCGGGGCGGCGGTGCTCGTAGGGGGCGGGGCCCTGCTGGTGGGCGTTTCGCTGGTCTGGCACGGAGCGCCGGCCCGCGCCTCGCTCCTGGAGCTCACCGAAGCGTGGTCGGGCCGTTTCGCCGTACTTCTGCTGACGCTGGCCCTGCTGCCGAACGCGGCGGTATGGGGCGCGGCGTACGCACTTGGCCCGGGCTTCGCTCTCGGGGCCTGGCACGTGACGGATCCCCTGTCCTCGTCCCCCGCACCTATGCTGCCGCCCTTTCCTCTGCTGACGGCGCTGCCGGACGCGGGCCCTGGAACCCCGCTGAACTGGGCCGCGGCGATGGTGCCGCTGCTCGCGGGGATGGCGGTGGCGTGGTTCGCGGTGGCGGCGGGTGTGCCGCGGGTGCCGGGGGGCGGTGGGGCGGGGGACGTGGGCGCGACGGCGCCCGCGCGCGCCGAGGCCTGGTCGCGCGGGCGGATCGCCGGAACGGTGGCGCTCGCGGCGCTTCTGTGCGGGCTCGCTCTCGCGGTGCTCGCCGCCCTGGCCGGTGGGCCCCTCGGTGTGGCCGCCCTGGCCGACTTCGGCCCCGTCTGGTGGCAGACGGGGCCTGCGGCGGCGGGGTGGATCGCGGGGGTGGGGGTGCCGGTGGCGGTGGGACTGCGGGCGTGGCGTCTGCGCGAGCCGCGGGTACGGCAGCCTCAGGGCGCGTCCAAGTCCTGGCCCGCCTGGGCTTGGCCCGCCCGGCTGCGGCTGCCGCGGCTACGTCGCCGGGAGGCGCCGTCTGCCGGCCGCGAGGAACCTGGCTTCGAGCCGTATGCCTTCCTGCCGATGGACCCCGTCGAATCGCCGGAGCCCTTCGCTTCCGGGGCGGCTGGGGTTCTTTCCCCAGCCCCGCCCCTTCCCGAAACTGGGGGCTGCGCCCCCAGACCCCCCGCCAGGGGGTGGTGGGTGACAGTCGTGTCGCGGCTGCGGCGCCGTCGTGGCTGGTCGCGCAGTTCCCCGCGCCCCTAAAAGCAAAAGCCTGCGGCTCCACCCACCGCCAGCCACGACGTACCCGCGGCTTCCCTCCGGCGGGAGGGGGCGTGGGCCGGTGCGTCGTATGCCCGTCGCTTAGGTCCGGTCTCGGAGGACCAGGGCCGTGTACCGGGCCAGGGTCGTAT
>NZ_JNWJ01000093.1:0-28552 GCF_000716805.1 Streptomyces yerevanensis | reverse complement strand
AGCGACATGGCCCGCAACCG
Source organism: Streptomyces yerevanensis (assembly GCF_000716805.1). Lineage (NCBI taxonomy): Bacteria > Bacillati > Actinomycetota > Actinomycetes > Kitasatosporales > Streptomycetaceae > Streptomyces > Streptomyces yerevanensis. The sequence goes on along the minus strand of NZ_JNWJ01000093.1, from coordinate 28,532 downwards.
CCGCCGCGAGCGGCCCGGGCGACCAGCCGGCGCGCGCCGCGTTCGCGGAAGGCGTGCTCGAGGCACTGCGCACCTGGCACACGCCCCGCGAATTCGCCACCAGCGTCCTGCTGCACTCCCATCTCGTGCCGCCGGGCTCACCCGACCCGGCCGCGGACCTGCGCGGCGCCATCACCACCGCCCTCGACGCGATACAGATCGACCCCGCGGGCGTCAAAGCCCACGAGGCTCTCACCGCCACCTACCTCACGGCCTCCCGCACCCACAAGGCCGCCGCCCGGCGACTGGGGGTTCCCTACGGCACCTACCGGCGCCACCTCGCCCTGGCCAAGGAACGCCTCATCGAACAACTGCTGCGTCAACCGGCCACGACATCCACACCGACCCCGCCACACTCGCGAAAGCTCCGCCACACCAGCCTGTGAGGGGTCTGTCCAGTGAACTTTGCACTCTCCAACGTGGCTGGTGTGATCAGTGACAGATTCAACCTCCCGGGTGACCACACGGAATGGCAGAAGGACTTCGAGCGGCGGCTACACGCCTCGTACACGGCGGCCGGGCCAGGTGCGACTGCGGCGGAGCACATGCTCGAGGACGTACGCGCCAGCATCAGCGACTGGACCGTCGCCGAGATCACGGACGCCGGGACCCAAGTGGGATACGTCGGCGTGGTCGTGGCTGACGACAACGGCACGCTCGCGGGCCGTATCGGCGACCTCCGCGTCGACGCGCTCCACGCTGGCCGGCCGCACGAGCAGGCCGCGCGAGACTGGGCCGAGGGATGGTGCGCGGAGCGCGGTGCACACCGGCTGGACATACGGCTCAACGCTCGCAGCTGGCGACTCGGCGCTGATGTTCACCGTGTGGGGCGGCAACGAGGCGGCAACGAGGCGGCAACGAACCTGTACACGAGCGCCGGCTACCAAGTCATGGAGGAAAACCCCTCCATCGACCTTCCCGGTCCGCGGCCTCACGCGAATCACCACAGCACGACGCAACCGCCGACCCACTACCTGATTTGACAGATCAACTGCATCGGATGTCTGTCGACCGGGGCACGTACGGGTCGAAGATCCACTTCATCACCGAGCGGACCGGTCTGCCCCGGCCGCCTTCGCCCGTTTCAACGGTAAAGCCCCGATCCCCGTCTGGTCAGGCAACAAAGTCCGTCAAGCAAAGGGACGTTATGGACGACCGTATTGATCTCGCCGAGCTGCTGAGCCGATATGCCGATATTGCGGATATGAAGGAGTTCACCCACCTGCCCAGTCGCATTTGCACCGATCCGCTGACGGTGGATTTCGAAGCAGTTACCGGCATGCCGGCGGTAACTGCTTCGCTGCGTGACTGCGTCGAGCTCCTCCGCACAACCTTGGCGCCCTTCGCTGCGACCCACCACGCGATCACCGGTCACGTCGTCACCATCGACGGCGACAGTGCGACGATTCATGCGCACGTGCGTGCCGAGCACTGGCTTCCGGTGGAACTCGTCGGTGACGGACCCGACCGCTGGCTGGTGGTGGGTTTCTACGATACCGAGGCGGTCCGTACGCCGAAGGGATGGCGCATCAGCCGATTCAAACTCACCGTGACCCACCAGGAAAATCCACAGCTGGCGAGCCTCGCTCAAGCCGCTGAGCAGGCGCGCCGGCCCCAGGCCTGAGGGGGAGCGCAATCCCTGGCGCGGAAGGCGGCAGCAACTACTGGGGTTTAGCCTCGGGCTTTCGCCGAGTGGACGAGAGGTGAGTGGCCAGGCAGAGAGGCATGGTCGCTGAGCTGGGGCAATGGGGCAATCCCGTCTCGGTGCGACGTCCTGTAGCTCTTCACCCTGAGGGTGCCCCGGGCCGCCACCCGCGCGCGTGTGAGTCAGGCAGTTCCGGGTTTCTATCGTTGCTTGGCCAGCATCCGCGCCGCTTGCGAGAAGCAGATCAACGCAAAGCCGAAGCAGACAGCCAAGGCGGCAACGCCTCTGCCCGCGTGCTCTCCCAGCAGACTCCAGGAACTGAAGTTCCCCCTGCCAAGAGGAGGACGGCTCCCGTTGCCAGAAATCCGATTGTGATTCTGCGGTCGCTCATCACGGGTGGCTGTGTCACTTTCCGTGGATGCCGTTTCGGCGTGAGTTCGGGAGCCATTGCGCCCGCTTGTGCATGATCAATGTCAGCGTGAAGTGATGTCACTCCGGTGGCCCGCCGAGATACCTGTTCCATATTTGCGGGTGCTGTGATCGGCTGGCTGAGTCGGTATGGCCGTCAGTCGGCTGTGGCGGCGTTCACCGAGAGCGCGTCGTAGGCGGCACGTGCGGCTTCCACCTCGGCCATGTGGTTGACGGCCCACTGCCGCAGCGCTGTGAGAGAGGTACGCAGGGTCTGGCCGAGTGGGGTGAGCTGGTACTCGACCCGGGGCGGCACCATGGGGTAGAGGGTGCGTGTCACCAGGCCGTCGCGCTCAAGATGACGCAGCGTCTGAGTGAGCATCTTCTCGCTCACCCCGGACAGCCGGGCGCGCAGTGCCGATGCGGTCGAGCAGCTCGCGCGACGGACATCCCCGCTCGTACGGATCCCAGGCTTCCTTCATGGGAAGTAGCTTACTAAACGAGGCGGACTGACCACCAAAATCCACCTGGCCTGCGACGGCCGTGGCCGTCCCCTCGCGATCCTGCTGACACCCGGCCAACGCCACGACAGCATCTGTTGGTTTGCCGCTACCAAGCCGAGGACATTCCAGGGCCTGCGAGGGTGACGCCCTGGAAACCGGCGACGCGGGTCGGGAAAGGACCCTCGTGATCCGCGCCCCGAGCACATCATGATCACCGTCCGCCAGTCCTTCGTCGACCGACTCAGCGCCGTGCAGGTCCACGCCGCCCGACCGCTACGTGTGCATGCACCCGGGAGAGCGGCCCGGAGCCGTTCGTGGAACGCGCAGCACAGCGCCAGCCGCCCGGGGGCCGTTCCGCCTGACGGGCGATCGTCATTGCTGTACCTCTGCGAGAGCCAGCGGCGGCGCATCGGCCGACGTATCCGAGCCGACCGGCTGCTTCAAGTCCAGGTAGCAGCGCAGTCGTACGCCGGGCTGACCAGCGTCCCGCGTCGTCTGCTCCGCCGTGGCCGTCGCCCAGCGGTCGGCGAGCAGCTACGGGAAGGCGAGCACGGTGGCGTCGTCGGCGACCGCGACGGCGAGCAGGCCCGGCTCGCTCACGTGCGTCTCGTTGATCGGGTCCATGTACGCCACTACGCCCGGCGGCCTATGGGGAGTTCCGTGCGTGTGGCCGCGCCTCGAACCGTGCGTGGCTCATCCTCCCAAGGAAGGCCTCGGCGTGCGCCCCGCCATCAGGCCCGCCAGAGCTGCCCGCGATGAGACTCCCGTCTTGCGGTAGACCCGGGAGATGTGGGTCTCGACCGTGCGGCGGCTCAGGCAGAGTCGTTCGGCGATCGCCGGGCTGGTGAGGCCGTCGGCGACGAGGTCGGCGATCTCCCGTTCGCGGGAGGTCAGTTCGGCGAGGCGGCGCTCGGGCCCGTCAGCGGCGGCGGCCACCGCCGGGCCGACCGCCTCGGCAAGACCGGTCAGCATCCCGCAGTCCCCGGCCACGGCGAGCCGCCGCCCCCGGTGCCAGGCCGCCTGCCCGCGCCGCGAGCCGCCCGGGTCCGCCGCCGACAGGGAGGCGCCGAAGAGCAGGGAGAACGCCTCCCAGAACACCCCTCCGCTGCGGGCACTCTCGTCGGCCGCCGCCACGAACAGGTCCGCCGCCGCCTTGTCGTCACCGAGACCGAGGCGTATCTGCGCGGCGCTGCGCATGGCAGAGGCGCGCTGCACGGGCAGATCGAGCCGCTCGGCCTCCTCGCGGGCCCGCTCGGCCCATTCCTTCGCCGCGTCCAGGTCACCCATGGTGACGGCGGCGGTCACCAGGACCTCCACGAACAGCGGACGCATGGAGGGCTGCATCCGCCGCAGGCCGGGGCCGCCAGCACGCAGGACCGCCTCCCGGGCACGAGCCGGGTCGCCGGCAGTCAGCGCCGCGTAGCCGAGTACACACCAAGCGATGGACGCCCACCAGTTGACGCCCAGACCCGCCGCGGCCACCGCCTCCTCGGCGGTGGCCAGTGGCCGCGGATCGCCGGGTGGGCAGGCGTCGACCAGGGCGTGGGCCCTGGTGGCGAGGACGAAGGCGAGCAGTTCGTCACTGCCGATGCCGCGGGCGATGTCCTCGGCCTCCTCGGACAGTTCCACCGCCGACGCAAGCCGGCAAGTCTGGGTGCGCACGTGTGTCTTGCACAGGAGAAGGTGGGGCAGGAGGTAGATCTGGCCGGTGCGGCGGGCAATGGCCAGGCCGCGATCGGCGTGCCGCTCGGCGTCGGCGAAGCGCTCCAGGAACGCCTCCGCCCAGGCCAGCCGTACCAGCGGCTCGCACAGGCCGGTCAGATCGCCGTCCGGCAGCGAGTCCACGAGGGCCGCCGCCCGGCGGGTGAAGTCGTCCGCCGCGGCCGTCTCCCCCTCGTACGCCTCCCCCAGCGCCGCGACGCTCAGCGCACCCGCCACCCCCGTCTCGTCCCCGAGGGAGCGGGCCACCTCCAGGGTGTGTGCCACCTCGGAGCGCACCGCCGGGTACGAGGTGTCGTGCGGGGCCGAGGAGCCCAGCTCCAGGCCCAGCGCCACCTGGTCGGCGAGCGACGGCGCGGGATCAGTGCGGTGCAACTCGCGGCGGAGCAGGGCGACCGCCTCCGAGTAACGCCCCAGGTGGCGCTCCATGACGGCGCACAGCACGACAGCAGACGCCCGCGACCCCGTCCCGTCGCCCGGGTCGGGCAGGGCGATCACCTGGTGCAACAGGTCCCGGCTCTCCCGGAGCCGACCGCCGACGCCCAGCGCCCGGGCCCGCCGCAGCATCAACTCGCGCCGTCTGGCCGCGTGTTCCGGCGTGTGCGGAAGATGCCGCAGCACCACCTCAAGCCAGTGCGCGCTGCTCGCAGGCGCCGTCTGCGCGGCCTGCTCGGCGGCCTCGTCCAGCACCGCCGCCGCCCGCGCGTCCCAGCCGGACAGCGACTGCTCGGCGTGGTGCGCCCGCTCGGCCAACGGGGCGCCGGTCCGGGCGAGTTCGGCGCCGACGAGCCGGTGGGTCTCCGTGCGTTGCCAGGGGTCGGTGCCGTCGCGGACGAGGCTGCGCAGCACGGGGTGGCGCAGCGCGATCCGCCCGTGCGTGCCGGTGCGCAGCAGGTCGCGCCGGGTCAGTACGGCGAGATCGTCGGCCAGTTGCCCCGGCTCGTGGCCGGTCACCGGGCCGAGCAGTGCGGGCGTGGCGTGGTCGCCCAGAGCTGCAACCACTTGGACGAGCCGGCCTTGCGACGGCGTCAGTGGGGTCAGCTCGTCGAGCAGCAGCGCCCCGAGGCCGGTCGTGGACAGTCGGCTCACCGACGCGCCCTCGCGGTGCGCCTGGAGCAGGGTCAGCAGGTACAGCGGGTTGCCCTCGCTCGCGGTGAAGAGCCGTACGGCCTGGTCGGGGGCCAGGTCAGGGATGAGCAGTTCGACGCAGTCCCGCTCGCCGAGCGGGCCGAGGACCGTCCGCCGTACCGTGCCGGTCTCCGTGCCGCGCGTGAGGGTCGCGGCAAGCGGCGCGGGGCTCTGCCGGTCGCGGCGGGCGAGGACCAGCAGGACGCGGGCGCGCACGGGGTGCCGTACGAGATGGTCGAGGAGTTCCAGCGACGCGGCGTCCGCCCAGTGCATGTCGTCCAGGACCACGACCAGCGGAGACGCCGCGGCGTGGGTCAACAGGGCGGCGGTGGCCCGGTGCAGGTGGAAGCGGTCCGTGCTGCGGGGAGCGCCGCTGAGCACCGGGGCGACCTCGGCAGCCTCCGGGAAGGATTCGACGGCCTCCGGGGCGAGGTCGGAGAAGGCGTCGGTGAACGGCTGGAACGGGATGTGATGTTCGTACTCCGTCGCCCGGCCGCGCAGCACCGCCGCCCCGCGCCGCGTCGCGGCCAGGCACAGCTCGTGGACCAGCCGGCTCTTGCCGATGCCCGCCTCACCGCCGACGTCCAGCACCGCCGGGCGGCCGGGCACGTCCCCCACCAGTTCCGCCAGCAGCCGGTCGAGCCGCGCGAGTTCCGCCTCTCTGCCGACCAGCGGTGTCCGTTCCGTCGTCATACCCTCACGCCCCCGCGACAGTTGGTGCCCCCGCACATCCTGTCGTACGCCACTGACAACCTGTGGCTTCGTGTCCTCGATCTCACATCGCGTCGACGGCTACGAGTCGACGGCGAGCCGCCGGCCCGAGCGGGTGGGCGTCGATCAGCGTGGGACGGGCAACCCTCGTCCGGGTGGGACGGGTGGGCCGACCGGATGCGGAAACTACGTAACCGATCTACGTGGGTGGTCCGGCAATCGGACGGCCGGTACCAGTTGCGGCCGTCGTTCGAGGCGGCCTGCGAGGTCACGGTCGGCGGCCGGAGACTCGTGGCGTACTCCGGGCACCGCAAGGTGATCCGCCTCGCGGACCCGGCCACGCGCGAGGACACGGCGGTCCTCACGGACTCGCGCAGCTGGATCCGTACGCTGTGCGAGGTCGACGTCGACTGCAGGCCCCTGCTGGCCTCGGCGGGCCGGGACGGCGCGATACAAATCTGGAACCCGCGCGACGGCCGGCTGGTGCGCACGATCGACGGCTGTCGACCAAGATCAACCTGTCCGCGCGGAACTTCGCGTGGTTGTACCCACCGAAACCGATCTGGACAGTCAGGTCCTCCGTTTCCTGTCCGGCCTGTTGCGGACTCGACGCCGCGGGCTTGCATCCGGTGGCGCCGCCTCTCGGTGAACCGACAGGCTTAGCCCGAGTTTCCTGGATAAGTTGATCTTCGAGGGCATCGCTGCAGGTCAGCTTCGCTTTGAGGGGTTCGCAACTGTATGACCTGAGCTTAACGAGGGCTTGGTCCTGCGGTGGTGTCTGGTTCGCAAATCAGGTATCTCGCCAGGGGGTCGCGCTAGCTGGGCGGCCACCGGAGAGCGTGCGCACCGAACGAGATCAGCGGCGAGCCGGGCCCGCGCACCCCGTCCTCGTACCGCCAGTAGCTCAGGCCGAAGGTCCCGGAAAGGAACCCGGCGAGGAAGCCCAGCGCCAGCGGCCCCACCGGGTTGGAGGCCCCCTCCTCGACCACTTGCCCGCCGACTGCGAAGATCGCCACCCCGAACCCGAGCGCCGCCGCTACCCCGGCCAGGCCCAGCACCAGCCACGCCCACCGGCGGCTCCTGGTCGCCGCGACACTGAGCACCTTGAACTTCAGCGGCTTCAGGCAGCTCCCGCATTCCAGCGCCTCCACCCGCCGGCCCTTCTCCGGCCGCTCGATGTCGATCGGATAGAGAGCAAACTGGCGGACGACATGGCTGCTGTGGATGTCCTTGGACACCATGTGCGCATATCTCAGACCTGGATACGGCCCCAGTTCCCGCTTACTCATAGCAGCCTCCCTCTATCAGATACCTGTCCGGATCGTCCCGATGGTCGATCAATCCGTCCCCACCAGCTGTTTCGTGAATCCACGGCCCCGTCGGTCGCCGGTTCCCCACATGCTCAATCTCCGTAACTCGGGGAGCGCAGGACGTCGTTCACGTCGAAGCTGAACGTCGGCGTCGGGTACAGCGGGTCAGGCACACCCGTGGTGTCGGGCACGTCGTACGGATCGGCGGTGGGCTTGCCCTCGGGGCTGCAGACGTTCGGCGCCGCTGGAGGCGACAGCTGGTACTCGGCCACCCGATCGGTCCTGAATTTCACGTCCCCGCCAGCGATGCTGAGGACCCCGGACCCGGTGCTGATCTGCTCGGGCAGTTCCTTGCTCTTGAGGGGCCTGCCGACGTACACCGCGACCAGGGCGCCCACGCAGACGCTGCGGTCGCCGGCGTAGAGCCTCTCCGGCGTTTTCACGAGTTGCTCCTTGCGTCCGTCGACGCGCAACTCGGTCCGCTTCACGGAGTCCATGTCGAAGTAGTAGTCCGGTGGGGCCCCCGTGGCGCTGGTCGTGTACTGTCCGGCGCCGCCGTAGGTGAGCTTCCAGAACTCCACCTGAACGGTGACCGTTTCGCAGAGCGGGCCGGAGTAGCCCTGCATGCTCTCGTCGATCGTGACCGGGTCCTTGGAGGTGTCGACGCCTGCGGCGGGGGCATCGGCCGCTATTCGCACCCAGCGCACAACCTGTTCCGTCGTCCACTTCCCGTTGGGGTGGCAGCCCTTGGCGTTGGTCGGGTAGAGCGGGGAGGGCGTGGCCGACGGGGTGGTCGGGGCAGCGGTGGCAGTGCCGGTCGCGGAGGGCGTGGCGGCCGATGCGTCGGTGCCGTCTCCGTCGCCCGAACAGCCGACCGTCAGCAGCGCGACGGCCGCCAGCAAGGCGGTGACCGGAGCGGCGGCATACCGAGCCGGCCGGTCACCTCCCGTCGGGGTGACGGCGCGGACCAGCCACCGTACCCGGTCTCCTGCAGACTCCAGAAACGTCATCATCCTGACCTGTGCTCAGTGGCTTTCCGGTCGCACGGTTCACCCTCGATCAAGACCCTTTCCTAAGCGGACGCTGAAGAAATCAGTAGAACTACGCAATCGGCTACGTACGTTCGCCGGCCGCGGAGTTGCCGCAGTGGCATCCTCTCCACGGATCGAGCTTCGTGCCCCGGGGCTGTCGCGCCTCGATGACGGGAGCGCGGCGTTCGCAGCAGCGGGCGAGGCGCTGGAAGGCGTTCCACCGGGCGTGGGTTGATGGGTTGATCAGTTGATCAGATGGGTCTGTCCGGTTGGTGATCACTGATGCGATGAGCGTGAGTCGGCCCGAGGAGAACTCCTACTACAGGTACCGCGCCCACCCCGACCTGTCCCCCGCCGACGTCGCCCACTACCCGCCGCTTCACGGCAAGCCGCCAGGCACAACAGCAGCGGGGCCAGTGGGAGTGCTGCCTGCTACTGGGGGCGGCGTCCGGTGACGACACCATCGGGGTCGTCGGACAGGGCGATGCGGGCGGTGATGCGTTTGCCGACCGGCGAGGCGGACTGACCACCAAAATCCACCTGGCCTGCGACGGCCGTGGCCGTCCCCTCGCGATCCTGCTGACACCCGGCCAACGCCACGACAGCATCTGTGCACGGCCCCTCCTGGAACGCATCCACGTCCCGCGCAGCGGCGTCGGACGACCGCGCTGCAGGCCCGACCAGGTCATCGCGGACAAGGCCTACAGTTCCCGCGGCTTCCGCGCCTACCTGGCGTGATCGTCCGGTTCGTCCGGCCGGTGGGTCCCCGTTACCGTCTTCGTGGCCCTGAAACAGGGCTCCCGGCCTCCGGCCCCGGTATGACTCGGTCCCCCAGTCGAGATGATCGAAAAGGTGGTGTCGCCGGTGTCGGAGGCATTGGCAGACCGCTGATTAGAGGCACGAGCGCCCTTTGGGCAGTCTCTTCGTAACGTGGATGCTGGCACGCTGATGCCGCAGGTGAGGCCGGGAGGAATGCGAGCGCGGGAGTGAAGGCATGTCGGACGAGACGGGCATCGACGTTCATCTTGGCCTGGACGTCGGCAAGGGCGATCACCATGCCGCCGCCGTGAACCAGGCGGGGAAGAAGGTCTTCGGCAAGCCGCTGCCCAACAGCGAACCAAAGCTGCGGGAGCTGTTCGACAAGCTCCAGGCCAAGCACGGAACGGTACTGGTGGTCGTCGACCAGCCGGCTTCCATCGGGGCCCTGCCGCTGGCAGTCGCCCGGGACGCGGGCTGCCCCGTCGCCTACCTGCCCGGACTCACGATGCGGCGGATCGCCGACCTTTACCCTGGCGAGGCGAAGACGGACGCCCGCGACGCTTTCATCATCGCGGACGCCGCCAGAGCGATGCCCCACACCCTGAGGACCATCGATCTCGCGGACGAGACCGTTGCCGAGCTCGCGATGATCGCCGGGTTCGACGACGATCTCGCGGGCGAGTCCACCCGGATCGCCAACCGGCTCCGCGGCCTCCTCACCCAGATCCACCCGTCCCTGGAACGAGTCTTGGGACCGCGGATCCAGCACCCGGCCGTGCTCAAACTGCTGGACCAGTTCGGCTCTCCGGCCCAGATCCGCAAAGCCGGACGCCGCCGACTCGTAACCCTGATACGTCCCAAGGCGCCGCGGATGGCCGAGCGACTGATCGAGGACATCTTCACCGCACTCGACGAACAGACCGTTGTCGTCCCGGGCACTGAAGCAGCTGCGCTGATCGTCCCCAGCCTCGCAAGTTCGCCCCAGTCCGTCCTGGACCAGCGCAAACTCCTCGCCGCACGGATCGAGGAACTCCTGGAGGCCCACCCTCTTTCCAAGGTCCTGACGTCCATGCCGGGGATCGGCGTCAGGACCGGAGCACGGATCCTCATCGACGTCGGCGACGGATCCAGCTTCCCGTCCGGCGCCCACCTCGCCGCCTACGCCGGACTCGCCCCGGCAACCCGCAGCTCAGGCTCGTCGATCCGCGGCGAACAACCATCCCGGAGAGGAAACAAGCAGCTCAAACGGGCCTTCTTCCTCTCCGCGTTCGCCGCCCTGGCCGACCCGGCCTCTCGCACCTACTACGACAAGAAGATCGCCCAAGGCAAACACCACACCCAAGCCCTGCTCTGCCTCGCCAGGCGCCGGGCCGACGTCCTCTTCGCCATGCTCCGCGACGGAACCTTCTACGAACCCCAGCCGGCTACTTCGGGCTGAACCTCAGCACCCTCGCCACACACCGGGCAGTCACGCTCGTCGACCGAGTCGATCACGACCGGGTGACCACAGAAGTCGCACGGACGCATGCCCTCATCAGCCGACCCCCGAACAGACACGTCATCACTCACGACAGCCACACTGCCAGACCCACCCGACACCGACCCGACCACCTTGACCAAAGACATAGGGGCACCTTTTCGCCCCGTCGCGGCGGCGTGCTGGTGGGAGCGGACGATCGTGGAGTCGATCTGCACCAGCCAGTCGATATCGCCGGCCGCGTCCGCGCGAGCCTGGATCTGCTGCAGGGCTTGAGTGAACACGCCGTCAAGGGCGTAGCGTCGGAAGCAGGTGTAGACCGTCTGCCATGGCCCGTAGCGTTCCGGCAGGTCACGCCAGGAGATGCCGGTGCGGATCTTGTAGACCATCCCGTTGATGACCTGCCGGTCCGACACACGCGGACGTCCCGTGGCCATCCGGTCCGTGCCTTGCGCGCCATGGCCGAGCAGCTCGGCCCCGATACTCCCGACGAACTCGCCGTCATGGGCGCTGGTTACCTGCCCTGAGTCGCCGATCACGCGCGTGGGGCCCGCACCGGTGCAGACGCTGTTGGCTAATCCGGGGCCTGCCTACTTCGCCCCGTCGATCGTTTGATCGGCGGGGCGAAGTGCTGCGAAGTGGCTGGTGCGGGTGCGGGCTCGTGGTTGGACGGTGATGTGGGCGTCGATGCGGGCGAGGTTGATCGCGGCGCCGGTGAGCTGGTGCTGGAGGCTGGTCTTCGCGAGGCCTCGGTAGCGGGATCTGCGCAGGCCGCAGCGCCCGACGGCCTGGGAGATGGTGCCCTCGACACCGGCACGGATCTTGTACCGCTCCTTCCAGGTATCGGTTCGCTGCTCGGCTCGGGCCGTGCGGACGGTCTCGTGTTCGTCGCGGCCCTGCCGGAGGTTGAGCTCGCGGCGCTGGGCTGTGGGTGAGTTGACGCAGTCGCGCAGGTGAGGGCAGGGGCGGCAGTCGGCCGGGCTGAAGCGGACCCGGATGACGGGCAGGCCCTGCTGGGAACGCCGCTCGGCCCACTGCGTACTGACGACGCCGTTCGGGCAGGTCACCCGCTCGCGGTCCCAGTCGATGGCGAAGGCGTCCTGTCCGAAAGAGCCGTCGGCCGACGCGGCGGTGTTGGCGGCCATCGGCCCGTGCAGGACGATGCCGTGCTCCCGCCGGGCGGTCACGACCTGGCCGGCGGTGGGATATCCGGCATCGACCCAGTGCTCGTCGGGCAGGCAGTCCCGTTCGGCCAGCGCGTCATGGATCTCGGGGACGCTCACCCTGTCGTGGACAGTGGCGAGGGTGGTGGCCACGTTCGTGATCAGGTTCGGCGTCTGCGGCTCGCAGGTCTCGATCAGGTGGACCTTGTATCCGTCCCACAGAGTGTCCCGTTTGACGCTGCCCCGGGCCTCGGTGTCATAGGGGGTGACCAGGCGCAACGCGCCCGGCGGGCGGTCTTTTGGGTCCCGCCGCCTCACCTCGTCCTCCACCTGGTGGAAGTGCTGGACCCACATCTGCCGCAAGGTCTCCACCTCCGTCAGGGCGCCGAGGCCGGCCGGTGCGTCTGCGGCGAAGACCGCCTCAAGCAGACGCATCCCGTCACGACCGACCCGCAAGCCCACCTCATTGCGTTTGGCGCGGGCCTTGGGGAACCGGGAGTCCTCGGCCCTGGTGGCGTAGTGCCTGAACCAGTCCGGCTCCGCGACCCGCGTCAGCCAGTCCGGGGCATCCTGGGCAATCGCGTTGAGCGCCGAGCGCAACGTCTCGGCAACCATCTCCAGCCAGGACAGCTCACGCGCCGCCGACAGCACATGCGTGGCGTCGGTGCGGGCCCGGCCCGCCGTCTTCAGCAGGCCCTTCTCCCGGGCCGCGACCAGGATGCCGTCCAGCACCCGCCGCCCGGCATCAGCCTGAACCAGCCGGTCCCGGAACTCCGACAGCACCGAGAAGTCGAACCCCGGATCGTCGAGCCGGAGGCCGAGTGCGTATTTGAAGTCGATCCTGACCCGGACCGCTTCCGCAGCCTGCCGGTCGGTGAGCCCTTCGACGAACTGCAACACCAGTACCAGTGCGAGCCGACCCGGTGACCAGGCAGGCCTGCCCCGCACCGGGAACAGATCCACGAAGTCCTCGTCTGTGAACAACAATCCCAGCTCGTCCCGCACCCGGATCGCCAGGCTCCCCTTCGGGAACGCGGCCCGAACCACCCGCACCGTCTCCGCCGGGATCTCTCCAGATTCCTTCGGCTGCATCGACATCCGCACCCACCCCATACGACAACGTCGGCCTCCAAGACCACAACCGGGTCTTGAAGGCCGACGTCACGCCAGGCCCCGAATTAACCAACAGCGTCCGCGTACGCGCTCCGGGGCCCTGATGACGTCCTGGCCGCGAGGTCAGGCGGGCGTGATGTTCTCCGCCTGCGGGCCCTTCTGCCCCTGCGTCACGGCGATTTCAGCCGCCAGGTCGCGCTGCCGCAGGTGATCGGCCTTGCGGGTGCGGAAGGCCGCGGCCGTCCGCAACCTCGGCGTCGCAGCGGCCTCATTCATGCCGGCGAAACCCATCCGCCCTGGCCGACCGACAGCGCCACAGTCTTGACGCCAGACACCGTAGGGAGCGCCAGACGTCCCCAACACCCAAACACCAAACCACGTCTGGCAGTTGGGAAACGAGGAGCGTGAACGGCGTCGGCGGCCCGTCTGGCGACGCGGTGGAAACCAGAGCGACGACGCCGACGGATCTGTCGGTCCCTTCTCCCAACAGCTGTTGTGCCACCGATTCGCTGTAGCCTCGGGGCATGGCATGTACCAGCATCCCGCACGTCTTTCTGTAAACGGCGGAGACGACAGCGGCGTTGACCATCCGGCCCGAACCGGAGAGTTCTGACGACGTCGCGTCTCTTGGCGTGCCCACCATCGCCTGCTGATGTCACTCCCCATGCCCCAACCACACATCCGTCCTGCGGTCCTCCGCTGGGCAGTGGCCAGGTGAACGGGGCGCCCACTCAGCGCGGCGCTGCAGGTATCACGGCCGGTCGACGCACGCCAACGGCTCCGGATCCATGCTCCGCCGACCACGCAGCCCACCGCTGCTGAGGAACAACCATGCCTACCTCACCCAACGCGCGCCATCAAGCGCAGCACAGGCCCTTCGACATCTTGCTCTGCCCGCTGTGCCACGACCGCCTCAAGCCTGTCGGCCAGGCGCTGCGGTGCCCCAGCCGACATTCCTTCGATATCGCCCGGCAGGGCTATGCCGGCCTACTGGCTGGCAACCGGCGTTCCACCGGCGTGGACACTGCCTCCATGGTCCAGGCCCGCACTCTCTTCCTGCAGACCGGCCACTACGCACCGCTCGCGCGTACTCTTGCCCGTCTCACCGCGGCGCTCTGCCCGCCCGACAGCACCGTCCTGGACGCCGGGGTCGGCACCGGCTACTACCTCGCCGCCGTCCTGAAGGCGCTCCCCGCAACCGTCGGTCTCGGGCTGGACACATCCCCGTACGCTCTCCGCAGGGCAGCCCGATCCCACGCCCGCGCAGGAGCCGCCAGCTGGGACATCTGGCAACCGTTTCCGGTACAGAGCCACGCCGTCGACTTGGTGCTCAACGTCTTCGCACCCCGCAACGGCCCCGAATTCCACCGCATCCTCCAGCCGAGCGGTGCGCTACTGATCGTCACCCCCACACCGCAGCACCTCGGCGAACTCCAGCGGCACCTCGGCCTGCTGTCGGTCGACCCGGCCAAGGAACAGCGCCTTCGCCGCACACTCTCCGCCCGTTTCCAACCCGATCACACCGAAGCACTGAAGTACGTCATGACCCTGACCGCCCAGGACATCGAAGCCATGTCCTTCATGGGCCCCACCGCCCGCCACATCAACCCCGACGTACTGCGCCGGCGGATCGCCTTACTGGGCACACCCTTCCAGGCGACTGCGTCCTTCGTCGTATCGGTCTACCGACCGCGGTGAACGACCAGGAGCGGAACAGGGCGGTCGATTCCCGCCGTCCTGTTCCGCCTCCCAGGTCAGGCGCTGGAGCCGGGTGTGCGTTCTGGTCCTCATCGCCCTATCTCACGAGCCCGGACGCGCACCCAGCCGAGAATCCGTGACGAACGCCGACGCGTCTGGGGCTGGTCACCGCCGCATCTGGCGCCGAAGCCCTCATGCCAAGCACTGCCCTCGTCTCCCGATGTTTGAGGCATCTGAAGGTGCAGGTCCGTTGAGCGGACTGGCTGCGTTGCACACCCGTTGCTCGAAACGGAGCATGTGGATTTCCTGCTCGATCCTGCCTCTCGGGAGGTTCAGTGCGCTCCATTGTTCGACGAGAACTTGCGGCTCTCGTGAGTCTGCTCGCCCTGCTGACCGTTGTATCGGCCGTACCTTCGTCCGCGGCCCCTCGCCCCTTGACGATCTCCACCGACAAAGGCTCGGTCGCGGGGTCCACGGCGGACGGGGTCGATCGGTTCCTCGGCATCCCGTACGCCGCGCCACCGGTCGGTACCAGACGCTGGCAGCCACCCGCACCCGCTTCCGCCTGGTCGAGCCTGCGGTCGGCTACCGCGTACGGCTCACGCTGCCCGCAGTCGCCCACCAGCACCGGCCCGGGCATGAGCGAGGACTGCCTGTATCTCAACGTCTACACCCCCGAACGGCGAACGCACCGCCCGCTGCCGGTGCTGTTCTGGATCCACGGCGGGGGCTTCTCCAGTGGTGCCGGTGACCTCTACGACGGCTCGCAGATCGCGAAGGCCAACAACGTAGTGGTCGTCACGATCAACTACCGGCTGGGCGTCCTCGGTTTCCTCGACGTGCCCGGGCTGAGCAGGCAGGGTGCGGGCAACTACGGCCTGCTCGACCAGGAGGCGGCTCTTCGCTGGACGCAGCGCAACATAGGTGCCTTCGGAGGGGACGCGGGCCGCGTGACCATCGCGGGCGAGTCGGCCGGCGGCCACTCCGTCTGCGCTCTGCTGTCCTCACCTCCGGCGCGCGATCTGTTCGCCGGTGCAATCATTCAGAGCGGCGGGTGCCCGAGCCTCACGGCCGCACAGGCCACCGCCAAGGGCGATGCCTACGCCGCGGCCGTCGGCTGTTCCGTTCCGGCGACCAGCGTGGCCTGTCTACGGGCCAAGTCGGCGAACGAACTGCGGGCCGCCGACAGCGGCTTCGTCGGCGGCATCCTGACCGGTCCGCTTCCCGTGTCCGGGGTTCCCGAACTGCCCCTCGCGCCGAGCGTTGCCGTACGAACCGGCCGGATCCACAATGTCCCCCTCCTCATCGGAAGCACCCGCGACGAGGTGCGCCAATGGGCACTGCCGTTCGCGAACGCGACGAAGGGTCAGTACGAGCGGGCGGTCAGGCTGGAGTTCGGCGCACAGGCCGACGCCGTACTCGCGCACTACCCCTACAGCGCCTACGACAGCCCGTACACAGCGACGTACGCCATCGGCACGTTGTGGGGCGACAGCAGCGTCTTCTACGGACTGGGCGGCTGCCAGTACCAGAACCTCACGGCCCAGTTCGCCAATCGGCAACCGAAGACGTACTTCTACGAGTTCGACGACCCACACCCACCCACCCTCGCGACGACTCCGGCCGGCTTCGACTCCGGCGCCCCACATGCCAGCGAGCTCGGCTACCTGTGGCCCATGGAGACCTCGAAGTTGCTGACTCCGGAGCAACAGCAGCTGTCCAGGGCGATGGTGCGCTACTGGGGCGCGTTCGTGAAGCACGCGAACCCCACGACCGGAGGACTGGCAGCCTGGCCGTCATACCGCAGCGGCAAGTACCTGTCTCTGCTGCCCGGTGATGACAGCCAGGCCATGAAGTCCGAGGTGTACGCGGATCGACACCAGTGTTCGTTCTGGAACAGCATCAGCTACGACTGGCTCACCACCAACCCGGACCGCCTCGCCGCACAGGCAGGCGTTCCCACGTCCTGATGCCCGGCACAGGAGGACGCCCTCCTGGTCGCTGCCGCCTGGGACTTCTGGTGGGACTGAGGCATCTCCTACCGGGAAACGATCAACCGTGCGGCGGGAAGCGATAGTCGCCTACTCCTACGAGGAGATGGCCTTGGGGGCAGTGTCCGTCGCCGCCCCGGTGCTCGGCCTGGACGGCCGACTGCCGGCCCCGCGCTCGGCATCGTGGCGCATTCTCGAGCCGCCGTCGACCGGCTCGTCCCGGCCGTGCGCACGGCGGCGCTGGGGATCGCCCGCTGGGCAGCACTTTCTTGAGCGTACGATCCAGATACCTTACGGTGGTGCCATGGCAAGGACCCGGGAGTTCGACACCGAGGCGGCGGTGAGCCGCGCGATGGAGCTGTTCTGGACGCGTGGCTACGAGGCGACCTCGGTGCGCGACCTGACCCGCCACCTGGGGATCGGGCAGGGCTCCTTGTACGCGGCATTCGGCGACAAGGACGGCCTGTACCGTGCCGCGCTGGAGCACTACCGCACCACCCTCGCGGCGGCTGCCCTGCGCAGCCTGGAGGAGGGTGCTGATGCCCGCTCGGCGATCCGCACGCTACTGGTCGAGCGGATGCGCATCGCTGTCGAGCAGGGCGGCCGGGGCTGCCTGGTGGTCAATGCCGCCTGCGAGCGCCTGCCGGAGGATCCGTCGGTCCGGCGCATCGTGCGGGACATGCAGGATGCCAGCCGGGACGCCCTCGCCGAGGTGCTGCGGGTGGCGGGGGCGCGGGGTGAGATCGCGGCGCGGCACGACCCGTACACGCTCGCCGCCTACCTCGTCACCTTCCTCAACGGGCTACTGGTCTCCTCGAAGATCACGCCGGACCTCGAGGCCCTCGAACCCCTCGTGGAGGTCGCGCTGGCCGCCCTCGACTGACTTTTTCATGACCAGAATCTGTATCGAACGATCAAGAATAGGCGCCGGAACCCGCATGCACGGGATCACCCGGCGCCATCTCGCTCCCATCGACAACTCCGGAGAACTCACCTTGCACTCCGTCGACCACCCCGCCGCCGGAACGGCCGCGGGCGCCGGGGGCCCGAGCCGCCTGATGACCCTGGTCGACCCGCCGCAGGCCGGCTGACACCCGCATGACACCCGCACCGCGACTGACATGGAACAGGGAAGGCTGAAAGAACATGATGTACGACCATGACGGAGCGCCCGTCCGAACCGGCCGTGCCGCCGTCAACGGAACGAGTCTGCACTACCGGACGGCCGGGTCCGGCCCCGCCGTGGTGCTGCTGCACGGCGTGCCCAAGACCAGCTACCACTGGCGCCACCTCGTCTCGAAGCTGACTCCCCATTACACCGTCGTCGTACCCGACCTCCGCGGCCTCGGCGACTCCGCCCGCCCCGCGGACGGCTACGACTCCGCGACGATGAGCGACGACATCGCCGCACTGATGACCCACCTCGGGCACGAGACGTACGCCGTGATCGGCGAGGACTGGGGAGCGGTGATCGGTTACCAGCTCGCCGCCCGCCACCGCGACCACGTCAACGCTCTCGTGTTCGCCGAGGCCCTGTTCCCCGGCTTCGGCTTCGAGGACCACACCGCCCTCACCCCCGAGAACGTCGCCAGCGGCCTGCACCTGTGGCATCTGGGCTTCTACTTCCAGCCGGACGTTCCCGAGATGCTGATCGCCGGGCACGAGCGCGAGCTGATCACCTACATGATCAAGTTTGAGCGCAGCCGTCCCGACAGCGCCACGCCCGACGCGATCGAGGAATACGTGCGCTGCTACTCCATGCCCGGCGGTATCCGCGCCATGCTCGCGATCTACCGGGCGATGCTCGTAGACGCCGAACAGAACCGGCAGTCCGCGCAAAAGAAGCTCGACATCCCGGTGCTGGCGCTCGGCGGCTCGGCGTTCATCGGCGACCGCAACGAGTCCCAGATGCGGCTCATGGCCCACGACGTCACCGGCCACGTCTTCGACGCCGGGCACGACCTCGCCGAGGAAGTACCCGAAGAGATGGCCGACGTGGTCCGGCCGTTCCTGGCTGCGCACCTGTAGCCGATCGCGCGATCGCCGGCACTGGCGATCGCGCAATCCTCCAGGCAGTCCCGCGCTTCGTCTTTGTATCCGGCCGGGACTACGACTCCGGCGACCATGTCACCTCCATGGTCGGCCCGAGCAAAGGCGATTGGCGGGGGGTGCTGTTCGGCTACAGCCGTGCATGACCTCCGCTCCTTATGTCACCGCAGTTCAGGGCTGGTACAGGGCTTCGGTGGTCCCGGCAAGGGCCTGGGCAAGATCCGGCACCAGGTGCTCAGGGATGTGGTCGAGGACGCGCCGCCGTGCGCTGGCGAGATGGGTGGCTTGGGCCGAGCGCATGGCGTGCAGACCGGTGTCCGTGAGGACGGCGTGGTTGCCGCGTCGATCGTTGTCGTGACGTTCCTTGCGGACCATGCCGTGGTGGGCCAGCCCATCGACCACGCGGGTGATGCGGGAGGGTGTGAGACCGGCCGCGGCAGCGAGTGCGGACATACGCATGCGCCGGTCGGGGGCCTCGCTCAAGAGGAGCAGGACCGCAAACTCGGTCATCGTCACGCCGGTTCGGGCCATGTCCTCCTCCAGTGCGCGCGGCAGGGCGTGGACCAGTCGCCCCAGGCTCCGCCACAGAAGGAGTTCGTCGGGGGTCAGGGCTGCGGGATCGATGTCGGGGGCCATGTCTCCAGTTTATTTGACGAGGCAAGCAATCAGATTAATACTTGCTCAAGCAAGCAACTGAGAGGGAGGCTCATGGATCCCGCAACCCCTGTACCGGACGGATTCAGACACGTCCACGCCGAGGTGAACGACGTCCGGCTGCACTATGCGATAGGCGGCGCCGGTCCCGTGGTCGTCCTCGTGCACGGCTGGCCGTTCACTTGGATCGAATGGCGGGCCGTTATGCCGCTCCTCACTGAACGGGGCTTCACGGTCGTCGCACCGGACCTGCGCGGTTCCGGCGACTCGGCCATCCCGGCAGGGCACTGGACCAAGCGGGACGAGGCCGAGGACCTGCACCAACTGCTGCGGCACCTCGGCCACGAACGCGTCTTCGTCGTCGGAACGGACGTGGGCTCGATGACCGTCCATGCCTGGGCTCAGGCGTACCCGGACGAGGTCTCCCGGCTGGTGCTCAGCGAGGCGTTCCTGCCCGGCTTCGGCCTGGAGGAGCACATGAACCCGGTCAATGGCGGCTCATGGCACTTCGGGTTCCACGCCCAGAGCGAGTTGGCGGCGATGCTCACCGCGGGCAAGGAGGAGCAGTACCTGTCGGGCTTCTGGTCGATGATGACCCGAGGAGGCATCACCGACGGTGACCGCGCCGACCTCCTGCGCGCCTACACCCGCACCGACGCCATGCGCGGCGGGTTCGAGCACTACGCCACGCTCGTCGAGGACGGCCGGGCCGCCCGTGCCGGGGGCCCGGTCGGGATGCCGGTGCTGATCCTCAACGGCGAACACGGCCTGCCCCAGGACGTCCTGCTGGACGGCGCCCGCCAGGCGGCCATGGATGTCCGCGCGGACATCGTTCCCGCCGCCGCGCACACCTTCGCTGCCGACAACCCGGTATGGACCGCCGACCGGCTCGCCCGCTTCTTCACCACCACCCCCGCCTGACCGCGGGCACACCACACGCGGCACACACACCGCACCACACACAGCACACGGAGCACCGAACATGCAGATCCTCGTCATCGGCGCCACCGGCTATGCCGGCCGGCGCGCCTCCGCCGCCCTGGCCCGTGCCGGCCACCGCGTCCTCGGCCTGACCCGCGACACCACTGGCCAGGCCGCCCAGGACCTCACGATCAACGAGGTCACACCCGTCGAGGGCGACTTCTCCAAGCCCGAGACCTGGCGCGGCCACCTGGACGGCACGGACGCGGTCGTTCACCTGCTCATGGAGATGAGCGACCCCTTCGGCGGCGACCAGCGCCTGTTCGCCGAACTCGTCGCCGCTCAGGAGCGTGACGGGCGCCGTCGGCACCTGGTGTTCACCACCGGCATCTCCTCCTACGGCCGCACCGGCCTGCCGCTGATGGACGAGAACACGCCCGGCAACCCCGAAAGTCCCCTCGGCTTCCGCTTCGCGCTGGAGAAGGAGCTGGCCGCCAGCGGCCTTGCGCACACTGTGGTCCGCCCCGGTTTCATGTACGGAGGGCCCGCCACCACCTCCATGACCGGCGAGTGGTTCGCCGCCGCCGAGGCAGGCAAACCCGTTTTCTACGGCGACACCGCCAAGCGCTGGAGCTGGGTCCACGTCGACGACCTCGCCGACGCCTACGTCCGCATCCTCGACAACCCGGTTTCCGTGGACGGCGAGGTGTTCGTCGTCGCCGACGACCAGCGCCTGACCGCCCTGGACGTGCAGCGCGTCGCCCTGCGCGCGGCCGGCTACGCCGGCGAGATCACCCTGGAGAGCGCGGAGGCCGGCGGGATGATGCAGATGGCCGCCGACCAGGACGAGCTCGTCACGAGTGCGAAGGCCCACCGCCTGCTCGGCTGGTGCCCCCGCCACGTCTCGTTCACCGACAACCCTGAGCAGCACTACCGCGCATGGAAGGCCAACCAGTCGAGCACCGACTGAAACACGCGCGGGGCAAAGGCGCACAGCAGGTTGCGCTCCGCCCGCGGCGTTCCGCTGACCACACTGCCTGAAGCCATCGGCGGCTACACGACGGCAGCGACCCGGGCCGGCGGCGATCCTCCACGACCGAACCGCCCAGTGAACTCATCAAACAACCCTGTCCAACCGTCAGCTGCCCCACCGTCACGCCGACGACGACGAGACACCCGCACCGCAGTCGCCGGCGTGGACGGGGAGCGCACGCTTGGGGCTACGGGTGCGTACGTTGCCTGGAGTTCACCGAGTGCGGAGACAACCGCTGTAAAGTCGTCTCCGTGAACGCAGCCGTTGAAGCTTCAACACACTTTGCTGTGTTGGGGCCGGTCAGGGCATGGGACGGCGAGAGGGAGCTGGGCCTGGGGTCGCCGCAGCAGAAAGTGGTGCTGGTGGCGCTGTTGCTGCGACGAGGGCGCCCCGTCACGGCCGACGAACTCGTCGATGTTACCTCTCGGTCGCGATCGACGACAGCTGGCACGGCAGCCTGCGTCATGTGGCGGCATGGGAGGCAATGAAGGCAGTCCACGAGATCACCCGCGCCGACACCCCCGACTTCGAGCAGTACATCGACACCGCGGTCAACGATCTCCAGAACCCATCCCCGGCTGGCCATGGCCGCGCCCGCCTCGTAGCGCGGCCGGCCGCCCATCAGAATGGCGTCGCGCCCTCCCTAGGGGCGCGACGCCGCTTTTCGTGTGCGGTGGGTCTGTGTCAGATCCGGGCACACCGTTCCCGCGGGCGGGAAACGCCCAGGCCAGTGGCCGACGGACCGGAGTGTCAACGCTCTCCAGCACAAGACCAGCCCCCCAGCCACCCATGAGCAGCAGCGAACAGCACGCCCCACTGCACACCGCCCTGCAACCGAGCAGCGAGAAGCAGTAGCGCCCCGGACCAAGGAAGTCCAGGGCGCTACTGCGGGGTTCTCGGGAGGCCCCTACGCCTCAACGTACGCCACGACCGTGATCGTTATTTGATGACGAGAGCGTGGTGCACGGCCTGGCGGGCGCGGTCAACGTCGGCATCCGTGATCGTCTCGTCGTCCTCGATGCCGGCGAGCCACTCGGTCATCTCGTTGGGGTGCCAGCGATTGAAGTCGGTGGGGATCTCGAGTGGGCGGGTGTCGGGCATGGCATCCTCCTTCGCCGAACCGGTCACGGTGCTCAACGTGTGACGACGCAGCAGGTGCCGGACAGGCGGTCAGATGCGCCAGGAGCGGATGCGGTCGGCCGCGTCGTATCCGTCGTCACGGCGTCCATGTACGCCGTGACGATCGCGGCGGCGTACAGGGCGTTGCGGGCCGGGAGGGGGCGCAGTCGGATGATGGCGTGCATCAGGGCCGCGGCGCGCCAGGCGTTGTCGACGGCGACGCCGACCTGGGGGGGTTAACCCGGTGGCGGGCGACGGCGGCCACGAGGTTGGAGAAGTCGTGGATTGAGGGGTGCTTGGGCCACCGGTTGTCGATCGGCGGCGACACCACCCGGTGTTGGCGGAGAGTGATATCGCCGAGTTTTGACACCACTTGGGGGCTTGCGGTGGGAGGCTGGGGATGCTCTGCATGGTGAGGGGCGCCGGTGCCACCGAAGTCCAAGGTCGATCTGTACGCGGCGATCCGCCGTGATGTCCGGGCGGGGATGTCGAACCTGGCGAAGAGTCATGTCCTACCGGATCGAGGCGCGGCCAACCGCCCCCGCTACGTCCTACTCCTCCGGCTCCCAGGCGCGGAGCAGGTCGAGCAGCCCTGCGTCTCCGTCAACGTGCAAGGAGTCGGCCGGGATACGGTCGTACAAGTAGAGGACCAACTCACTGGCCGTGCCATGGATGGAGGCGCCGGCTGCGTCCGAGTCCTCGCCGGTCGCGGCTATGGGCGCGGGGACGCGGGTGGAGCGTGCGCCGTCGCCGTCGACCGTGAGGCGCCAGGAGGGGCCCTCGGCGGCGTGGAAGTCGAAGGCCGTGGGCTTGTGCGGCCATGCGCTGGGCGTCGCGACGCAGGTGAACAGGAACTCCTCGACACCGTCGAGGGCGACCTCGGCCGGCAGCGGCTGCGGGGCGCCCGCGGCGAGCTGGGCGTCGTAGGTGTGCACCGCGGTCTCCTGGGCCCGGTGCCGGGCGACTCCGCCGGAGGTCCGCGGCATCTGCAGGGCACTCCACCACGCCCAGCAGCCGGCGTCCGGTCCTGCCTCGCGCAGGGCGCTCAGCAGAAGCTGCGTCGACGCGGCCAGCCAGGCCAGCAGGGCCTCACGCTCCCGCGGCACTTCCAGAGCGGCGCGCGCAGCGGTGGCCTCGGCCGGGGGAGCCTCGGCAGGCCCCGCGCCGACGATGGCGGCCCAGAAACGGTCTCCCCCACCCAGGTGCTTCACCAGATCGAACAGCGTCCACTCGGGGCAGGTCGGCACCTGTGCGTCGAGACTGGGCGCGGCGGCGACCGCGGCACGGAAGGCGGTCGACCGTTCATCGATCAGTCGCAGCAGGTCAGGGAACTCAAGACTCTTTTCCACCCCGGATGTCTATCACCGTGCTCCGGTGATCGGACAGCGATTTTCACAGTCGCCGCCGGTTGGCCATTGCGGACGTCGTCCTCGCCTCCCACCGCTCGGGTGACAAGCTGCGCACTGCTGCGAGGACGCTGGTGGTGGCGGTACGCCCGGCGTCGTGCCTGTGGGTGCTCTGGCCTCTTCGGCGCCGGCAGGGATGGGGTTCGGCCGGGACACCTCAGACCGCGGCGGACACCGGGGCGGATACCAGACCGGTGGCCGGACTTGCGGTCCTGATCCGCAGCGCGCGGACGTCGCGCACCGCGAGCATGGCGACGGTGCAACTGAGGATCACCACAGCGGCCCCGAGCAGTGTCGTGTGCACGCCGATCGCGGCGCTGAGCGGGCCGACGGTCGCCTGGGCGAGTGGGATGGCCACGAAGGAACCGAGCGCGTCGTAGGAGTAGACGGGCGCCAGCCGATCCTCGGGGATCTCCTGACGTCGATGTCGAAGTCGTAGTGGTCAGCGAACGCGACCGCCTCCGGGTGGAGCGGGACCGCCTCACCGGGGGCGACGTGCCGCCGGACCCTACGGGGACGGGCGACTCCGGCCTTCGATGCATGCGCAACCAAGTGGGGAATCGAGAGCGGGCCTGGCCGTTTTCGCGGCTCTGGCCGCAGTTCCGTGAATCCCCAGGTCAGCGGCGGGAACGTGGGATCGTTTCACCAGGGTGTTTCTTGCTGTGGCGAGCAAGACGGTCGAGGACGTGTTGTTTCCCGGGATCAATGTGCGGGTGGAGCGGGTGAGCGACTCCTCCGGTGCCTTGGTGATGGAGGCGGTTTCCACCGGACGGCCGGGTCGGTGCCCGGACTGCCGGAAGCAGGCCAGACGTGTGCACAGCGCGTACCAACGTCGCCTGGAAGAAAGGCCGTTGGGCTCCCGGCGGGTCGTCGTCCGGCTCCGGGTGCGCCGGTACTTCTGCGACCGGAAGAAGTGTTCCCGCAAGACGTTCGTCGAGCAGGTGCCGGGCCTGTCCGAGCGGCACCGCCGCTCCAGCACTGGGCTCACGGGCTGGCTGCGGTCGATCGCAGTCGAGCTGGGCGGCCGTCCGGCCGCACGGTTATGCCAGCGTCTTCGGGTTGCCGCCGGCCGCACCCGGCTGCTCAGGCTCCTGACGGCGCCGCCGGTACCAGACCGCGCCCCGCGGGTGCTGGGGGTCGACGAGTTCGCCTTCCGCAAGGGCTGCACCTACGGCACCGTCCTGGTCGACGTCGAGGCCGGCCGGGTCGTGGACGTGCTGCCCGACCGCACCTCGGAGACGTTCGCGGCCTGGCTCACGGATCATCCCGGTGCCGAGATCATCTGCAGGGACCGGGCCACCGCCTACACGAAGGCGGTCAGGGAAGCCGCCCCGGACGCCCTGGAGGTCGCCGATCGGTGGCATTTGCTGCAGAACCTGTCCGCCGCGGTGGAGAAGACCTGCCACCAGCACCGCAACTGCCTGCGCAAACACGCCGAACAAGAGACGGAGCCGACCGTGCCGGAACCGGCCCCGACGGAACTGCCGGTGCCGGAACTGCCCCGCACCCAGATCATCGAACGGACCCGTCACCGCTACGAGGACATCCACCGGCTGGTGGAGAAGGGCTGGACGATCAGCGCCATCGGCCGCCGCCTCAACCTCGACCGCAAGACCGTACGCCGCTTCCGCGACACCGACCTCGACGAACTGCTGGCCTCCGCCTGCGACCGCCGCCCCAACGGCGTCCTGAAGCCGTTCAAGGCATACCTCAACGCCCGCTTCACCGAGACACAGGGCCAGGTCAGCGGTACCCGCCTATTCCAGGAGATCCACGAACGCGGCTACTGCGGCAGCCGTCAGGTGGTCCGCAAGCACCTCGCTGCTCTGCGGGCGGGCACCGCCGAACCGGTCCGGGCCGACATCCCCAGCCCGCGGAAGATCACCTCCTGGATCATGCGGCCCCGCGAGACCCTCTCCGACAGTCAGGACCCGAGGCTGCTGGAGGTCCGGCTCGCCTGTCCGGACATCACCCGGGCCTGCGACCTCGCCCGCGCCTTCGCCGATCTCGTCCGTCACCGGCGCGGCTACCTCCTGCTGGAGTGGATCCGCCGGGCCGAACAGGACGCCCCGAAACCGATGCAGGGCTTCGCCGGCTCCCTCCGCCAGGACCTCGACGCCGTCACCGCTGGTCTCACCCTGGAATGGAGTTCTGGGGTCGCCGAGGGGCACGTGAACCGGGTGAAAACACTCAAGCGAGCCATGTATGGTCGGGCCTCCTTCGAACTCCTCCGGACCCGCATCCTCACCCAGCCATGAGCATCACGCCGACGGTCCCCGCAGGCCCTCTACGCTTCTCACGTGCGCTATCTGACGGAGTCCTTCGCCCTTGGGGCCCTGAGACGGGGCCGACCAATCGAGCAGTTCCTCGGCCCTGCCGGCTCACCCGAGCGTCCCGGCATCCGCTACATCGAGGTCAAACCGGCCAAGATCCGCTACGAGATCTACCTGCACACCCTGGCAGACGTCGGTCACGAGACCTTCGTTGACGTGGTCGAGTTCCCTCCTCTTTGCACCGACGATGAGGAAGAGGAGTTCGGCCGCCTTGTCGCGACTCGCGACGACCCGCTTGCCGCCCTCGCAGCCGCCGAAGACATCACCGGAGCGGCACGCGGAAGGTGGGTCAACGCTGGCCTGGTCCAGGACGAGTATCACGACTACGTGGTGGCCGGACGGCCGGCAAACAGCTCACCAGATGGAAACCCCTGCCCCGTGCCTCCGCCCAGACTTTGACGATCAAGCGAGATCACGGAACTGCGGACAGAGCCGTTTTCGCAGATCCTCATCAACCTGCCGCAAGCTGAGCACTCCTGGCCCTTCCACTCGGCTGACGACACCCGACCGGCCGAGGCCGCTCCTGTCACGGGCCAGCCTCTGCTCTCGTGCGGTGCTGGCGCAGGCCGTCGAGCTTCCCGCCGCTGGCGCTGAGGGATCGCAGGGCAGTCCAATCTTCCCCCATTGGCCGTTACCGGCCGCTTGGACGGGCGGTTACGGTCCGGCCATGGACGAGCTGACCCGGACCTTCAATCGCGCCGCCGAGCACGCCGCCGCCTACCGCCGCTCGCTGCCCGAGCGGGCGGTGGCGCGGCCCGTCGACTACGCAGCCTTGCGCGCCGCTTTCTCCCGCCCGCTGGACCGCTCGCCCGCCGACCCGCTCACGGTGGTCGCCGAGTTGGTGGCCGTCGCCGAGCCCGGACTCGTCGCCACCGCGGGGCCGCGGTTCTTCGGGTTCGTCGTCGGCGGGGCGCTGCCCGCGGCCACCGCCGCGGAGATCCTCGCCGCCGGGTGGGACCAGAACGGCTTCAACGCTGCGCTCTCGCCCGCCGCCCTCGCCGCGGAGGAGGCGGCGGGCGGCTGGTTGAAGGACCTGCTCGGCATCCCCGCCACGGCGTCCACCGGGTTCGTCACCGGCGGCCAGGCGGCCAACACCGCAGGGCTCGCGGCAGCCCGGCAGCACCTACTTACCGAGGCTGGCTGGGACGTCGGGCGTAAGGGGCTGGGCGGCGCCCCGCGCCTGCGGGTGGTCGCGGGCGAGGAGCGACACGCCACCATCGACCGCTCGCTGCGGCTGCTCGGCCTGGGCACCGACTGCCTGGAGACGGTCCGCACCGATGGAGGCGGCGCTCTCGACACCGATGACCTGCGCCGTGTGCTGGCGTCCGGCCCGGGCACGCCGACGATCGTCTGCACCCAGGTGGGCAACGTGAACACCGGTGCCTGTGACGACCTCCGTACCGCCTGCGACCTCACCCGCGCCCACGGCGGCTGGGTGCACGTCGACGGCGCCTTTGGCCTGTGGGCCGCTGCGAGCCCGGCGACCCGCCACCTCGTCGACGGCGTCGAGCTGGCCGACTCTTGGGCCTGCGATGGCCACAAGTGGCTGAACGTGCCCTACGACTGTGGCTACGCCTTCTGTTCCCGCCCCGCCATCCACGCCGACGCCCTGTCGTACACGGCCTCCTACCTCACCCGCGCTGACGGCACTCCGGCCGGTGGCGCCGACTACACGGCCGAGTCCTCCCGCCGCGCACGCGGCTTCGCAACCTGGGCGGCGCTGCGCGAACTCGGCCGTGACGGCGTCGCCGAACTCGTGGACCGCTGCTGCTCTCTCGCCCGCCGCTTCGCCGACGGCCTGTCCGCGGCGGGCTTCGGGGTGGTCAACGACGTGGTACTCAACCAAGTCCTCGTCAGCTTCGGCGACGATGCCCGCACCGACCACGTCGTGCAGGCAGTGCAGAATGACGGCACCTGCTGGGTGGGCGCCACCACCTGGCGCGGCCGGCGGCTGATGCGCATCTCGGTGTCCGGCCACGCCACGACAGAGGCCGACGTCGACCAGTCGGTTGCGGCGATCGTGCGGCTGGCGCGGGCGTCGTAATCCTGGCGGCACTCATTGGGAGAGAGATGCGTGTGAGCATCGGTGACCTGGAGGAGTAGCCAGTTCCGTCAGTTTTTGGCCGTGGCCCTGATGATCTCGGCATCCGCCTTGCCATCCTTGGGTCAAACGTGACGGATATATTGCATATACCGGTCATATGTGCTGGCAGTGCGAGAGTGCGCCCATCGCTCGCGACCCATGCCGGGAGGTTCCACCGCATGGCCCACACAGCCCGTCCTGACGCTCGCAGTCCAGTCCCCCGCCCAGACCTCGCCCTG
>NZ_JNWJ01000092.1:0-17861 GCF_000716805.1 Streptomyces yerevanensis | reverse complement strand
GGGGCGTGCAACCGCTGGTGGTGAGTGCTCCCTGAACAAGGGCAGGCCATCGCGCAAGTCTCCCTGGTGAACGGGCAGTTCGACCGGAGGAGCACACGCGATGGCCTTGTCCCGGTCCGACCTGATGCGGCTGCTTCAGTCACTGCGCACGGCCGACGGAGCCGAGACGATCAGGGTGCTGTGCCGCCCCGGGTGAGCACTCCGACCAGCGCACCATGCTGCAAGGCCCGGGTGAACCACCGGATCGTGTCCCAGGCGGTGGTCATCGCCACCGGGATCTCCGCCACCGGTCACCGCGAGATCCTCGGGCATGGGGGTCCCCCCGCTCGAGCGGAGCCGAGAGTGAGGGAGGTCGGCGACAGCGAGTCGAAGCCGGCGCCCGTCCGCCCGGCGGGCGTTGGACAGGCAGCCGCGTGCGACGCCGTAACACCAGGGAAGCACGCCGTCGGGGTCGGTCACGGGGCCCTTCCCGAGCCCGGGCACGTCCTCGAGGCGGCGCCAGAGCACGAGCATCGTCTCCGCGAGGATGTCATCTGCCGCGTCGGCGTCCGCCCGGCACAGCAGATACCGGTGCAGCGGCTTTGCCACCGCGCGCGCCAGCGCATCGAAGCGGGCTTCTCGGGCCCGGGCAAGTTCCTGCTCCAGCATGGATTCCACACCCCCACCTGTCCGGCCGGGGCCTGTTCCTTTCATCGCCACGGGCACTGTACTTACCCCGAGCCCGAGGGAGGTCCGTCGCGCCGGCCGAGGCGACGGCCGCTTCCCGGCTGTCCCGGCCTGCCAGGTCCGGCACGGGCAGGTCGGCCACGACCCTTCGCGCGCGGCGGGCAGAGGGCACGTAACCAGCCGACATCCGCCCGCCCCGAACCGCGAAACGGACATCAAGTCACGTAACGCTCCTTCAGGGCGAACCCGTGTTCCATCGGATTCCTAGTTGTGTCATCTCATACCGTTGGTTCCACGGGTGCGATAGCCGGGCGGCCGGTGGCGGTACGCCGCACATTTCGCCGGGCCTCCGCGAGCTGTACGGAGATCACCCACAGCACCCCGAGGTCGAAGATGAGCTCGGTGACAGAGGCGAACTGGTTCACGGTGAACTTGAACACCTGCCCGGCCAGGATGTCTGCGAGCAGTGCCAGCCTGAACAGCCGGAAGGCAACGGCCCGATCGCGCCACAGCCGCACCAGCCCCGCCACGCCGAGGAGGACGGACGCCGCGGCGCTCACCAGGATCCCGACGGCGGCACCGACTTGCGGATCGCGGTCGAGTTCGCCGCTCACGGCATCCATCGGGATCCATACGGTGAGCAGCACGGCCTCGGTGAGCACGCAGGCGACGGCCCCGATGGCGGCAGCGCGGGTGCGGGCGACGTGGCGCAGGGCGTGCGCGGCCTCCGCGAATCGTCGGTGGTGCGGTGCGGGAGGCCGCTCCGGGAGGGCGTCGATGAGCCGTACGAGCGCTTGGTCGGCGTCGCGCCCGGACCCCTCAATGAGGCGGAGCGCGGCGCGGCGCTGCTCGTCGGTGAGCCCGGAGCCGACGCCGCCGAGGGCGAGGTCGGCGGCCTGGGCGGTGCGCTGGTCGGGGGTGAGGGCGGCGGGTTCGGCCCCTCGTCTCCGGATGCCTTGGACGAGCAGCAACAGCAGAGCAAAGCTTCCGTAGATGATCCCGGCGGCGGGCTGATAGAAGTACCCGGGCTCGTCCGTGACCTGCTTCCCGACCTCGTCGATGAAGAGCCCGAACCCGACCCCGCCGACAACGGCGGCGCCGCCGCGGGCGGCCCGCCCGACGCAGCAGAGCAGGACGAGCAGGGCGACCATCATCAGCAGCCCGCCCCACAGCATGTGCGCGATGTGCAGGTGACTGGCCCCACCGCCGAGCTTGGGATACCCGGCCTGGGCGAGAAAGGCGCGGGTGCCGAGTACGGCGGCGATGCCAGAGAGCGCGAACAACTGCGCGTGCGAGGCGGCGTTGGCTGCGCGGAGGAGGGTGGGTCGAGGTAAGCGCCTGAGGCGAGATGAGCCCATCCCCCGAGCGTGGCGGGCCGCGGCTCGCAGGACGATCGGGGAATGCCCGGAGAACTCCCCGACCATGCCCCTAGGTGTGCCGTCTTATCGGAACCTCTCGACACCTTCCCGCAGCAACTCACGATCGGGGACTTCCAGGCACCAACCTCCTGAGACACCACACCTAGTGCTTCCAGAGCGGCCGTCTGTTCGGAGGTGAGTGCCTGTGTCTGAGCCTTCGATAGTTCTGCCTCGCGTGCCGGAGCACTGCCCGCTCCCGTTGGAGTGAAGAACTCGATGAACCGCTGCCCGCCACGTCTCAACGCGTCATGGTTCCTCTGAGGCAATCAGGGGCGAAGGGAGCAGGGTTGTGCATGTGAGGCGTATCGGAACAATCCTGAGCGCTGTCGCGCTCACCATGCTGGCCATTCCGACGAACGCTCACGCCGCAGCAGTCGCCTGCGGCGGTGGTGTGTCGACCGGCCGGGTGGCCGTCAACGGCTGCATCAGCGCCCAACGCGGAAAGGAAGGCCGCATCTACACTCGGGAGATCACGGCGTACGTCAAGGCGCGCAACACGGGGCCGAGGGCGGTGAACCTCTCCTATGAGGCGTTCTTTCGTGTCGTCGACGGTGGTTACTGGGTGAAGTTGGGCAGCGGTCGCACCTATGTCCCGGCAGGTGGGACCGCCGGGCCCACGGAGGTGGGAAGCTCGACCCGGGTGTGCGGGCCCGTGAAGGTCGAGATTCGTGTACACGCCCGTGCCGACGGGGCCGCCTGGAGCGGGTGGTCTACCGTCGGCACGGCGCAGTGCCAAACCTGAGCGGCCAAACTGCGACCGCTCCGCTGCATACGGCAACTCCTCAGCACCCGCGCTGTACTGGCTAATCTGGGCCAGTGGTGGCTGTGAACGGCCGCAAGCCACAGCGCGAGAGGACATCGATGACCGGCCACGCGACCATGCCGGGCACCAAAGCCGATCCCGGCGTCCTGGTGCTGGAATTCCAGCACACCCACCGCCTCATCGATCCCTCCGAAGAAGGCGTCCAGACCTGGCGGGTCGACATCACCGCGGACGACAAGACAATCGGCGGCCTGCGGGCCACGCGTGGCCTGTACTGGAAGGCGGACAACCTGTGCGAGCGGATGGCCGACGAACAGTCCTTCCTCGCCCTGGTGGCGGAGCAACTACTCGACCCAGAGGGGAAGTTCAGCCCGGAGTTCGAGGACTTCGTCGACATGGCCTCCAGCGTCCTGGTCGTCGACGAGCTGGACATCGCCGCGCCCTGGAACGACCCCTGGATCATCGCCGGTCTGGCCGCCAGCGTCATCGACCGGCTGACCGACAACCAGTTCGCCGTGGTCTTTCCCCACGCCGCCTCCCATGGCACCGGTGCTGCCCTCCTCGCGGAAGCCGCCACCTTGCTGAGCGCCGAACCGTTCTCCGAGGACCTGCTGATCATCGACACCGCCCTAGCCTCCCCCGAAGAAGCCACCCACTGTGTGCGGGAACGCCTGCGCGACCGCGCCCGCTACGGGGGCTCCGATCCGTGGAACGAGGACTTCGAGGACTGGGACGAAGAAGGCGAAGAGGCCGAGGAAGTCCTCACGGCACGCACGAGGGCCGTCCTGCGCCTGGCCCTGCAGGACCTGTCGGACCAGGCCTGGGAAGAGACTGTTGCTCTCGGCGACGAACCGCTGCCGCGCGGCGCCGGCGGTCTGTTCGGCTCGCTGCCGCCGGTGACGCTGCGCCAGGACGGCACCTGGCGACGGAACATGGCCAGGGCCTTCGACGACCTGGCCGCGGATCTCTCGTCCGAAGCCGAAGTCGAGCCGCGCTGCACCGCAGAGGAGATGGCGCTCCACCTGGGCATCGCCCGAGCCCGGGCCCTGACGCGCAACCGGCCGCGCCGCGTACGCGAAACCGTAAAGGGCCTGCCCGAGCACCGCCGCGACTTCGACTGGCATGCCTGCTCCGACAACCTGTTCCAGGACCACGACGTCCTGATGCTGTTCGACAACTCCCTCGACGGCATCGAGGACAGCGACAGCCACGTCAACCAGGCGCTCGGCATGATCAACCTCGCAGCTCAGGACTGGTTCGATCCCTTCGACCCGGAGCAGACCCGCAACCCCAACCGCGGCTTCCGCCAACAGTGAGTGCGGGCCAAGCAGGGCCTTGCCGCTGCCCTGAGCACGGCGGCTGACCTGTTGGAGAAGGCCGAGAGGTGAGGTCATCCGCCGTGCCGCCGGGACGACTCTTGGCGATCAGGAGCCGTTCGTTCGGGTGGTGTCGGCGTGCGACTCTTTGTGTCCAGCCGCGTACACCGAAACGTCTCCCGTGGAATCCCACAGCGAAGGCCGGCGGAACCTGGTGCCTGTTGACTCTCCCTTCGTGGGAGACCCAAGGGTGGAGCGCATGCACGTCGGTGACAACACGTTCTGGAGTATCGGGGAGGCCGCCCGGAAGACCGGACTGTCGGTGAAGCTGATCCGGCACTGGTCGGACGCCGGGGTCGTCCACCCGGCACAGCGGACTCCGGCCGGCTACCGGCTGTACGGCACCGAGGCACTGGCCCGGTTGCAACTGGCGCAGACCCTGCGAGGGCTGGGCCTGGGGCTGGCGACGATCCGGGACGTACTGGAGCGCGAGAGCACCCTGTCAGAGGTGGCCGCGACGCACATCGACGCGCTGGAGAAGCAGATCAGCACGCTGCGAACGCAGCAGGCCGTGCTGCGCTCCGTCATCCGCCGCAACACCACTGCCGAGGGGCTCACCACCATGACCGAGCTGGCGCGCATGTCCGCCGCCGAACGCCGTTCCATCATCCAGGACTTCGTCACCGACACCCTGGGGGAACTGGACGTACCCACCTACCGACGGGGCCTGCTGGCGGCCACCCCGGACCTGCCCGCCGATCCCACCGACGAGCAGGTTGACGCCTGGCTGGAACTAGGCGAACTCGTCAGGAATCCGGCTCTGCGCGCCGGTGTGCGCCGTATGGCCCACTACGCTGCCGAACACCACCCGGGCGAGCACGACGACAGCGCGTTGCGGGACGCAGAGCAGGTGACAGACGACTGGCTGCGGCGAGTGGAGACAGCGACGGCGCAGGGAATTGCCCCGGACTCGCCGGCAGCCGATCCCGTCGTCACCGCCGTCGTGGCGACATGGATCCCCACGCAGGCGGCTCCGGACGAAAAGGGGCTCGTCGACAACGCGCAGGCCAGAGCGCTACTCCTTGAGCAGCTCGAAGTCGCCTCCGACACGCATGTGGAGCGGTACTGGCAGCTGCTGTGCATCATCAACGGCTGGCCCGTGCGGCCCGGCATGGCGGCAGCCGGCCGATGGCTGACGACGGCGCTGCGGGCGCATCCTGAACCTGGTGTGCGAGCCGCGCGACTCGCCGAGTTGTACGACGTCGGGCAGGACGTGTGGGAACCGAACGGCGTGCTCCATGCCTGTGATGAAGTCCTGGACGCCGTCGGCGAACTCGTCTCCGCGGTGGAGCCGGGCCAGTTCGACCGGCCAACGGCCTGCGCAGACTGGGACGTTCGCACCCTCCTCAACCACCTGGTCTGGGAGAACCTGCTGTGGGCCGGCCTGGCCAACGGAACTCCCCGTTCCGACTTCACCGCCGACCATCTCGGGGACGACCATGTCGCGGCGTTCCGTACCGCATCCCAGGCCGCACGGTCGGCCTTCAGGCGCCCGGGCATGCTCGAGCGGCGCTACGGGCCCGCTCCCGGGCGACGGCTCGTCGAGCAGTTGGTGATCGAGATGCTGGTCCATGGCTGGGACCTGGCCCAGGCCATCGGGCACCCCTACGACACCGCTCAGCACGTCGCTGAGACAGCCCTCCCCGTCGTACGCGAGATCTACGGCGATCTGCCCCGTACTGCCGCCGGTTCCTTCGCTCCGCCGCAGCCGGTCCCCGATGACGCCGGCCCGCTCGACCGTCTCGCCGCCTACCTGGGCCGCTCAGTCACGTGACGAACGGCCGGCGCGACCACATTCCCGTGTACCCGGTTGAGTATGTTCGCGTGTACGCCGACAAAAGGAGCACAACGAGGCCACCGAGGTGAGCACCTGATCCAGGGGCCGTCCTGGACGACCCGCGCGGCGGCCACGCCCACGAGTTCAGTGCCGCCTGACGTCCGAGAGGCGGCGGGGCCGGGCAGGACGTGCCGGCCCAGACTCCGCCGCCATCAGCCGATCAGCTTGTGCAGCACGGGAACGCTGAGCCCGAAGGAGCCCAAGCCCGCGGCGACGGCCTTGGGCACGGACGTCTCGGAGAGGAACACGAGCCCGCCCATGATGAAGCCGATGAAGCCGGCTGCCAGGAAGACCACGGCAGCGTGCACCGACAGCAGCGGCGGCGCATCGGACGGCAGTCCCGTGCTGGGCGGGCCGGGTGGTTCCGGGCGAGCGGGTGCGGGGGATTGCGGGTCCCGAGGCATCGGGAGTCTCCTGCGAGGCGGAGGAACGTGGCACCGGTCGCAGGCCGGTGAGCGGATCGGCCGCGAAGCCGAGGACACCCCCCACATGCTGCGGGGCATCCGTGATCCACTCACTGATCGCGTTGAGCGAGCGGGCCCCGCCCAGCACCGCCGAGGCGGCCGCGCACAGCAACGGGACCGCCGGATACCGCAGTCCCCGCACATCACGGGGGTCGGCGACCAGGATCAGGAAACGCCGCAGGTCGGCGACATCGCTTGAGGTGAGGGAAGCAGTCGGGGAGCCCAGTTGCTCCAGCGCGGAAGGGACGGGCGATGATGTTCGGGCAGGCACGGTCTCGCTCGGTTCTCATGGGTCTCGACAACCACATGATCATCGGCGCCGTGCCTGCTCTGCTCTCCGGGCCCCTTGGCGCACAACGGATATGACGTCATGTCACTCACGAGACCGACGAACCGGACCAATCCCGATCACGCAATGCCCCTGGCCGCAAGGTGTGACACGTCCCGTCAATGATCGGGTAGGAGGGCCGGAGACCCGGTCTTCCTGCCCGCGGGGATCCCGCACCCGGTACTGCCCGCGACGGTCAGCCGCCCGAAGCTTCAGCATCGCGCTGAAGCCAGACATAGTTGACCGGCTGAGCCGCATTCCAGCTCTCGGCAAGGCTGGCGTCGACCGGCACGAACCCGGCCCCCCGATAGCAACGCAGAGCCGTCTCGTTGTCCGGATGCACGCGCATGAAGACGTCGGGACAGCCCGCCGCACGAGCCTGCGCGAGAAGCCCTCGCACCAGCACACGGCCGAGCCCCTTCCCGCGGATATCGGGCGCCACGATGATCCGGGCGAGCTCGACCTCGTCTTCCTCGGCGTCGAACCACAACTCTCCGTAACCGA
The DNA here is from genome assembly GCF_000716805.1 of Streptomyces yerevanensis. Lineage (NCBI taxonomy): Bacteria > Bacillati > Actinomycetota > Actinomycetes > Kitasatosporales > Streptomycetaceae > Streptomyces > Streptomyces yerevanensis. The sequence goes on along the minus strand of NZ_JNWJ01000092.1, from coordinate 10,505 downwards.
CGACCCTGTCATCGTCGACGAGGATGTGGGCTTGCACGTCGTCATCCCGCTGCCAATCACTGATCGTCTGCGTGAGCACGGGAAACTCCTGCCGCCCGCACCACATGACGACCTCCCTGGACGAAGCCGGCCAGCCCGCCACCGTGACGGCGTGAGCAGCGACAAAAGGAAGAAGATCCATCTGTGTCATTCCGTCCAGGGCAATGAGCCGATCTTGCACAGGCATTGGCCAGTCGGTGACAACTGACATGCAGACCGACACTACGTGCCCCCGTCCCGATCCCCCCGAATTTCACGCATGCTGTCGCTGCACAGGCCCCACCGTCCCCAGTGCAACGACCGAGGCCGGCGCCTCTGAGGGGCGCCGGCCTCCGCCATGCTGAGCCCGCCCGTTCTCCGCCGACCGAGCCAATGCCCGCCCTCGTCGTCCACCGCGGATCGGAGAATCCTGGCTGGGGTGGCGTTCTGTGGCTCCGCCCAGGCGACTCCAACTGGCTCCATTTCGCGGACGGTTGGTGAAGATCAGGCGATGTGAGGTGGCTCCGGAGGGCGAGTTCATTTGGGGCCACAGGATGGACACCGGCGGTGGCTATGCGGGGCGGGTGCGGTCGTTCCAGGAGGAACGGCAACGCCGATTAGGCTGCGCTGACAGGTTGAGGCGGACCGACGGGGGACCACGTGGATGTCACTGAGCGTGAGCTGGCCGATCCCTGGGAAGGCGTACTGGTCGCTCCCGCCCGCGGCAGTGACATCGGTGTCCTGGTCCTGGCGGGATCCAGCGGGCGCGTCGAACGGGAGAGAGCACGCGTCCTTGCCCAGCAGGGCATGACGGCCGTGTCGATCCGCTGGTTCGGCGGGCCGGGTCAGTCCCCGGGGATCTGTGAGATCCCCCTGGAGACCTTCACCGCCGCCGTCGACCTCCTCCGGTTGAACGGGGCACGACGCATCGGCATTCTGGGCACTTCCAAGGGGGCGGAGGCGGCGCTGCTCACGGCAGTGCACGATCCGCGCGTGGACGTTGTCGTCGCGATGTCGCCGACGTCCCGGGTCTGGTGCAACGTCGGGCCAGGGCGCGATGGAGCCCACCGCCCTTATCGATCGTCCTGGACCTGGCGAGAGCAGGCGGTGCCATTCGTCCCGCTGGACGATTCCTGGACTCCCGCAGAGACGGACGGTGGGCCGGTCGCCATCCGCGGGTGGTACGAACTGAGCGAGCGGACGTTTGCTGACCTGCTCCCTTTAGCGGAGATCCCCGTGGACAAGGCGCGCGCCGATCTGCTGCTGGTTGCAGGCGGCGACGATGCGATGTGGCCGTCTCTTCCCTTCGCCGAACAACTGGCACAACGCCGGCGCTCGGTCGGGGCCACGGTGCGTCTGATCACCCGCCACGATGCCGGCCACCGCCCACGCTTTCCCGGCGAGAGCCCGGCGTCGGCATCCCCGCGTTTCCAGTATGGAGGCACGCCCGAAGCTGATGCCCTCCTGGGGACGGCTGCCTGGCCCCACGTCCTCGACACGCTCCGCAGTGGGAGTTGACCCTCCCTCCGGTTGATCGCGCACGAAGCCCGGAGAGGGTTTTACTGCATCCCGTTGGTCTGATTTGCCCTGGTGCAGGCCAGGCGATATGACTCGGTGCCGGTCTCGATGAGAGTGGCATTGAAGGTGAGCCGGTCCACGATGGCCGCGCAGAGCCGCGGATCGGTGAAGGTTTTGCTTCATCCAGCTGGGGCTTGATCGAGCTCGGCCTCCCCGCCCTGTGGCCCTACCCAAGCAACCCGACGCCGAGCCCACAGCCGCCTGGGCGAAGGCCCCGGCGTAGCCGTCGCCTCGGGCTGCACGCCGCCCTGTGCACCCAGTCCTACCGCCCACTCTCGACTCACTGAAGCTGACATGCCTTCGCGTCCCGCCAACTGCCCGCTCAGCACCCCCGATTTGACCTCCTACGACCTTGTCGCACCCCAGTTGTCCGGCGGCAAGGACAGCGCGGTCATGATGGCCGTGTTCATGGAAGACGCCCGGACCGCTGGCGTAGCCGACAGCGTCATCTCGTGCCACGCCAGTCTCGGTGTGCTGGAGTGGCCGCCCGTGGTCTTCGGCGACATCCGCTACCCGGGGGTGCGGGACGTCAGGACGCCGCGGCGCGGAAGACGCTGGGGCTCAGGCCCCGATGGCGTTTGAAGGCGGCGCTGAAGCCGAAGGCATCGGCGTAGCCGACAGACTTGGCGATCTGAGCGATGGCGAAGTCGGTGTCGGACAGGAGTGCCTCGGCCTCGTCCATGCGGCATTCGGTGAGGTAGGTCAGCGGCGGGCGGCCCATCACCTCGGTGAAGCGTTTGGCAAACAGCGCCCGGGAGACGCCGGATTCGGCGGCGAGCGCCGCTACCGTCCACGTCTGGGAGGGCCGGGCGTGGAAGGCTTGGAGGGCGGGGGCGAGGATCGGTTCGGCCAGGCCGCGATACCAGTCGGGGGCGTCCGGGCCTGCCTGCTCGAACCAGGTGCGCAGCGTGCACACCAGGGCCCAGTCCAGGAGTCGGTCCATCAGCGCCTGCGAGCCGGCCGAGCGCAGGGCGGCGTCGGCGGCGGCTGTCTCCAGCCAGGCGCAAACCTCGGTGTCCTCGTTGATCACCAGTACGGGTGGCAGGGCGCGCAGCAGTCGTTGATGGCGATGGCCCGATGCGCGGTAGGCGCCCACGATCAGTGCGGTCGCTCCGTCCGGATCGTTGCCCCAGCGGATGCCGCCGAGGTCCTGGGCGGTGCATGCGGCATCCTCTGTGAAGCAGGCGATTTCGTACTCGACGTGTGGGCGGTTGCAGGAGGCCGGCCGATCCGCGAGGTGAAACGGGTCGGGGCCGCGCACGATGGCCGTGTCGCCGACGCCGACCGCTTGTTCGGTGCCGTCGGGCAGCAGCAGGGTGCCGCCGCCACGCAGCACGCTCACCATGGTGAGCGGGGCGCCGTCGGCGAAGCGGATGGTCCAGGGCGCTTCCAGCACGGCGTGACTGACGACCGAGCCCTCGGCCCGGATGCCACTGAGTAGAGAACTCAAAGGATCCACGGGCGCCATCGTAGACGAATTCCTATGCAGCGGAGCGTTTCTCCCATGGATCATCCAATCGATCATGGGTGTACTGGACTGTAGAACCGACCGAGACCAGCCAGGAGAGACCATGTCGCACCTCGACAGCGCAGCCAGGACCGCCCTTGTGGTCATCGCACACCACCGCACCGATTCCCTCACCGCGCACACCGCCCGCCGTACCGTTGCGCAACTTGAGACCGCCGGATACGTCGTCGATCTGCTCGACCTGCACGCCGAGGGATTCGACCCGCGGATGAACGTGGCGGACCAGCCTGACTGGGGCAACCGGGAGAAGCCGTACTCGGACGAAGTCCGGGCCCATATGCAGCGCATTCTCGACGCCGATGTCGTCGTCGCCGTGTTCCCCGTGTACTGGCAGAGCGTGCCCGCCCTCCTCAAGGGCTGGATCGATCGCGTGTGGAACTACGGATTCGCCTACGGTCGCAGCAAGCCTCGCCTGGCGGGCAAGCGCATGCTGTGGCTGGGCCTGGCCGGTGCCACCTCCGACGACCCCATCACGGAGGGAATGCAGGCCGTGCTGGAGACCAACTTGAGCGAGGGCATCGCCTACTACTGCGGGTTCTCCCACTCCTCCGTCGCCCTGCTTCCCGACGCCGAGGAGCGCCCTCAGCGTCTCGACGCCGAGGGCAATCTGCTGGTCGGCGACGCGGTCGCGGGAGCCGAGCGCGAGGCACAGTACACCGAGTTCGACCGCCGCGCGGGGAAGGCCGTGGAAGGGTTCCTTGCGGCGGAGCCGGTGGCGGCCTGAGGGTCACGGTAGCGGCGGCGTTGCAGGCTGGTGCCCGGTTGATGCTTGGCCTGCAACGCTTCCGAGCACACCACGGTCTGCAGCACCAGCCGCTACGGCCGACGCCGAGGCACTGGCCGGGGACCGGATGCACCCACGCCTGCAGGCCCAAGGGCCGAGGCCGGACCATGCGAACTCCCCGTCATCCACGGCATCTTGATCTGCCCTCCATCAGGGCCGCCTGGTCGATGCGGTCGAAGCACCCCTCGGTGACGACCGCGAGATGGCCGGCTGAGCGTGGGTCAGCTTGGACCGTGCGGTCTCCAGGGGCGGCGAGGGGCGGGAGACCCGGAGCGGTACGGGCGCCCGTCGCTCGGGCGTTGTCGTACCGCACCTCGCGCCACTCGGTGGGCTTGATCCGTCCCAGGGTTCGCATGTGGTCGAACTCGACTCGTCTCACACCGAGACGTTCGGCGGCCTGGTCGGGCCCGAGCGGGGTGTTGGCGGCGACTGGGTCGGCCAGGTCCTCGTGCTGGCACACGGCGTCGACCTGGTCGGGGCTGAGACCGAATCCGTGTCTTGGGCCGTCGCCTTTCACGGTCATGGTCACAGCGCGTCTTGGGAAGTAGCCCACCTGCCCCTGGCACAGCAGCGAGCGGTCCGTAACTTCAACTCGTAGATCCAGTGCCTTCACACTGCGACGGCCCCTGCCGGGCCGCGCGTCGGCGTGCTCGGCAAGCGGCGTACTGGATGGACGGCGGTCTGACCGGGGAACACCGCCCGTGCTGTGTGGCACTCCGACTCGCTGGGATCAACGCGCGCCTGCCCCGGTCGTGGCGGTGACACCCCCTGCGTAGCTGTTGGCGGTCCGTCGTTCAGGCGGCAAGGACGTCCCGGAGTTCCACGGTCCGGGGGTCACGGCCCTGGTCCTGGATCCGGCTGCACGGCCTCGGTGATTCCGGCCCGGGCCGCTTCGAGCTGTGCGGCGAACGCGATGCCCAGGAACAGCGCCACACCGGTCAGGTTGGCCCACAGCAGCAGGGCTACGAACGCCGTCAGCGGTCCGTACACGGCGCCGAACGATCCGCTCTCGGCGACGTAGAGCGCCAGCAGCCACGTGGCCGTGATCCACAGGACCAGGTGGACCGCCGAGCCGAACGCGAGCCATGTGTAGCCCGGCTGGTCCCTGCGCGGAGCCCAGCGGAAGATCACCGCCGACGCGACCCAAGCGAATACCACGCCCAGTGGCACTTCCAGGGGCCTCCACCAGTCGAGCCGCTCCTGGGGCCAGCCGAAGGCCTCCACCACCGCGTTCCCGACCGCATCCCCCGCGACGAGCACGAGGAACCCCAGGACCATCGGCATGCCCGCTGCGAGGGCGAGGAGCAGGGACCGCCCGTACTTGGTCAGGAACGGCCGGTCGCGTTCGATGCCGTAGATGCGGTTGGCGCCTCGTTCGACCTGCCCCATCGCCGAGGCGAGGTTGAGTACGGCGAAGGCCAGTCCCAGCCACATGGCGACGGCGTTCCAGACTCCGGAACCGGCGCTGCGCGCGGTGGCGTCCAGAGCGTCCTCGACCAGACTCGCACTGGCGCCCGGCACGATCTGGCCCAGGGTGAGTTCGATGATCCGCCCCACGCTCTCCGTGTGCACGGTGGTCGCCACGCCGACCAGCGCGATGGTGAACGGCACCAAGCCCAGGACCACTTGGAACGCGAGCGAACGGGAGTTGGTGAAGCCGTCGGCGTAGCGGAACCGGGCGAACGCGTCGAGGAGCAGTCGGTAGCCTCCGTAGTGCCTCAGCGCGGTGAGCGCCTCGTCTCCGGAAAGCTCGTCCCCGATCATGTCCCGCGTCTGCGGGACGTGCACAACGGTCCCCATCGAGAACGTCTCCTCCTGTCGTTCGTACGGCCAGATGAGGAACGCGATCTTGCCGTCGGAAGAACCGTACAGCCGGGCGGCTGCGGCGGTCGGTCGTCAGGTGGATTCAGGGTGGCTGCCAGGCCCTCTGGTGCGGTGGGACAAAGGAGTGGGCGAAAGAGTGGTGTCCTCCTCGCCGGGCTCCAGGAAGGTGCTGGCGGCGCCGACGATGAGCGGGTCGGGGGTACCGACCGCCTCGGGATCCTTGCTGGTGTGGTCCATGCGCGACAACAGACTGCGCATGGTTTCCCACCGGGCGCGACGTTTGTCGTTGCTCTTGAGGACGCCGAGGTCAGAAGGGCATGCGGCCACGGCTGCGACGGCCGGCCGAGCCGCTACGGCCCACAGCGCGGGAACTCGTCCGGAACGGCTTGCTGAAAAGCCTGCCCAGGACGCCGGGCGCCTTGCCGCCGGCCCGCGCGCCGACACCGAGCGAACGCTGCGTGCCGCGTTCGGGGTGGCGGGAGAGACGCGGGACGAAGAAGGCCAGCGCGGCCAGGACCACACACGCTCCAACAACTGCCGCAATGATCACGAGTCGGCTCCCTTGATCCGGCGGGAGGACACGGGTGCCCCGTCACGTCCCCTCTATGTGACCGGCGCCCTGGGCGGCTTCTGCCGGCCGGTCGACGGCGGCCCGGCGTGGGCAGCTCGGCAGGGCACCTCAGCCGGGTCGCCCCTCCGTCGCTTCCAGTGGTACACCGGCACGGTTCATGAACCTCGCGGCGGAGGACGATGGGCACATCCCCGAGGAGCCCGAGGCACGCAGCTGCGCCGTGCGCATCCCCGACGCCCTGGAGCAGGACCGGGCGCAGCCCTCCGGGGACGCCGGGCGTAGTGCCGTACCTGGACCCGATCAACGAGACGCACGTAAGCCGACCGGGCCTGGTCGTCGTCGACGTCGCGGCCGCCGACGACGCCGCTGCGCCCGCCTTCCAGCAGCTGCTCGCCGACCGGTGGGCGACGGCGACAGCGGAGCACACGACGCGGACGAGTTTGGCGTCCGGCTGCGCTGCTACCTGGATCTGCGCCAGGAACTCAGTGCCGTAGTCGGACCGACCACGGAGCCGGCCACGGCTCGACCCGACTCATGACGAGGTGCTGCTGCCGTCCTCGCCGAACAGCGGCACCTGCTGGACGTCGACGTCCCTGCGGACGAGGTGCGGCCGGGCCGGGTGCTGCCACCGGCCGGCCGCATCGCGGGCGACGTCGACGGCGACCTCCGTCACGACGTCGGGCTGCACCAGATGGACATCGAGTACCGCCTCCAGAACCGTGCTGCCGGCCACCTCGCCCCCTCCCGGTGGCCGCGCCACCCCCACACCCCTCTTCGCGGGCCCGCACGCATGAGCGGCCGGCGGAGCGCCAAACCACCCCATCGGTCACGGCGCGAACCGGTCCTTCACGTGTCAACGCCCGCGGCCCCGGCATCCCGTCGGAGTACCTGATCAACCGTCTTGCAGATGATTCACCTGGTCGCGGCCCATGCCGATCTTCCGGGGCGTCGTTGGTCGAAGTGCTCCCGGCCGACCGGCCGGGACCGATCCAGCGGAAGGAAACCGACAGAGATGTACGGCACGCGGCGTATCGCGGTAGCGGCCTCGATCGTGGGGATGCTGATGGCTGTTCCCGCCGGCATGGCCACAGCCCATGCCGGGGACGGCGACGCGGGGGCGGGCGGTGTGCTGTCCAACCTCTCCGGCAGGAACTCTTCCGGCCACGCCAACCTCTGCGGCACGGGCAAGGTGGCGCTGTTCAAGGAGCGCACCTGCGTGACCGAGGACGACGGCAAGGGCGGGGGAGACCAGGCGGGCCCGAGCGGCGGCGTCCTGTCCAACCTGCTCTTCGCCCGGAACGCCTCCGGCCACAGCAACAACTGCGGCAACGAGACGGTGGCCGCGTTCAGCAAGACCACCTGCGTGACCAAGGACCGCTCCGGCCACTGACGGCCGCACCGATTCAGTGAAGAGAGGGGCCTCGATGTCGTCAACTTCCTTGTGTGTGGGCGTGGTAGCGCCACTGACGGGTCGACTGGCCCCTCTCGGGTCACCGTTGTCCTATGTGCTGCGCGAGCTCGCGCCCGTGCTCGCACACGTCCGCAACGGCGGCCGCCGCCACGACGTGACCGTCGCCGTGCGCGACAGCCGCTCGGATCCTGACGCGGCCCGGCAGGCCGTACGGGACCTGGCCGACACCGACGGGGCGAATCTGGTGCTCACCATGGCCGGGACCCGGGTACTGCCCGCCGTCGCCGACGCCTGTGAAGAGGCCCGGGTCCCCTGTGTGTCGACCACGTTCCCGTGGCAGGCGTACGTCGACGCGCGCGGTGCCGAGCCGGGGCACCGCTTCCGGTGGACGTACCACTTCGCGTGGGGACTGGACGACATCGCCGCCGTCTTCGCCGACCTGTGGGAGCGCGTCGACGACACAGGCGCCGTCGGGTGCCTGTGGAACGACGACCTGCAAGGTCGGCTGCTGCGCCACGACCGGTACGGCTTCGCCCCGGTGACGTCCCCGCGCGGGCACACCCTGGTCGACCTCGGCGCCTACCGGGAACCGGCCGACGGCTTCCACGCACAGGTCGGCCGGCTGCGGGAGCACGGAGCCGGCCTCGTCACCAGCGCCGCCACCGCCACCGACCTGGCCCTCTTCCACCGCCAGGCCCGCCAGGCGGGGCTGCGTCCGCGGCTGATCACCTGCTCGCGCTGGCTGACCTACCCGCATACCCACACCACCCCCGCCCCCGACGTCCACGGCGAACTCGCCGACGCGCGCGTGGCCACCCTCGTCTACTGGAGCCCCGGCCACCCCTACCGCTCCAGCCTGGACGGCACCACCTGCGCCGAACTCGCCCACGCCTACCGACAGGCCACCGGCGCCGGCTGGCTCCAGCCCCTCGGCCTCGCCCACGCCCTCGTGGAGACCGCCCACCACGCCCTCACCGTCGCGGCCGATCCCACCGACCGGGCGTCCGTCGCGCAGGCCCTCGCCGGCACGACCCTCGACACCATCGCCGGCACTCTCGACTGGACCCGCGGACCGGCCCCGAACATCGCCCTGCTGCCGCTGGCCGGCGGGCAGTGGCAGCACGGCCCGGGCGGCCCGCGCCTCGCCGTCGTCAGCAACACGGCGCTCCCGGGCGTCCCGCTCACCGGGGAGCTCACGCCGGCACGGTGACGGCCGATGCCTCCACCGCCCGCCGCAGGTGCTCCCCGGTGAACGATCCCCGCGCCTTAAGGAGCTGCCGCGGCGTCCCCTCGAAGACGATCTCGCCGCCGTCCCGGCCGCCGCCCGGGCCGAGGTCGATCACCCAGTCGGCCCGGGCGATCACATCCAGGTTGTGCTCCACGACGACGACCGTGTTGCCCGTGTCTGCGATGTGCCGGTTTGGTGTCAGTGACGGCATGTCAGGTTGGTGTGTTTGTACTGATGGCGGCGTGTCTGGGGAGTCAGGTCGCTGACGTGGGGTGGTATCTGCGGCGGGTGCGGCTGTCATGGGGCGGTACACCCCGCCTTGTTCCGCTGTCATGGGACGGCACTTCTGATCCTTCGGTGGCTGCGCGGCGGCACGGTGGTGGGTGTCGGTTTCCGCGGCGGAAGGTTATTCGGTGGGGGAGCCGGGTGCGTGGGGTGAGGTCACGGTAAGGCTGAGGGTGTCCAGGCCGGTGCTGGTGGTGCGGCTGCTGGAGGACGATGCGCATGTGAGTGCGGGTGTCCAGGTCGGTGGGGTGACTGTGCGCACGGTGTGGCGCTGGCTGGAGGCGGCGCGGACGGAGAGCCGTGTGGAGCGCAGGCCGCTGCCACGGCTGGAGTTGTCCGACCAGGCATGGGAGGTGCTGGCGCAGACAGGCGGGAACGTGTCGGTGCTGCACCGGCGCCTGGTCCTCGCTGCCGTCGACCCGCACGTCGACCGTGACGTTCTCGCCGAACAGACTGTCCGTGAGGAACAGCAACGCCGCGCCCTGGCCGACTTCCTGGGCGGCTGGGACGCGGCGGGCAGAGGACCGGCCTAGCGCTGCACGGGTGCCTGCGCGGCCTGCGCGAAGTGCATGACGATCGCCTTCGCACCAGCGGCGATTTCGTCGATGAGTTCGTAGCCGCGGGGATCTTCCGGGTGGTTGCGGACCCAGATCATGGCGTAGCTGATGATCTGGTTGATGTCGCTGGGGCGCAGGAAGATGGCTTCGCCGGTGTGGAGCCGCTCGGGAGCCTTGTACTGCCACAGCCGGTAGTACCGGCCTTCGTCCTCGTTGAAGCCCAGGTGCCGGTCACCGTGCGGGTTGATCAGGTGGGTGGTGAAGGGCAGATCGTTCGGGCCCGGCTGCCAGGGCTGCTCCTGCTGGCTCAACTCATCCTCCGCCATGCGTCGTTGATCGATACAAGGCCCGAGTGTGTCAGCGCCGGTCCGGGGCGGGCAGAGCTTCCAGCCACTCCGCCCGCCCCGGACCCGCCGACGTCATGCCGGGGCTATAGACGGTGCTGGCCGCAGCGAGGCGAGCGGGGAGCGCTGGCCTTTCTGGGCCGTGCGCAGCTGCTCCCATAGGGGCAGTGTTCGCGTATTGGTCACAGTGACCGATACGCGGACATAGAAGTACTGCCATCGAGGACGAGGAGGCGCACATGCGCGTGGGGATGACGGTATTGCCGGAGTATTCCGGAGAATCCGCCCGGAAGATCTGGGCAAGCGTCGAAGAGTACGGGTTCGACCACGGCTGGACTTTCGACCATCTCGGCTGGGACGGGCTGCTCGACGGCCCG
>NZ_JNWJ01000091.1:0-36811 GCF_000716805.1 Streptomyces yerevanensis | reverse complement strand
CCTGCGACGGGCTGACGCACCGGCCCACGACCCCGCACCCCCCACCCACCCCAGGGGCGCGGGGAACGGCGCGACCAGCCACAACGAACCCGCACCCAACAACGAACCCACCCGCCCAAGCGAACGCAGTGCCATGGCACCCGATACCTTTCGTGCGGCGAGTGCGGCCGTCCACCCGAAGAAGGAGACTGAACCGTGACCAAGTTCGTGCGGCCGGCAGCCGAGGGCGCGGACCCGTTCGGGACGGGGCGGCTGCGGCGTGGGGTGCTGGATGCCTGGGCGACCAGCCCGGCGCGGTTCCGCGAGGACGCGAACGCCGAGGAGGACCTGGCCCTCGGCGGCTACCGCGACCGCCTCGTCGTGGAGCTGGCGCAGAACGCCGCCGACGCCGCGGCCCGCGCCGGCGTACCGGGCCGCCTCCGGCTCACCCTCCGCGGCGGCGTCCTCGTCGCCGCCAACACCGGCGCCCCCCTCGACGCGGCCGGCGTCGAGTCGCTGTCCACCCTCCGGGCCTCCGCCAAGCGCGAGGACCACGAAGGCACCGTCGGCCGCTACGGCGTCGGCTTCGCCGCCGTGCTCGCGGTGACCGACGAGCCCGCCATCGTCGGCCGGCACGGCGGCGCCCGCTGGTCCCTCGCCGAGGCCCGCGAAGCCGCCACGGACACCGCCCGCCACAGTCCGGGCCTGGACGACGAGATCCGCCGCCGCGACGGCCATGTGCCCCTGCTGAGGCTGCCGTTCGCCGCCGAGGGCACGGCCCCGGACTCGTACGACACCGTCGTGATCCTCCCGCTGCGCGACCCGGCCGCCCAGGACCTCACCGAGCGCCTCCTCGACTCGGTCGACGACGCCCTGCTCCTCGCCCTGCCCGGCCTGGAGGAGGTCGTCGTGGAGACCGGCGAGGGGGACGAGGGGGTACGCACGCTGCGGCGGCACAGCGAAGGCGGCATCGTCACCGTCGAGGACTCGCGGGACGGTACGACGCGCTGGCGCACCGTCTCCGCACACGGCCTCCTCGAAGCGGCCCTGCTCGCCGACCGCCCCGTAGAGGAGCGGCTGCGCCCGCAGTGGTCCGTGACCTGGGCCGTACCCGTCGACGCCGACGGCGCCCCGGTCCGCCCCCGTACCAGCCCCGTCGTCCACGCGCCCACGCCCAGTGACGAGGCCCTCGGCGTGCCCGCCCTGCTCATCGCCTCCTTCCCCCTCGACACGACCCGCCGCCATGCGGCCCCCGGCCCGCTGACCGACTTCCTGGTGCAGCGGGCGGCGGACGCGTACGCCGAACTGCTCGCCGACTGGCGGCCGGTATCGGCCGGGATCATCGACCTGGTGCCGGGGCCGCTCGGCAAGGGCGAACTGGACGGTGCGCTGCGTCAGGCGATCCTGGACCGGCTGCCGCGCACCGCCTTCCTGCCGCCGGCGGTCATGCCGGGCGCGGAGGACACCGACCTGCCCGAAGCCCTCCGCCCTCGCGACGCCGAGGTGGTGGAAGGGGCCGGCGCCGAAACCGTACGGGTCCTCGCCGAGGTCCTGCCCAGCCTCCTGCCCGCCGGGCTCGAACGCCGCGTGGAACTGCGGACGCTGGGCGTCGCACGCGTACCGCTGGGCGAGGCGATCGACCGGCTCGCGGGCCTGGAGAAGGAGCCCGGCTGGTGGCGGCGGCTGTACGACAGCCTCGCCGGGGTCGACCCGGACCGGCTCTCGGGGCTGCCCGTGCCGCTCGCGGACGGGCGTACGACGATCGGCCCCCGCCAGATCCTCCTGCCGGTCCCCGACGGTCCCACGCCCCACGACACCTGGGCCGCCACCTCCGACATCCTCGCCCGCCTCGGCCTCAAGGTCGCCCACCAGGAAGCCGCCCACCCGCTCCTGGAGAAGCTGGGCGCCCTGCCCGCCACCCCGCGCGCCATCCTCACCACCCCGCAGGTCCGCATGGCCGTCGCGGCCTCCCTCGACGACGACGCCGGCTGGGAGCAGGACACCCCGGACGCCGAGGAACTGGCCGACACCGTCCTCGCCCTGGTACGCGACGCGGGCCTCGAACCCGGCGACGAACCCTGGCTCGGCGCCCTCGCCCTCCCGGACGACGAGGGCGAACTGGCCCCGGCCGGCGAACTCGTCCTCCCCGGCAGCCCCTTCGCCCAGGTCATGCGCGAGGACGAACTGGCCTCCGTGGATGCCGAGTTGGCCGAACGCTGGGGCGAGCAGCCGCTGGCCGCCTGCGGCGTGCTGGCGAACTTCGCCCTCGTACGCGCCACCGATGTCGTCCTCGACCCGGACGAACTGGAGCCCCGAGAGGGCGACTTCGCCGAACCTGACGACATCGGGCTGCTCGACGCCGTCGACGTGTGGTGCGAGGACGTCCTCGACCGGCTGCCCGATACGCCCGTGCCGCCGGTCGCCACGGAGATCGTCGCCGTACGGGACCTCGACCTCGTCGACGACGACCGCTGGCCACAGGCACTCGCCCTGCTCTCCCGCCCGCCCCTGCGCGACGCCCTCACCCAGCCGGTACGCGTCCTCCTGCCGGACGGCACGCACGAGATCGTCCGCCCGTACACGGCGTGGTGGCTGCGCGGCCACCCGGTCCTGGACGGCCGCCGCCCCGCCGGCCTGCGAGTGGCGGGCGGCGATCCCCTCCTCCACGGCCTGTACGACGCCGCCGACGCGACCGGCTTCGAGGACGAGCAGGTCCTACGGGCGCTGGGCGTACGCACATCCGTAGCCGCCCTCCTCGACGAACCCGGCGGCGCGGCCGAGCTCCTGGACCGTTTGGCCGACCCGGACCGCGAGGTCTCATCCTCCCAACTGCACGCGCTTTACGGCGCGTTGGCGGACCTGGACCCGGAGCAGGTGACGCTGCCGGACGAGCTGCGGGCGGTGCGGGACGGGGAGGTCGTGGTCGTGGACGCGGCCGACGCGGTGGTCGTGGACTCCCCGGATCTGCTCCCGTTCACGACCGGGGTCCCCCTGCTCCCCGTACGCCCGTCCCGAGCCGCCGACCTGGCCGAACTGTTCCAGGTCCGACGCCTCAGCGAATCGGTCACGGGCGAAGTGACCAGCGAGGGCACCGAACACGAGGTCCCGGACCCGGTCCGCGTCCTGCTGGGCCCGGCGACCCCCGCCACATACGTCGAACACGAGGAACTCTTCGTGGACGGCACCGAACTCGACTGGCGCCGCACCCGCGACGGCGTCCTGCATGCGGCCACCCTGGAGGGCGTGGCGGCAGGCCTGGCCTGGGCGGCGGGCCAGTGGCCGCGGCGCTTCGAGGTGGCGGCACTGCTGGAGGACCCGTCAAGGACGGAGGAGCTGGCGAGGGACCGCTGGTTCGACTGAAGGACCGCCGACCGGCATGTGCATTCGGGCACTGCGGTCCCCGTCCTGGCGCTCCACCGTCGCGGAAAGTGTGATGGGCCATCGGTAGGCCGACAGCCCATCGCGGTTGATGGAAGCACGCCATGACGGGGAGCGGAGGAGTCCGGTCCCGGCAAGGCAGCCGCCGTCTCCTCACATGGACGGGCTCATACCACGGCCCCTTCATAGCCGGACGCGGCCGACATCCCACTCTTCGCCTTGTGAGCCTTTCCGCTCGCTTCACCGCCAGTGGTGAAGAGCAGGTATCCCACGGTTGCGAGAGCCGCGAGAACGACGGCCAGGATGATGACGGACTTCTTACTGATGGTCATGTGACGCCCTTTCAGTCAGATGTTGTTCTGCCGCGCAGGCGTGTCACCAGTGGCGGCAAGCCGCTGTCGCGCGTCGTCACACGCCACAGCACACAGGCCAGAAGCAGCAGAAGGCCCCACCGCCACCGGGACGCGGGAAATCCGGGGGTGAACAGCTCGGCGAACAAGGACAGCTGGTCCGGCAGAAGAGCCGCGCCCAGCACCAGAAGTGCCAACAAAGGCGCAGCCGCGACTCCGCCGGTGCCCTCACCTCTGCGGCCGGCGGCCACCGCTGCGGCGGTCAGAGTCCACGCGGCGAGTGTCACCGGTTCGAGGACCAGACCCATGACGGGCACAGGCTGGCCGGGCGCCGTGATCAGAGGGGCCAGCGCGTACTGCACCGCGCAGGAGAGCGCCACCGCCCCCAGCGCGACTGCGGCTCGCAGGGTGACGACGCGCGTCCGCGGGTACGGCAGCGCGCGGGTCATGTCGTCGGCCGTGTCGTCCAGCGCGAACGCCACTCCCAGCACCGCGACCACTGCTCCCGCACGCAGTGTCAGAGTGGTGTCCAGCAGGGCGAACTGCGCCCCGGTCAGCAGGGGGACCACCACGACCAGGACCCCGATGCCGGAGAAGATCGGCAGGGGCACCCAGCGCATGCTCCGTATCACGGAGAGCGCCGCGTCCCATCGGCCGACGTCCGAGGTGACAGGGGCGTGGGAACTCGAGGTAGCCCCGTGGTCCACGGCCCTGCCGGCCCCGTCGCGCCTCATGAGGCGCACGTCCCTTCGTCGACCGCCGCCGCGGGCGGCCGGGGGAGACCCAGCAGCCGCGCCGCGTCCTCCACCGACGTACTGGGTGCCGTCAGTTCGTCCCACTCGGCGACGACCCGCCGGACCATGGCCGGCCGGTCCTTCTCCGACATGGCGAGCATCGCCTCGCCCAGAGCCAGTTCGCGCGACCCGAACTGCGGTCCCGAGGCCGCGCCCAGCTGTGGCATGGAGAACCCGTAGCCACCCTCGGTGTGACTCTTGAGGGTGCGCAGGGCCAGCCTGGTGTCCTCCGTCGCGGCCGTCGCGAGCCAGAAGACGACCGCACCCCGCCCACCGCACGTCGGGGTGAGTCCGTCTCCGCCGATGGGTTTCCCCGACACGACCCGGAAGGCGAAGGCGGCTGAGAACCCCAGCACTTCGTTCTCCGCGAAGCTGTCCTGTCCCCCCGCCGACCAGGAAGTGGCGGCCGAGACCGCCTCGGGAGTGCCCGACCTGCGGTCCAGCTCGTTCCACTGTTTCGTGGGCGCCGCCCCGGACGTACCGAACTCGTCGGCAGCCGGCACGGAGAGGCGTTGCCGCACCGCGTACCGCCGGGCTGCGACATCCTTCGGGACCGAGCCGAGCTGGGCCGAGACGACCCCGTGCCAGGCGTCGATGTACGGGACGAACTCGGAAAACGCGCAGTAGGTCATCTGCTCGCGCCGCTCGCACCGCTGCTCGGCATCGGGGGCGAGCAGAAGTCGTTCCCGCGCCGTCTCGATCCGCTCGGGAACCGGCCGGGTCTGCATGGTGGCAGCCGGTACCGCCAGGGCCAGGGCAATGACCAGAGCGGAAACCCCCCAGCGGCGCGGGACCCCGGACACGAGCAAGGCCACGGCCAGGACCGCCAGCGCCAGCGCGGAAAGCCACACCAGGTGCCAGCCTGCGGGGCGGTACATCAGATCGGACGGCAGGGGCGGCCCGAAGGCGTCCTCCCCCGCGACCAACGACAACCAGCGCATGGGCGAATCGACGGAGACCAGACCCACCAGGACCAGCAGGCCCAGAACCGCGAGAGCGACGGGGGCCAGGACGACCGAGTGCACCAGTTGGGCCCCGAGCACCCCCAGCCACCCGGCCAGCACGACCACCACGGCGGGGGCGACGACTTCAGCGATCTCGACGCGGCCGGCCGCCCCATCGGCGGCGGCGAACTGCCACATGCGGAGTGAGGAGAGCAGAAGGACCACGACCGCCGGCGGCACACAGGCCAGCAGCAGAGCCAGTGACCGGCGCCAGGCCGGCAGGCTCAACGCCTCGTACGAGCCGATGGTGCCGTACCGGTAGGGCCGCAGAGCGGCGAGATTGGCAGCGAGCAGCACGCCGGCCGCGGGCGCGAGCAGCGGTGACTGCAGTTCGTACGACTGCACGTGCAGGATGGCGTAGTCCGCCGACTCGGGTGAGAAGACCGCCTCCCATCCCCACAGGACGACGATGAGCAGGACCGACCCAGCCACCGCGGGGTGCCGGACCATGCGCAAACATTCGGCTCCCGTCATCGCCCGTTCACCCCGCTGCTGATGAACGAACCCATGGCGAGAAGGTAGCCGTCCTCCAGAGTCGGCTCGACGAGCCTGGCGTCCGGAGGAGGGGAGCCGATGTTGCGGTACTCGCCCTGTCCTATGAACCAGCCGGCGACAGCGCCCGCGTCCCGTGCCGGGCTCAGCCACACCTTGCCCTCGGCGGTACGGGTGAGATCCGCCGGTTCCCCGGTGAACCGGACGCGGCCTTCGTCCAGTACGACGACGCGGTTGCAGAGCCAGGCCACGTCGTCCGTCTGGTGGGTGGAAAGCAGCACGGAGTGTTCCCGGCCCAGGTCCGCGATCAGCTCGCGGAAGCCCATGCGCTGTTCCGGGTCGAGACCTACGGTGGGTTCGTCGAGGATCAGCAGGTCCGGGCGGCCGATCATGGCGCAGGCCAGGGCGAGGCGTTGCCGCATCCCTCCTGACAGCGTCTTGATCTTCACGGTCGCGCGGTCGCCGAGGCCGACTGCCTGCAGCACACGGTCGGCTTCGGCCTGACGCGCGGGGCGGCCGGCGATCTCCTTCAGGGCGGCGAAGTGCAGCGCGAAGGCCCGCACGGTGAAGTGCGGGTAGAGGCCCGGATTCTGCGGAAGGTAGCCGAGCCGGTGCCGCGTCTCCCTCAGGACTGCCCGAGTGTCAGGCGTGATGCCGAACAACTCGATCCGGCCCCGAGTGGCGGCCTGTACCGTCGCCAGGATGCGCAGGAGGGTGGTCTTGCCGGCGCCGTTCGGCCCCAGCAGTCCGGTGACACCTCGGCCGATGTCCATGCTCACATCGCTCAGAGCTGTTCTGTCCCGGTAGCGCACCGTCAGATCGATGGTCCGGGCCGTTGGCTGTCGTCCCTCTGGCTCGTCCGTGGGCCGGGGATCGATGTGGGCATTCATGGGCCGGTTGATCCTTCCGCTGAACGCCTTGTGATCGACGGCAGCGATTAGAGTGACGGAAGTTCCGCTTCCGCGCGCCCATCATGCGCGCGGAAGCGGAACGTTGTGGTTCGTGACTGGCTCAGCAGTTCACCAGGGACCGGAAGTTCGCCTGGCGCACGCGCCACTCGCTGCGGTAGTAACCCGCCTTGAGCGTCTTGCAGTCACCGTCTACCGCCCAGTCCCACTGGAAGTAGAAGGTCTTCCGGGACGAACAGGTGTTGTTCGCCTTGGCCCACGACTGCGCGCCGTCTTCCCAGGTGGATCGCTCGACACAGCTCGGAGGATTCGCGGCTGCGGCCGGTGCCACGTTGACACCCGCAACGAGCAGCGCCGCTGCCCCGGCAACGGTTGTGGCCTGGCGGGCGGCAATCCTGATTCTTCGCATGTTGCCTCACATATCGGATCGTTTCCTCTGCTGGTTCGACAGAGGCGTCATGATCATGACCTTTCGGCAACTGACGGCGCATCGGCCACATGGCCAAAACTTCACTGGGGCCGACTCGATGGCGCCCCAAAAACTCCAAGTCTCAATGATCGGCTGCGTGTTACGTTCTGGAGACGAGCAGGCTGACCACCTGGGGGGACTTGTGCACATCCATGTCGTGTGCGGTACACGTGCACGAACACAGCAACTGATCAGAGCGATGCGACCGTACGCCTCTGTGATGACCCTGCATGACGCATCCGTCGGGAGTGGCCCCGAACCGGGAGTCCTGCTCTTCCTCGCCGAAGACCGTGCACTCCCGGCCTCCCTGTTCTCTCATGACGAGTTCAACCGGCTGCCGGCCGTACTCATGGCTCCCGACGAATGGCTCTCCCACTGGCAGTCCTCTTTGGTCGCCCTTCAACTCAGGGCCACGGTCTCCGCAGGCTCCCCGGTGCAAGCCATCGCGGGGGCTCTGTTGGCCGTCGCTCATGGCTATGAGGTACGGCGGCGTCCCGATCCGGCCGACACCCGTCCATCGGACTGCTCTGACCTGCCCGCCCGGGCCTGGGACGTCTTCCGCCTGATACATCTCGGCTATACGAACCGGGAAATCGCGGCGGAGCTGAGCCTGAGCACGTCCACGGTCAAGCACTACGTCAGCCGGATTCTCTGTCTGTTGGGCACGCGGAATCGTGTGGAGGCGGCCAGGCTCTACCCCTCGACCGTGCCGGGTGAGCACCTGTCCGTGGGGTCAGGGCCCGGCTCGGCGTGACCTCTAGGCGGGGAAGCGGCGGTCCACCCACTTCCACGAGAACTCCAGCGTGCCCGCCGCAACCACCGCGATCCCGACGGCAGTCCACGGCATGGGCGCCCCCACCAACTTCAAGGCGAAGAAGTCCTGGAGCCACGGCACGACGAGGACCAGCACGAATCCGAGGCCCATCGCCGCAACCAGCCCCACCCGCCACCACGTATACGGACGAGCAATGATCGCCAGCACCCACATGGAGATCAGAAACAGCGTCAACGTCGCCGCACTGGTCTCCGCAGCCAAGGACCCCGGCCCGCTGTAGTACCCCCGAGCAATCAGATACGTGGCAAAGGTGGCAAACGCGGCAACAGCACCCCCCGGAATCGCATACCGCATCACCCGACGCACAAAGTGCGGCCGAGCCCGCTCCTTGTTGGGCGCCAGCGCGAGGAAGAACGCCGGGACCCCGATCGTCAGAGTCGACAGCAGTGTCAGATGCCGGGGCAGGAACGGATACTCGACCTGCGAGATCACCACCATGATCGCCAGCAGCACGGAGTACACCGTCTTGACGAGGAACAACGTCGCGACCCGGGTGATGTTGCCGATCACCCGCCGTCCCTCCGCGACCACCGACGGCAGCGTCGCGAAGCTGTTGTTGAGCAGCACGATCTGCGCCACGGCCCGCGTGGCCTCCGACCCGGACCCCATGGAGACGCCGATGTCGGCGTCCTTGAGGGCCAGCACGTCGTTCACACCGTCGCCGGTCATGGCGACGGTGTGCCCGCGCGACTGGAGAGCGCCCACCATGTCCCGCTTCTGCTGCGGGGTGACCCGCCCGAAGACGGTGCCCGAGTCCAGTGCCTCGGCCATCTCGTCCTGCTCGGCGGGCAGCCGGCGCGCGTCCACGACGTTCCCGGTGAGCCCCAGCTTTCCGGCCACCGCGCCCACGGACACCGCGTTGTCGCCGGAGATGACCTTGGCCCGTACGTTCTGCTCGTCGAAGTAGCGGAGCGTATCCGCGGCATCAGGCCGTAGCCGCTGCTCCAGGACGACGAGGGCGGTGGGCGCGGCGCCCTGGGCGACCGCGGGATCGTCCAGCTCGCGCGCGGCCCGGGCCAGCAGCAGCACCCGCAGTCCCTCCTCGTTGAGCCGCTCGGTCTCGGTGAGCGCCGGGTCCCCGTCGGGCAGCAGTACGTCGGGCGCCCCGAGCAGCCACGTACTCGAGTCGCCGTCGCTCTCGCTGAAGAACGCCCCGCTGTACTTGCGTGCCGAGGAAAACGGCAGCGACTGAAGGCATCGCCAGCCCGAGCCGTTCGGGTAGGTGTCGATGATCGCCTGCAGGGACGCGTTCGGCCGCGGGTCCGAGTCCCCGAGGGCGCCGAGGACGGTGCGTACGTACGCCTCGTCGTTGCCGTCCAGCGCACGCAGCTCGCGCACGTCCATGCCGCCCTCGGTCAGCGTGCCCGTCTTGTCGAGGCAGACGGTGTCGACGCGGGCGAGACCCTCGATGGCGGGGAGTTCCTGCACGAGGCACTGCTTGCGGCCGAGCCGGATGACGCCGATCGCGAAGGCCACCGACGTCAGCAGCACAAGACCCTCGGGGACCATCGGGACGATGCCGCCGACGGTCCGCGCGACCGAGTCCTTGAAGTCGTTGTCCTTGACGACGAGCTGGCTGATGATGAGGCCGATCGCGGTCGGGACCATCATCCACGTCACGTACTTGAGGATCGTGGAGATACCGGAACGCAGCTCGGAGTGGACCAGCGTGAACCGGCTCGCCTCCTCGGCGAGCT
Source organism: Streptomyces yerevanensis (assembly GCF_000716805.1). NCBI lineage: Bacteria > Bacillati > Actinomycetota > Actinomycetes > Kitasatosporales > Streptomycetaceae > Streptomyces > Streptomyces yerevanensis. Next base: position 26,905 of record NZ_JNWJ01000091.1, on the reverse strand, counting down.
GCGCCGCGTACGCCTCGCGCCCCACCTTCGTGGCGGTGAACGCACCGCCGCCCGCCACCACGAAACTGCCCGACATGACCTGGTCGCCGGGCTGCTTGACGACCGGGTCCGCCTCACCGGTGAGCAGCGATTCGTCGATCTCCAGGCTGTCGGTCTCGACGCACTCGCCGTCCACGACGATCTTGTCGCCGGGCCCGATCTCGATCAGGTCCCCGAGCACGATCTCGGAGGTGCCGATCTCGGCGGCGGCCCCGTCCCTGCGTACGGTCGGCCGCGCCTCGCCGATCACCGCGAGCGAGTCCAGGGTCTTCTTCGCGCGCCACTCCTGGATGATGCCGATGCCCGTGTTCGCGAGGATCACAAAGCCGAACAGGCTGTCCTGGATCGGCGCCACGGCCAGCATGATCACCCAGAGGACGCCGATGATCGCGTTGAAGCGGGTGAAGACGTTCGCGCGGACGATGTCGACCGTGGAGCGACTGCTGCGCACGGGGACGTCGTTGACCTCGCCCCGGGCCACCCGCTCGGCGACCTCGGCGGCGGTCAGGCCTCTCGCCCGGGTGAGGGGAGCAGGCACAGGGTGCACGGGATCGAGTTCGGCGCCCTCCCCCACTCTCGAATTCGCTCGAGCGGGGGGACCCCCATCGATGTACGTCATGCAGTCGACGGTACGGGGCGATTTGGGGCTTCACACGCCGGGCGCGGCAAAGATCCGACCATGGGAGGACGGGAACGCGGGGAAATGGTGCCGTAGTTGTACGGGGCGCCCAGGGCACGGGGATCGCCCCCGCAACCCCCGTAAGCTGTCCCCATGGCGAAGTGGACACCCAGGCACGAGGCACCGGAACCCCTTGAAGGGCCCGTTGTCGCCACCGTCACGGGTGGCGCGATCCTCTGGTTCGTCCTCTTCCTGGCGCAGCTTCCCTTCTACGGCTGGCTCGACGACCACGGACATCTGTGGTGGCTGTGGACCTGCCTGGCCGGTGCAGGACTCGGGCTGATCGGCATCTGGTACGTACGCAGGCGGGACGCGGCGATCAAACGCGCCGCGGCCGAGGCCGACGCCGATGCCCGGACGGATGCGGGAGCCGAGGCGGATGCCGATGCCGATGCGGGCGCCGATTCCACCGCCGCCGCGAAGGACCGTCACGTCACCCCGTAGGGCCGTCACGGAACTCCGTAAAACCTCTCCGTCTCCTCGACCGCGGTCTGGAACCGCTCGTCGAAGTCATCCCTGACGAGCATCTGGACGACATAGTCCTGGACGCTCATCCCCCGTTTCGCCGCACGGTCCCGGAGCCGTTCGAGCAACTCCCCGTCCATCCGCAGACTGAGCACGCTGGTCCCCATGGGTACGAGGGTCGCCGTCGCCGGCCGTGTTCTGTGTGACTTTTCGGCCTGGGCTCACTCGTATGGGTGATGGCAGGGTTCAGTGGCCCGAGTCACGGGCAAAGGGCGACCGTCCGAGTGGTCTTTAGCGAGAGTAATGAGTTACCCTAAACAACATGCCTGACCTCACCCATGGCGACGACGCTGCCGCCGTGAACTCTCTGCGATCCGCCGTGATGCGCCTGTCGCGCCGACTCAAGCACCAGCGGGTCGACGAGTCGCTGAGCCCGACCGAGATGTCGGTGCTCGGCACCCTCGCCCGCTGCGGCACCGCCACGCCGGGCGAGCTCGCCCGCAAGGAACATGTGCAGCCGCCCTCGATGACCCGCATCGTCGCCCTGCTCGAAGCCAAGGGCCTGGTCAGGCTGGAGCCGCATCCCGACGACCGGCGCCAGAAGGTCGTCACGCAGACCGAGCGCGCCGAGGCGATGCTCGAGGAGAGCCGCCGCAAGCGGAACGCATGGCTGGCCGGACTGGTCGACAGCCTCGACGAGGACGAGTGGGCCAAGCTCCGCGAGGCGGCGCCCGTCCTGGAGAAGCTGGCGCACCTGTAGTCGTACGGGCCGTACTGCACAGCCGTACGCAGCCCTTGTAGTCGTACGCCAGAGGAGGCGAACCCTGTTGAGTACGGGACCCGGAGCAGACTCCGCCCCCGGACCGAACACCCCCGATTCCCCCACCGACACCACCACGACGACGACCCAGCCGGCCAAGTCGTCGACATTCAGCTCGCTGCGGATCCGGAACTACCGGCTCTTCGCCACCGGAGCCATCGTCTCCAACACCGGCACCTGGATGTCCCGTATCACCCAGGACTGGCTGGTGCTGAGCCTGACCGGTTCCTCGGCCGCGGTCGGCATCACGACCGCCCTGCAGTTCCTGCCGATGCTGCTCTTCGGTCTGTACGGCGGAGTCATCGCCGACCGCTACCCCAAGCGCCGCATGCTGTTCTTCACCCAGGGCGCCCTCGGCCTGTGCGGTCTCGCGCTCGCCGTGCTCACGCTCAGCGGCCAGGTGCAGGTCTGGCACGTGTATCTGATCGCGTTCCTGCTCGGCATGGTCACCGTCGTCGACAACCCGACCCGGCAGACCTTCGTCTCCGAGATGGTCGGCCCCGACCAGGTACGCAACGCCGTCAGCCTCAACTCGGCCAACTTCCACTCCGCCCGCCTCATCGGCCCCGCCGTCGCGGGCGTCCTGATCTCGACGGTCGGCAGCGGCTGGGCCTTCCTGATCAACGGCCTCGCCTTCCTCGCCCCCATCACCGGCCTGCTCCTGATGCGCACGAGCGAGCTGCACAAGGTGGAGCGGGTGCCGCGCGGCAAGGGCCAGCTGCGCGAGGGCCTGCACTACGTCGCCTCCCGGCCCGAGCTGATCTGGCCGATCGTGCTCATCGGTTTCGTCGGCACCTTCGGCTTCAACTTCCCCATCTGGCTCACCGCGTTCGCCGACGAGGTCTACCACGCGGGCGCCGGTACGTACGGCTTCCTCAACACCCTCATGGCCGTCGGCTCGGTCGCCGGAGCACTGCTCACCGCCCGCCGCGGCTCGGTGCGACTGCGGCTCCTGGTCGGCGCGGCCCTGCTGTTCGGCGTACTGGAGATCGCGGCGGCGCTGTCCCCCTCGTACTGGCTCTTCGCCCTGCTCATGATCCCCACCGGCATGGCGGCCCTGACGGTCAACACCACCGCCAACGCCAGCGTCCAGATGGCCACCGACCCCGCCATGCGAGGCCGCGTCATGAGCCTGTTCATGATGGTCTTCGTCGGCGGTACGCCACTGGGGGCACCCATCGTCGGCTGGATCACCGACACGTTCGGCGCCCGCGTCGGCTTCGCGTTCGGCGGCCTGATCTCGCTCCTGGCGGCAGCGGTGGTGGGCTTGATCCTCGCCCGAGTCGGCGGCCTGCGGCTGTCGGTGGGCTGGCACCACGGGCATCCGCGGGTGCGGTTCATCCCGCGGGAGGGGAAGCGGGAGCGGGAGTTGGCGACGGTGGCGTAGGGCGGGGGCGTGGGGCCGCCGTCCCGGCCGTCCGGCGGGGAGACTGGCTCCATGAGACTCTTCGCCGCAGTGCTGCCGCCGGAGGATGTGACCGCCGAAGTTGCCCTGGTCGTCGACCAGTTGGAGAAACTGCCAGGTGCCGAGGGCCTGCGCTGGACGGGCCGCCCCGGCTGGCACTTCACGCTTGCGTTCTACGGAGAGGTCGACGACGAACTCGTACCGGAGCTGTCGGCGAGGCTCGAGCGGGCGGCCCACCGGACGGATCCGTTCGCGCTGGAACTGCGGGCCGGAGGCCACTTCGGCGGCCGGGCGCTGTGGATCGGCGCGACCGGGGACGTGGGCACGATGCGGCTGCTCGCCGAGCGAGCGGAGGCGGCGGCGCGCAAGGCGGGCGTCCCGATCGAGGAGCACCGCCGCTACCGGCCGCACCTCACCGTCGCCCGGAGCCGGGGCTCGGCGGACTTCGCCCCGTACACCGCCCTGCTGCACGACTTCGCCGGGCGCCCGTGGACCGTGGCCGAGCTGTGCCTGGTCCGCAGCAATCTTCCCAAGTCGGGCGTACCGGGCGAACGCCCCCGCTACGAGACGCTCGCCCGCTGGACCCTCGGCTCGGGCACCTGAGGCCGTGCGGTTACGCTCGACCATGTGGACCCGAAGACACGTAACCGGATCATGGCCGGCGTACTTGTGCTGATGTTCGTGGTGGTGGCCTTGGCGTCAGCGCTCGGAATGTAGCCGACCGCTGCCGCCCGCACGCGTACGTGGATGCGTACGCGCGCAGGCGTGCACCCGGGGGCTACTGGGCCCGCTGGTGCTACCAGGCGAAGGCCTCCGGCGACGGCCCCGGACCCGGGAAGATCTCGTCCAGGCCGGTCAGTAGCTCCTCCGACAGCTCCAGGTCGACCGCATCCACGGCGGAGTCGAGCTGAGCGGCGGTGCGCGGGCCGACGATCGGCCCCGTCACGCCCGGCCGGGTGAGCAGCCAGGCCAGGGCTGCCTCGCCGGGCTCGATGCCGTGCTTGTCGAGCAGGTCCTCGTACGACTGGATCTGGGCGCGTACGGCGGTGTTGGCGAGCGCGTCGGCCGCCCGGCCGGAGGCACGCCGCCCGCCCTCGACCTCCTTCTTGATGACGCCGCCCAGCAGACCGCCGTGCAGCGGCGACCAGGGGATGACCCCGAGGCCGTACTCCTGCGCGGCCGGGATGACCTCCATCTCGGCGCGGCGCTCGGCGAGGTTGTAGAGGCACTGCTCGCTGACGAGGCCGATGGTGCCGCCGCGCCGGGCGGCGATCTCGTTCGCCTGGGCGATCTTGTAGCCGGGGAAGTTGGAGGATCCGGCGTACAGGATCTTGCCCTGCTGCACCAGGACGTCGATCGCCTGCCAGATCTCCTCGAAGGAGGTCTGCCGGTCGATGTGGTGGAACTGGTAGATGTCGATGTAGTCGGTCTGGAGGCGCTTCAGGCTTGCCTCCACCGCCCGCCGGATGTTGAGCGCGGAGAGCTTGTCGTGGTTGGGCCACACGGTGCTGCCGTCCGGTGCCATGTTCCCGTACACCTTGGTGGCCAGTACGACCTTGTCGCGCCGCTCGCCACCCTTGGCGAACCAGCTGCCGATGATCGACTCCGTACGGCCCTTGTTCTCGCCCCAGCCATAGACATTGGCGGTGTCGAAGTAGTTGATTCCCGCGTCCAGCGCGCCGTCCATGATCGCGTGGCTGTCCGCTTCGTCGGTCTGCGGACCGAAGTTCATGGTGCCGAGGACGAGTCGGCTGACCTTGAGTCCTGTGCGTCCGAGCTGCGTGTACTTCATGACTCCTAAGCCAAGAGCTTGGAGTGCGCTCTACGCAAGGGCGGACCTTCGTGCGGGGACACCGATCTTGACACTAACTGTTGGTTAGTGCTTTCCTTCGGTGGGCGGGATCTTGAACTTTCAATGTCTAGATGCTCTGAATGTTTTGAATGCCATGCCTCCCGCTTTCCTCCCCCACAGGACCGGAGACCAGCACGCCATGACCACCACCGCACCCGCCCGCCGTACCCTCGCCACAGCGCTCATGGCCGCCGCAGCCCTCACCGCTGTCGCCGTCGTACCCGCCGCTGCGGCTCCCCCGTCGGCCACCCCCGCGCACCAGGTCGGCTACGGCGACTCCGCCCGCCTCGGTTACCAGAAGTCCGTCGCCGTCAAGGTGCTCAAGGGCGTGTTCGAGCGAGGCGACACCTCGGTCGTCGACCGTTTCGTCCGGCCCGACTACATCCAGCACAACCCGCTCGCTCCCGACGGCGCCGAGACCCTCAAGAACCTCGGCACCGCCCTCAGCCAGCAGTTCCCGGACGCCGAGTACGACATCAAGCGGGTCATCTCCGAGGGCGACCTGGTGCTCGTGCACTCCAACGTCGTCATGACGCCGGGCACGCGCGGCAGCGCCGTCTTCGACATCTTCCGCTTCCAGGACGGGAAGATCGCCGAGCACTGGGACACGGGGCAGGAGGTGCCGGCGACCACGGCGAACGGCAACGACATGTTCTCCACGGAGAGTTGGCCCCGCACGAACAAGCCGGGCCCGCGCTGGCTCACCGCGTACAACAAGAAGCTGGTCACGGCGTACGTCGACCAGCTCCTGGTCGAGAAGGACCTGTCCGCCGTCGACAAGTACGTGGGTCCTGAATACCACCAGCACAACCCGAACATCGCCGACGGTGTGGCGGGCGTGAAGGCGGGCCTGGGCGCGTACTTCGACGCGTTCCCGCAGCTGAAGGTGTCCCCGAAGCGGGTCGTCGCCGAAGGTGACTTGGTGGCGGTCCACAGCCACTACGTGAACGCGCCGGGGGAGCGGGGTCAGGCGATCATCGACCTGTTCCGGGTGCGGAACGGGAAGATCGTCGAGCACTGGGACGTGATCCAGGACGTACCGGAGAACTCCGCCAACGACAACACGATGTTCTGATCCGGGGCACGAACCGAGCTCACTCGGGCAGGTCGCTGTCGGTGCCGAGATTGGTGATCATGCAGCGAGGAGCGCGAACGGCTCGCTAGTCGCGCGGGAACTTGTCGGTCTTGAGGGTGAGGCCGACAAGGGTGTTCGTCATGTCGACGTCCGTGCCGAAGGCGATGGAGAGTTCGCTGATGTACTCGCCGTCCTTGGGCAGGGTGTGGAGGTGGCACTTGCCTTCGTAAGGGTCGGCGATGAGGTAGACGGGGACTCCGGCGTCGGCGTACGCGGTCAGCTTGGGGCCGTAGTCGTTGGCAGAGGTGTCCTTGGAGATGACCTCGGCGATGAACTCGATGTCCTGGTAGCGCCAGCGCCCCTTGCTGTCCTTCACCGATCGGTCGGCCAGCGCGGCTACGTCGCAGGCGAAGCCGTTCAGGTGGCCGGGGAAGTCGATCCGCACGTCCGACGCCAGCCGGTTGATGGGGTAATTGGGGCGCAGCTGCTCCAGGATGTTGAAGATGATCTCCCAGTGGATCTGCCGCTGCGGCGACATGAAGATGTTCCCCCCGACAATCTCAACCTTGGTTCCCTCGGGGATGGGCATCTTCTCGAGGCACTCGAACATGACGTCCAACGTCAGTTCGCCGCTGTCTTCGGCCATCGCGATCCTGTCTTCAAGGACGGTCATCGTGGCGCTCCTCCCCGGCTGCCGCTCGGTCGCACACAGCCGCGCAGTACAACGATACGCACGGTGACCGGGTCACGCAGGGGCGTACGAGGAGGGCGTCAGACCCCGTACGGCTCGCCCAAGTCCCAAGCTTGATACATCGCTTCGGCGAAAGCGGCCGCGATCTTGTGCTCGCCCGACGCGTTCGGATGCGTGCCGTCGTCCGTGTCCAGGTTGAGGTCGTACGACTCCGGGGCCGAGGCCAGCAGGAGTGGGGACGAGGGCTCGTCCAGGTCCGCGACCGCCTTGGCCAGCAGCTCGTTGAAGCGGGCTACCTCGGTGGCGAAGTCCGCGTCCGAGTCCGCCCTCACGTTCGGGATCACGGGCAGGAAGGCCATCGCCACACGGGGGTTGGCCGAGCGGGCCTCGGACACAAAGAGGCGTACGTTCGCCGCCGTGCTGTCCGCGTCCGTGTAGAAGCCCAGGTCGATCAGGCCCAGCGAGACCAGCAGCACGTCCGCCCGCTGTGTGCGTACCGCCTCGGCGATCAGCGGGGCCATGTGGTGCCAGCCCTCGCCCCAGCCCGCCAGGTGCGAGCGAGGGAAGTCCGGGTCGGCGTACTCGTACGAGTCGGCGGTGTCCGTCGCCTTGTCGTAGAGCGTCTCGCGGGGGCCGACGATGCGGAACGGGCCGCCGTACGTCGCGCGCAGGTGCTGCCACATCCGGTAACGCCAAGTGTGTTCGCCCGCGCTGCCGATGGTCTGGGAGTCGCCTACGGGCATGAACCTGAGCATCCGCTCATCATCCTTGACCACGGCGCGGGATCCCTGCCAGATCTCTGATCAAAGCGCGATCAGGGGTGTGAAGCTGAACACCCTGCGTGAACACCTCGCAGAGATGGCACGCTTGGGGCATGCGCCGTTCGTTGTCGTTCCTCGCCTCAGCCCTGCTCGTCCTCGCGCTCGGCGCTCCCGCCACCGCTGCCGACGGGGACGACGGCTCGGAGGGGTTCACGATCAAGGACCCGGGGATCACCGAGTCCAGCGGGCTCGCCGCCTCCCGCCAGCACAAGGGCATCTACTGGACGCACAATGACCAGGACGAAGGCGCGTACCTCTACGCCATCGACAGCAAGACCGGCGACACCGTCGCGAGGATCACCATGACCGGCGTGGGCACCCCGCGCGACATCGAGGCCATCTCCATCGGCCCGGACAACGAGATCTACGTCGGCGACATCGGCGACAACGACGGCGTCGTATGGGACTTCGTATGGGTCTACCGGCTCCCCGAGCCCAAGCAGCTCAAGGACCAGACGGTCAAGGCCACGCAGTACGTGGTGAAGTACTCCGACGGCCCCCGCGACGCCGAGTCGCTCGTCGTGCACCCCAAGACCGGGCGCGTCTACATCATCGACAAGCAGGAGGACGGCGGGCACCTGTACGACGGTCCGGCGCAGCTCTCCACCTCCGGCACGAACGTCTTCAAGCCCGTCGCCCCCATCGACCTGTGGACCACCGACGCCGCCTTCTCGCCCGACGGCGGACAGCTCGCCGTACGCGGCTACTTCGGCGGGATCGCGTACGAGTGGAACGACGGGAAGCCGAAGCGGCAGGGTCGGCTGAGCGTGCCGCTTCAGGGACAGGGCGAGTCGGTGACGTACACCCCGGACGGGTCCACGCTGCTGTACGGGACCGAGGGGGAGCAGAGCCCGGTCGAGGCCGGCGGCGTCCCCGGCGCGGAGGACGGCAAGTCCCCCTCGGGGGACGGGAGTTCGGCCGCCGACGGGGACGGCGACGATGCCGGGTCGAACGACAACCTCACGAGGGCCGCCCTCGCTCTCGGCGCCGGGCATTTGCGGCTCCGCCGCGATGGGGGTCCCCCCGCTCTGGGGGTCCCCCCAGGCCCTTAAGGCACTGGGGGAGCAGCCGAGAGTGGGGGAGCGACCAGCCCCCACCGGCCCGCGGGTGAATCACCGTTCTTCCAGCGGAGCGCCTGGCACCAAGCAGGCCCACAGCGAATTCAACGGTTTCCCAGCCGATTCTCAGGGTCCTTTGAGGCGGAGCCGGTAGCTGTGAGGGCGTGACCAGTTCGCTGAGAACGGATTCCGCGTCCGCCGAGGCCGAAGCCTCCGCCCGGTTGCTCGTCGTGGACGACGAGCCGAACATCCGGGACCTGCTGTCGGAGACGTTCCGGCTCGTCGGCTTCGACGTCACCGCCGCCGGTACGGGGGTCGAGGCGCTCAACGCCGCGCACGCCGCCCCGCCCGACCTCGTCGTGCTCGACGTGATGCTGCCCGACCTCGACGGCTACGAGGTCGCCCGCATCCTGCGCCGCGACGGGTGCGAGACACCCGTGCTGTTCCTGACCGCCCGCGACACCGTGCGCGACCGGGTGGAGGGTCTCAGCGCGGGCGGCGACGACTACGTGACGAAGCCGTTCAGCCTGGAGGAGGTCGTGCTGCGGGTGCGCGCGATCCTGCGCCGTACGCGGCGCAAGGAACCGGAGCCCGAGCCCCTGCTGCGCTGCGCCGGCCTCGAACTCGACGAGGCCGCGCACACCGTACGGCGCGACGGGCGCGAACTGGAGCTCTCGCCGACCGAGTTCCGCATGCTGGCGTATCTGATGGAGAACGCCGGGCGGGTGGTCAGCAAGGCGCAGATCCTGGAAAGCGTCTGGGGGTACGACTTCGGCGGCGACACCCGGATCATCGAGAGTTACGTCTACTACCTGCGGAAGAAGATCGACGCGGACGGCGCGGTGCCGCTGATCCATACGCTGCGCGGAGTCGGGTACGTACTCCGGGCGCCGAAATGACGCGCCGGGCCGCCCGGTTCCGGTGGCGGCACCGGCGGCACTGGCGGCACTGGACCCTGTGGGCCCGGCTCGCGCTCGCCGCGACCGGGCTCGCCGCACTCGCGCTGCTCGCCGCGAACGCCGCCGGACTGCTGCTCCTGGAGAACTACCTGATCGACCGGGTCGACCAGAATCTGGACATGGGCGCCCCGGGCGGCCCGGGCGGGGCCCCCGGCTCATTCCCCGACGCGGCGGCGCAGGACCTCCTCGCTCAGCGGGTGGGCCAGACCCGGGACGAGGACTCGTTCCTGACGTTTCTCACGGAGCGGTTCGGCGGAGAGTTCCGGATCTACGGTTACGGCAAGGCCACCGACACCCGTACGAGCATTCCCCGGGACCCGGAGGGCCCGGGCCCCCGGCTGCCCGACCGGGACGCGCTCGCCGCCCGGGCCGGCGAGGTGTTCACGGTGCCGGGGGAGTCGGGCGCCGACTGGCGCGTGGCCGTGCAGGATACGGGCGGGTCCCTGCTGGTCACCGCCGTGTCCCTGGCCGAGGTGGAGGAGACCACCGACCGGCTGTTGCTCATCGACGCGCTCGTGATGACGATGGTGCTCGCTCTGCTCGCGGGCGTCGCCACGCTCGTCGTACGGGGCGGACTGCGGCCCCTCACGCGGATGGAGGCCACCGCGGACGCCATCGCCGCGGGCGACTTCCGGCGGCGTGTCGAGGGCACCGACCCGCACACCGAACCCGGTCGGCTCGGGCGGGCCATGAACGCGATGCTCGGCCGCCTCGAGTGGGAGATCGCCGCCCGTACTGCCTCCGAGCAGCGGCTGCGCCGTTTCCTCGCCGACGCCTCGCACGAACTGCGCACCCCGCTCACCTCCATCCGCGGCTTCGCCGAGCTGAGCCGCCGGGGCGGTGACCGGACGGACGCGCTGCGCCGTATCGAGGCGGAGGCGGCCCGGATGGGCGTCCTGGTGGAGGACCTGCTGCTGCTCGCACGCCTCGACGAAGAGCGGGACCTGGAGCAACGGCCCGTCGATCTCCTGGAGTTGGCCGCCGATGTCGTACGGGACCTGCATGCCCGTTCGCCGGAACGGGACGTACGGCTGACGGGGGCGATGCGGCCCGTGGTGGTGGAGGGGGATCCGTTGCGGCTGCGGCAGGTGCTGGCCAATCTGCTGGCCAACGCGGAGCGGCACACGCCCCTCGGCGCGCGGATCACCGTACGGGTCGATGTCGCGGAGCCCATGGCACTCGGGCCGGCTGTGGCCGCCGCGGGGAGCCCGCTGCCGTCGGAGGTTCCCGCGGCGCTGGTCGAGGTGGCGGACACCGGGCCCGGGGTGTCGGTCGAGCATGCCCCGTACGTCTTCGAGCGCCTCTACCGCGCCGACACGGCCCGCTCGCGCGACGGCCGGGAGGGCGGCGGGAGCGGGCTCGGGCTGTCGATCGTCGCGGCTCTCGCCGGGGCGCACGGCGGGCGCGTGGACCTGGCGGCGGACCGGCCGGGTGCGGTGTTCCGGCTGCTGCTGCCCCTGCAGGACGCGGACCTCGCGGTGGGATCGGTGGAACCCGAAGTGATTACCAGCGGGCTTTGAGGTTCGGCGGAGGGTCCCCTGACGCTGTGGGGCCAGCCTCCTTCTCGTCGGTCGTACGGGAACCGCCCGTGCGGGACATCGACGAGAAGGGGCGAGGATGCGCAGGAGGGTGAGGGCCCGAGTGCTCACTGCACCCGCCGCCGTGCTGCTCGCGGCCGGGCTGCTGGCCGGTTGCGGCGGGGGCGGTGACGACGGCGGGCCGGAGGTCGCGTCGGTGGGCGAGTCGCAGAGCGAGTCCGGTTCCGACAGTGTGGACCAGGCCGCGGACGGGAGCGAGGTCGAGCAGGCGCAGGAGTTCGTGGACTGCCTGCGGGACCAGGGGCTGGAGGTCGAGGACCCCGATCCGGTGACGGGCGAGCTGAACATGCAGGGCTTCGTCCAGGGCGACATCGACCGCGACACGCTCACCAAGGCCATGGAGGCCTGCGGGGACAAGGCGCCGCAGTCCCTCCAGGACCGGGCGGGCCAGACGCCGGACCCCGAGCAGATGCAGGAGTTCGCGCAGTGCATGCGGGACAACGACGTCGACATGGCCGACCCCGGTCCGGAGGGCTTCGACCGGGAGGCCATGCCCACCGAGGACCCCGACTTCGAGACGGCGTTGGAGGCCTGCCGCGACCAGCTCGGCTTCGGCGGCGGTAACGGCAGCGAGGAGGAGACGGGGTGAGCGTGAACGGTCAGGAGGCCACGGCTGTCGCTGCCGAATCGGCGGGCGGTCCGAAGGGGTCCGGTGTCGTCGTACCGGCTGGCAGGTCCGAGAGGGCTGCCGCCCTCGCACCTGCCGAGCCCGGCGAGGTTGCCGCCGTCGAACCGGCCACGCCGGAAGCGTCCCTCGTCGCTGAGGAGCCTCCCGTCGCGGTTGAGGAGCCTCCCGCCGCGCCCGCCCGCCGACGGCGCCGACCCCTCCGTATCGCCCTCGCCGTGCTCGCGGCGGTGGCCGTCACCGGGGCTGCCGTGGCTGCGGCGACCGGGGTGTTCGGCGGTACGGAGGACGGGGCCACGGCATCGGATGCGGCGTCCGGGCCCGCGAAGACCGCCGAGGTGAAGCAGACCAGCCTCACCCGCAGCGAAACGCTCGACGGCACCCTCGGCTACGGCGAGGCCACCCCCGTGCAGGCCTCCGGACAGGGCGTCGTCACCTGGCTGCCCGGCGAGGGCGACACCGTCGAGCGCGGGGAGCCCGTCTACCGGGCCGACGAGAAGAAGGTGCCGCTGCTGTACGGGGCGACGCCCCTGTACCGCCCGCTCGAAACCGGGGCCGAGGGCAGGGACGTGGAACTCCTCGAGAAGAACCTCTCCGCGCTCGGCTACGGCGGCTTCACCGTCGACGACGAGTACACGGAGGGCACCGCCGACGCCGTACGCGACTGGCAGGAGGACCTGGACCGCGAGGAGACCGGCACGGTGCAGCCGGCCGACGCGGTGGTCGCCTCGGGCGCACGGCGCGTCACCGACGTGCAGGCCGCCCTGGGCGCTCCGCCGAACGGCACGGTCCTGACCTGGACCGGCACCGAGCGGACCATCACCGTTCAACTCGCCGTCAAGGACGAGGACTTGGTCTCAGGAGAGGAGACGCGGGCGACGGTCACACTGCCCGACGGCAGCACCGCCGAGGCGAAGGTGGCCGAGGTGGGCACGGCCGTGACCGCGGAGCCCGCCCAGGAGGGCGAGGCTCAGCAGCAGAGCGGCGAGGACGCCACGCTGCCCGTCACGCTGACGGTCGAGGACCAGAAGAAGCTGGGCCGCTACCAGGCGGCCCCCGTCGACGTCGCCTTCGAGGCGGAGACCCGCGAGGACGTGCTGGCGGTGCCCGTCGAGGCGCTGGTCGCGCTGCGCGAGGGCGGCTACGCGGTGGAGGCCGTGCGGGTGGACGGCACGGAGTATCTGCCCGTGAAGCTCGGCATGTTCTCCGGCGGAATGGTCGAGGTGTCGGGCCAGGGCGTCGCGGCCGGACTCAAGGTGGGGGTGCCCAAGTGACGTACCCCATCGTCGAGTTGGGCGACGTCACCAAGACGTACGGCGACGTGGCCGCGCTGAGGGGCGCCGACCTGGTCGTGGAGCGCGGTGAACTCCTCGCCGTCGTCGGCCCGTCGGGCTCCGGCAAGTCCACGCTGCTGAACATCATGGGCACCCTGGACCGCCCGACCTCCGGCACCGTCGGCATCGACGGCCACGACGTCGCCCGGCTGAGCGACCGCGAACTGTCGGCGCTGCGGGCCCGCACGATCGGGTTCGTCTTCCAGCAGTTCCATCTCGCGCGCGGCGTACCGGCGTTGGACAGCGTGGCCGACGGCCTGCTCTACAGCGGCCGTCCCCGCTCCGAACGCAGACGCCTCGCGCAACGGGCCCTGGTCCGGGTGGGCCTCGGCCACCGCCTCGGCCATGAGCCGCACCAGCTCTCGGGCGGCGAGAAACAGCGGGTCGCCCTGGCCCGCGCGGTCGTCGGCGACCCACCCCTCCTGCTGGCCGACGAACCCACCGGCGCCCTCGACTCCCGCTCCGGCGCGGTCGTCATGGCCCTCCTGCGCGAACTCAACCGCGCCGGTACGACGGTGGTCGTGATCACCCACGACCGGGACATCGCGGCCTCCCTGCCCCGCGAGGTACGCGTACGGGACGGCCGTATCGAGCACGACGCGCCCGTCCTCCACGAGGGGGTACGGGCATGACGACCACGCTCGTACGGCCCCCGAAAGCGTCCGCACGACCACCCCGCCCCGCCCGGCTCAGCCCCGCCGACGTCGTCCGCGTCGCCGGGTTCGGGCTGCGGTCGCGTCCCATGCGGGTGTTCCTGTCCGCGTTGGGGATCGCGATCGGGATCGCCGCGATGATCGGGGTCGTCGGGATCTCGACGTCCAGTGGGGAGGACCTGAACCGGAAGCTGGACGCGCTCGGTACGAACCTGCTGACCGTGGAGCCGGGGCAGTCGTTCGGCGGGGGCGATGCCCGGCTGCCGGACGAGGCGGAGGACATGGTGCGCAGGATCGGGCCGGTCGAGGCCGTGTCCGCGATCGGGCTGACCGACGCCAAGGTGTACCGCAACGACCACGTACCCAAGGAGGAGACCGGCGGCATCGGCGTCTACGCGGCCCGCACCGGACTGCCCGCCACGCTCGGCACCGAGGTCGCCGAGGGCCGGTGGCTGAACGCCGCCAACGCCTCGTACCCGGCCGTCGTCCTCGGCCCGCGCGCCGCCGAGCAGCTCGGCGTGCACGACACGGGCGCGGACGTCCAAGTGTGGCTCGGCGGACGCTGGTTCACCGTCGTCGGGCTGCTCGCGCCCAACGAGCTGCTGCCCGAGACGGACTCGGCGGCCCTGGTCGGCTGGCCCGCCGCCGAAGAACTCCTCGGCTTCGACGGCCACCCGACGACCGTGTTCACCCGCGCCGAGTCCGACGCGGTCACCGACGTCCAGTCCGTGCTGGGCGCCACCGCCAACCCCGAGGACCCGTCGTCCGTCGAGGTCTCCCGGCCCTCCGACGCGCTCGCCGCCAAGGAGGCCACCGACGAGACCCTGGCCGGTCTGCTGCTCGGGCTCGGCGCGGTCGCCCTGCTGGTCGGCGGCGTCGGTGTCGCCAACACCATGGTCATCTCGGTCCTGGAGCGCCGCTCCGAGATCGGGCTCCGCCGCTCGATGGGTGCCACCAAGGGGCAGATCCGTACGCAGTTCCTGTGCGAGTCGCTGCTCCTGTCCGCGCTCGGCGGCGCGGGCGGCGTGCTGCTCGGCATCGCCGTCACGGGCGGCTACGCCTCCTACCAGGGCTGGCCCGCCGTGGTCCCGGCCTGGGCGATGGCCGGCGGTCTGGGCGCGACGCTCGTCATCGGCGGCCTCGCCGGGTTCTATCCGGCGGTACGGGCGGCCAAGCTGCCTCCGACGGAGGCGCTGGCGGCGGCCTGACGGGGGCGGTCTCCTCGCCCTCCCCCCAACGGGCCCGGCCTCCCCGCCCCCTCCCCCCGGGGGAGGCCGGACCTCACTTCCCCACCGGCCGCACCTCGTAATGCAACGTCGGCGTCCGCATCACCTTGTGGGCGACCGGCACGAGGACGCCCTGCAGGAACGGGTGCTTGCGGCGCAGCAGCTTCGCCGCGTGTCTGTCCTCCTCGCTGCCGTGCTCCAGCAGCCGGGTCCTGGCGTGGATCTGCGGCCCTACGGGGGCGCCGCGCGGGGTGGCGGGGGCGAGCTCCACCTCCGGGTCGCGGCGCAGCCGCTTGACCTTCGACGCCTTGCCCGGCGTACGGAAGTACGCGTGGTCGCCCTCCACGACGAGACTCACCGGAGTGCCCACACCCGTGCCGTCCTTCTTGTGAGTGGTCAGCAGCACGGCCCACTGCCTGGCGAAGGGGACGAGCTCGGGGCGCGTGACGGGAATGCTCATGCCTCCATAGAGGCACCGACCGCCCTGTTTGTCACCCTTTGCTGCGTCGGACTTCGCCGCGCCGGGCGACGAGCGATTCCAGCCCGTCCAGGAGCCGCTGCAGCCCGAACTCGAAGTGGTCGAAGTCGGTGCCGAAGGCGTCTTCGCTGAGCGAGGCGAGAACGGGGTAGCGACCGCTGGTCATGGCCTTCTCCAGGACCGGGGACTGCGCCTCCCAGAACTCCGCGTCCGTCAGGCCCGACTTCCGCTCCGCCTCCTTCTGGTACAGCTGCGTGCGGGCGGCCCCGATGACGTACCCGTCGATCATGATGATCGCCGAGACCAGCTCAGGGTCGGTCAGGCCCATCGGCTTGATGCGGGCGAGCACCATCTCCATGCCGTCGAGGGCGCCCGGTCCGAGCACCGGACGGGTCTGGTTCACCTGGAGCAGCCAGGGGTGACGGCGGTAGAGGGCGAGGGTCTCGCGGCCCAGGGCCTCCAGAGTCGCGCGCCAGTCCTCGCCGAGCGCGGCCTCGTCCTCACCCGGGCGCTGTACGCGGTCCAGCATCAGGTCGAGCAGCTCGCCCTTGCCGGGGACGTAGCGGTACAGGGACATCGTGCCGGTGCCGAGCTCCGTGGAGAGCCGGCGCATCGATACCGCCTCCAGGCCCTCCGTGTCCGCGATCCGGATGGCCGCTTCCACGATCCGGTCGAGTGTCAGTCCTGGCTTGGGTCCGCGGCTTGGGCGTTTGCCCGTGTCCCAGAGCAGGTTGAGGGTGCGGACGATGTCTCCGCTGCCACTGGTGTCCGGACCCGACGTGCTCGCCATGTGCTTCAGGATAATCCCTTGGACCGGAAACTGGGTACGGTGTACTCTCAAAAGGGTACGGCGTACTCAGTTTTGGATTGCCGCAGGGGTTTTCGCAGAGGTTCCACTACGGGAGGGGTACACGTGAGCGGCTACGCGGTCCGGGCCGAAGGGCTCGAGAAGAGGTACGGCGAGAAGCGCGCCCTCGACGGCTTCGACCTGGCGGTGCGGGAGGGCACCGTCCACGGCCTGCTCGGGCCGAACGGTGCGGGCAAGACCACCGCTGTCCGCATCCTGTCGACGCTCATCAGGCTCGACGGCGGACAGGCGCAGGTGGCGGGCCTGGACGTGGCACGGCAGCCGCGGGAGGTACGGGCGCGGATCGGCCTCACCGGTCAGTACGCGGCCGTGGACGAGGTGCTGACGGGGCGACAGAACCTGGAAATGTTCGGCCGGTTGTTCCACCTGGGAGGGAAGCGGGCGCGGCTGCGGGCCGGTGAGCTTCTGGAGCAGTTCGATCTGGTCGACGCGGCCGACAAGGGAGTCGGCAAGTACAGCGGCGGCATGCGGCGGCGCCTCGACCTCGCCGCCTCGATGATCCTCACGCCCAGCGTGCTGTTCCTGGACGAGCCGACGACCGGGCTCGATCCCCGTGGTCGCGGTGAAGTCTGGGAATCCGTACGGGCGTTGGTGACGGGCGGCACCACGGTGCTGCTGACCACGCAGTACCTGGAGGAGGCCGACAAGCTCGCCTCGCACATCACCGTCATCGACCAGGGCCGCGCCATCGCCGACGACACCCCGGACGGGCTGAAGAACACGGTCGGCGGCGACCGTATCGAGGTCGTCCTCGCCGAGCGCGCGGACATCCCGCGCGCCGTGAAGGTCGTCGCCAAGGTCTCCGACGCCGAACCGGAGACGGACGAGACCGAGTTGAAGGTGCACGCACCGGTGACCGACCGGGTCTCGGCGCTCACCGAGGTGGCACGCACCCTTCAGGACGAGGGCGTCCAGGTCGAGGACATCGGTCTGCGCAGGCCGAGCCTCGACGACGTCTTCATGCGCCTTACGGGACACCGCACGGACGTTTCCCAGAACACCGAGGATCCCCAGAACCCCAAAGCCTCCAAGGACTCCAAGGACTCCAAGAAAGGGGCGGCGGCATGAGCGCGCTCGACCTGACCACCGGACAGAGCAGCCACGGTCGCGTCTACTGGGCCCTCGCCGACTGCTGGAACATCGTCCGCCGCGGCCTCACCCACTACCAGCGCCAACCGATCAACATCGCCTGGCAGTTGGGCTTCCCGATCCTCTCCGTCCTCCTCTACGGGTACGTCTTCGGCAGCGCGATGCAGGTGCCCGGCGGCGGGGACTACAAGGACTTCCTGATGCCGGGCATGTTCGTGATGACGATGGCCTTCGGCTTCATCAACACGGCGACGCTCGTGGTGTACGACTCCACGAACGGCGTCATCGACCGCTTCCGCTCCATGCCCATGGCCCCGTCCGCGGTAGTCGCCGGCCGCGGCGTCACCGATCTGATCGTGGCCTGCGCGGAGCTGACCATCCTGATGCTCACCGCGATCGCCATGGGCTGGCGCCCGAACGGCGGCCTCGACTTCCTCCTCGCCTTCGGCCTGCTGCTGTGGCTACGCCTCTCGCTGATCTGGCTCGGCGTATGGCTCGGTCTCTTGGTCCCCAACCCGGAGGCGGCGGGCGGCCTGTTCGCCGTCGCCTTCCCCCTGACCATGATCTCCAGCATCTTCGTCGCCCCCCAACTGATGCCGGACTGGCTGGGCCACGTAGCAGCCTGGAACCCGATCTCATCGACGGCCGCAGCCACGCGCGAACTGTTCGGCACACCGGTCGGCAGCGGCGACTCGTGGATCGAGCAGCACGCGCTGCTGATGTCGGGGGTGTGGCCGGTGATCCTCACGGCGATCTTCCTGCCGTTGGCGGTACGGCGCTTCCAGAAGCTCAGCAGATGATTTCGGCGGTACGAAAGGGGGCGCCCGGCACGGGGGAAGTGCCGGGCGCTTCACACACGAGCGCCAGTACGCGCCCCAGCCGTGGGCAACTCGCGCCATGTTCTTGGCTGGTTGTGCCTCCGTAGCCCTGTGGCTCTATGCCCTGTGTTCCTATTCCGGAGTGAACATCGAGAACTCCAGGGCGCCTGATGAGAAGAGGCCGAGCCGCTGCGTCCGGCGGCGGGCTGATGGCGATGTCGAGGAGTGCGTGCGGGTCCTCGCGGAAGTCCATGAACGCGACGGCTATCCGATGAACTGGCCCAGTCAGCCCGGCGAGTGGCTGTCAGGCGGTCCCCTGCTGGGCTCCTGGGTTGCCGAACTCGAAGGCCGCTTGGTCGGGCATATCAGTTTGTCGCAAGGCGGCGAAGGCGATCTGGCCCCGATGTTGTGGAGCGAGAGGAACGGGGCGACGCGGGGTATGACCGCTGTGGTCAGCAGGCTGTTCGTTGCCCCGCAGGCGAGGGGACATCGGATCGGTGCACTGCTGATCGGCCAGGCAGTTGAGGAGGCGCGACGTCGTGGCCTGCATCCGGTGCTCGACGTCGTCGCATCCGATGCCGCGGCGGCAGCCCTGTATGAGCGGCTGGGCTGGGATCTGATGGCCACAGTCGAGCAACAGTGGAGCCCACACCAAACGGTGGCCATCCGCTGTTACGCAGCGCCATCGTGACGTGGTCAGTCATAGCCACTCGTTGATGGCCGCGACGAGGACGGTCGCCTCGTGGCGGAGCGCGAGCTTGTCGCACCTCGTGGCAGGCGCGCTCATGGTGCTGGGGCGCACAGTGTGAGCACTTCGCCAGGTTGTGTTCACACACTGAGCCCTTTCCAACTTCAGTCTGAGCTGGCCAGATGGAGAGTGAGGACGGCTTGGACGAGGCTCGTGATCCGGGTCGTCGAGCAGCGGAGCCTGCGGAGGAGTCGCCAGGACTTGAGGGTGGCGATGGCTTGCTCGACCAGCGCCCGGACCTTCGCATGGGACCGGTTGACGGCCTGCTGACCGGCGGAAAGGCTGTCCCATCGGCCGCGGTAAGGGAGACGGATCGTGTTGCCTGCGCCCTGGTAGCCCTTGTCCGCCCAGCAGGTGATGCCGGCCTCGGCGAGAGCGTCGATGATGCCGTGTTCGCGTGCGGCCCGGACGTCATGGACGGCACCGGCCAGGGCAGGTGAAGCCCACAGGAGACGGCCCTTCGGGTCGGCTATGACCTGCACATTCATGCCGTGCCTTTTGTGTTTGCCCGAGTAGAAGGGACGGTCGGCGGCGATCCGGTCGATCGGCAGCAGCGTCCCGTCCAGGATCAGATACGCCTTCGTGGACGCGGCCCATACTGCTTGGGCAAGCGTGGGGGCGAGGGCGGCCAGGAGCTCGACGGCCTCGGTGACGTATCGGTAGACGGTGGTGGTGCCGATCCCGAAACCGGCCGCGAGTTGGGCATAGGGGTGGCCGTTGCGGAGGTGGGCGAGGGTGAGCAGGGCCTGTCGGCCCGCGCTCAGGCGCCGCCATCGGGTGCCGAGAGTGCGGCGGTGTTCTCTCAGGCGGGCGGCGAGGAAGCGGAGGGCAGAGCTGGACACGTCGATGCCGGACGGGTAGACAAGCATGCGAAGCCTCTGGTGGAGACGGTTCTCTTGGTCGAAACCCATCTACCAGGGGCTTCACCTGTCTGTCAGTCCAGGTGCCCAGCTTCTGAAGTACGTTGAGAAGTGCCTGGTGGCAACATGGTCGCCATGTCCAACTCCTACGCGCAACCCATCCTGAGAACGAACGATCTCTGGGAGGGGTTGTGCATTGTTGAGCGGTTGCTCGGTATCGCCGATCTCAGGGATCTCGAAGTCGATTTCGAGGTGCGGATCTCCTCGAGGCACATCCTTTCAGCGGTGCTGGTTGTGTTGCCGGATACCCAATGGTGGGCGGAAGGGGACGGGGACGGCTCGTCGGAGAAGGGGGACGATCCGTCGGCACACCTGCCCATCCGGCTGCGGGGCTGGGCCATGCCGTTGGAGACCGTGCAGCCGTTCCTCAAGGCGGTGGGTGACAGCCCGGCCACGGTGCGGTGGGACTTCGCGGGCTGGCCCGAGGCCCCTGAAGTCGGCCTGGGTATGGGTGGTATCAGGGGCGCGTTCGTGACGCTGTGCGTGAATGTCCGCGACCTGGACCTGGAGGAGCCCGCGACCGATCACACGGTTTTCGTCCACGTCAAGCAGATCGAGGCCGAACGCGCACCATGGCTGGCGGCCCAGGTCGGGTTGCGGGTGATCGGCGATCTGGTGATGGCACCGTACTGAGAAGGTCATGAACAGCGGTGCATCACCGCCGGATTCGTCCGGCGGTGATGCACCGAGGAACTCGGGAACTGCTCAGGCCCAGTTTTGCGATGCCGGATCGCAGATGCCACCCGTGTCCGCGGAGGTCTCCACTGAGCGGTGCAAACAGCAGGTTGGAAAAGGCTGACTGCTCGTTTGAGTGCCTGAAGGGCATATTCCCCCTCACTGCTCACGCTTTTCGCGCGCATGTCCGTGGGCGGCGAACTTGACGCAGTCTCCATCGCCCGCGGAGGAGAACGATTTCTGCCACGTTGCACCCAACTCGGGGACGTCCAGGACTATGTGATGCGACATTCCAAGGGAGTAGCCCGGTGACGATCAATGAGTCGTGGGAGAAGATCGAGCGGTGGCTGGCGCGGTATGCGCCTGAAGAGGAGCTGCCGGGGCCGGCCGGTCTGGACGACATCGCGAGACTTTCCGATCAGATCGGCGTCCAACTTCCGCCGGATGTCGAGCAGTCGTTGCTGCGGCACAACGGATCGGGGTTCGTCGCGATCGTCCCGCCTGGCTATGCCCTGTATGGCGTCGACGAGATCGCGCGCTCCAAGGGGCACTTCACCGAGGGCGAAGAGTCTGTGTACGTGCCCATCGCCCACATCGGCAGGACGGAGAAGATCGTCGACACCAGGACGGGGCGTATCGGGGGCCACGACGTCGAGTGGGGGTTTGTCTGGGGTGACGATCCGCTCTGGGCGTCATTCTCAACTGTGCTGGCATTCGTGGCAGATGTTCTGGATTCCCCGCCGCCGTGGATCGCCATGCTGCCGGGCGAGGAAGAGTGGGAGGCGACGCATCAGGATGCCGACTTCCCGGGCACCCTCTCGTGGACCGAGGAACCCAACGGACCTGTCGACTGGGACATGGACAGTCTTGCCCGCCAATTCGGGCCCCTCGGTGGCAGCAACGGCAACGGCTCCTGACGCGCGGGCCCGCATCACTTGAGCCGCACGACAAGGGCGCCCGGTGGTGGTCACCGGGCGCCCTTCAGGGTCGTACGTGCGTGGTCAGAGACGCTCGATCACATAGTCGATGCACTTCGTCAGCGCCTCGATGTCCGCCGGGTCGATCGCCGGGAACATCGCTACGCGGAGCTGGTTGCGGCCGAGCTTGCGGTACGGCTCGGTGTCGACGATGCCGTTGGCGCGCAGGACCTTGGCCACGGCGGCGGCGTCGACCTCGTCCGAGAAGTCGATCGTGCCGATGACCTGGGAGCGCTTGGCGGGGTCGGTGACGAACGGGTTCGCGTACTTGAGGTCCTCGGCCCAGCCGTAGAGGGTGCGGGCGGAGGTGGCGGTGCGGCGGACCGACCAGTCCAGGCCGCCCTGGCCGTTGAGCCACTCCAGCTGGTCGTTGAGGAGGAAGAGCGTGGCGAGGGCCGGGGTGTTGTACGTCTGGTTCTTGCGGGAGTTGTCGATCGCCGTGGGGAGCGAGAAGAACTCCGGGACGTGACGGCCGGACGCGTGGATCCGCTCGGCGCGCTCGATGGCGGCCGGGGAGAAGATGCCGATCCACAGGCCGCCGTCGGCGGCGAAGGACTTCTGCGGGGCGAAGTAGTAGACGTCCGTCTCGGCGATGTCGACGGGGAGACCGCCGGCGCCGCTCGTCGCGTCCACGACGACGAGGGAGCCCTCGTCGGCGCCTTCGACCCGCTTGACGGGGGCCGCGACGCCGGTGGAGGTCTCGTTGTGCGTGAACGCGTAGACGTCCACGCCCGCCTCGGCCTGCGGGTCCGGGTGCGTGCCCGGGTCGCTCGCGATGACGGTCGGCTCGGCCAGCCAGGGGGCGAGCTTCGCGGCCTTCGCGAACTTGGACGAGAACTCGCCGAAGCTCAGGTGCTGCGACTTGTTCTCGATCAGCCCGTGGGTCGCGACGTCCCAGAACGCGGTGGAGCCGCCGTTGCCGAGGATGACCTCGTACCCCTCGGGGAGGGAGAAGAGGTCACGCACGCCCTCGCGGACCTTGCCGACGAGGTTCTTCACGGGGGCCTGCCGGTGGGAGGTGCCCATGAGGGATGTACCGGTGGCGGCCAGCGCGTCCAGCGCCTCCGTCCGCACCTTGGAGGGGCCCGAGCCGAAACGTCCGTCGGCGGGCTTGATGTCAGCGGGAATCTGGATCTCAGCCACGACGGGAGCCTATCCGTTCCCGGAAACCTGGGCGAAACGTCGTCCGTCGGGTGAGACGGCAAACCCCGGCGCGAGACGCACACGCCGGGGTTCGACGAAAGGCCCGGACAGGGCTCGGACAGAGCCAGACAGGGTCAGTAGCGCGTCGGGAACAGTTGCAGCTTGGCCTTGCTGCCGGAGACCGACTTGACCCAGATCTTGAGGTTGTTGAACTGGACGACGCCGCCCGGGCTGGTGCTGCCGGTGAGTGCCCCGCCGGCGGCCGACATCCTCACGGACCGGGAGCTGATGGACGTGATCTTCAGCTTCCCGAACCCGAACTTGTTGGCGTTCACCTTGATGGTCTTGGGCGCCGACACGGTGCCCTGGCACCGCCCGTCGTAACAGGGCCCGTTGGCGGCGGACGCCGCCGGCGCCATCAGGCCGAAGCCCAGCGCGCCCGCCGTGGTCAGCGTCAGGGCAGTGGTCGCGGCTCGCCTGCGCATACCGGTACTCATCAGTTGGACCTCCTGATTGGGGAATTCCCGCCCGGCATTTGTAAATCGTCGGCTCTGGGACCCCTCCCGAGGAGGCGCCGGGCCGCAACTCCCGGGCGGACCTCAGCGGCCCAAGCGCACCGGCAGCTCGAACAGATCGTTCTGCGTCACCACCGGCTTGTTGCGCAGCTCCGTCGCCGGGACCGCCAGGTCCAGCTCCGGGAACCGTTCGTACAGCGCGGGCAGCGCGACGGCCGCCTCCAGGCGGGAGAGTGCCGCGCCGGGGCAGACGTGTGGGCCGTGGCCGAAGGAGATGTGGCGGTTCTCCGGGACGCGCATGATGTCGAACTCGCCGGCCGAAGGGCCGTGGGCCTTCTCGTCACGGCCGATCGCAGCGTACGAGACGATCAGGGCGTCGCCCGCCGGGAGGACCTTGTCGCCGACCGGGACGTCCTCCGTCGCGAAACGGATCAGGACGTGAGACGTGGGCGTCGACCAGCGCAACGTCTCCTCGATCACCGACGGCCAGTCGGCGGCCCCGGTGAGCACCAGCTCGCGCTGCTCGGGATGCGTGGACAGGTTCACGACCGCGTTGACGATGAGGGAGATCGTCGTCTCGTGACCGGCCGCCACCATCAACTGGAGCGTCGAGACGATCTCCTCGTCGGTGAGGTGGTCGCCGTCCTCGGAGGCCAGGATCAGCGCACTGGTGAGGTCGTCGCCGGGAGCGGAACGCTTCGCCGCGACCGTCTCCGCCATGATCCCCGCCAGCTCGGTGAGCGTGGCGATGACCTCCTCCGGAGGCGTCTGGGTCGAGAAGAACTTCTCGAACAGCTCCTTGAGGCGGGGGAGTCGGGAGTCATCGATGCCCATGAGGTCGGCGATGACGTACATGGGGAGCGGATATGCGAACGCCGCCTTCAGGTCGACGACTTCGGGGACACCGGCGCCCTGGGGAAGCGCGTCGAGCAGATCGGTCGTCAGCTTGGTGATCCGCTCCCGCATCCGCTCCACGCGCCGCGGCGTCAGTGCCTGCGCGACGAGGGCGCGCATACGGCGGTGGTCCGCACCGTCCACGGTGAGCATCGAACGGCCGGGGTTCGCCAGCCCGATCAGCGGCCAGTCCGGCGGGATCTCGCCACGCTGCCAGGCACCCCAGACGTTGATGTCCTTCACCAGCCGGGGATCGGTGAGAAGCTGCTTCGCCTCGGCGTGATGCGTGACCGCCCACACCGGAACCCCACCCGGCAACTCCACGGCGGCGAGCGGCCCCGCGGCACGCAGCCGGGCGCTCTCGCCCTCGAGATCGGTGACGAAGGGATCCAGGGCGATACGAGTCGTCATGCGGGCGTGCCTCCAAGGGCAGAGGTGGGGGAGAACCGCACGGGCAGTTCCGTCAGGCCCCGCAGCCACGGGGACGGACGGCGGGTGAGGGACTCGGCGGGTACGGCCAGGTCGAGGTCGGGCAGCCGGTCGAGGATCACCTCGATGCCCGTACGCGCGATGACCTCGGCGACCTCCTGGGCCGGGAACGGGCAGCGGTGCTCGCCGTGGCCGAAGGAGAAGTGCGCGCTGTTGCCACCGGTGAGGGCGGAGCCGTCGACGCGTACCTGCGGGTCGCTGTTGGCGGCCTGGAGGCCGAGCAGCAGCAGATCGCCCGCGCGGATACGGCGCCCGCCGAGCTGGGTGTCGCGGGAGGCCCAGCGCCCGGCCACGTTCTGGGTGGGGGTGTCCTCCCACAGCACCTCGTTCATGGCCTCGGCGACACTGTGCCGGCCGCCGAACAGCGAGGCCGCGAAACGGTCGTCCGTCAGCATCAGCCGCAGCGAGTTGCCGATCCAGTCCGCTGTCGGCTGATGGCCCGCGGCCATCATCACCATCAGGTCCTGGGTGATCTCCTCGTGCGTGAAGCCGGAACTGTCGGTGAGCATGCGGCTGACCACGTCGTCCGCGGGCCGCTCCGCGCGCTCCGCCACCAACCGCGCCATGGACGAGGCGAGATGCCGCTGCCCCGCGATGGCGTCCTGGCGCCCGTTGATCATGTCGTTGAGGGCGGTGACCAGACCGGGGCCCTGCTCGTCGGCGAACCCGTAGAGCGTCGCCAGTACGCGCACGGGAAGCAGCGTCGCGTAGTCCGCGACGATGTCCGTCTCGCCCTTGGCGCAGATCGCGTCGATCAGCTCGTCGGCGAACTTCTCGGCGTGGCCGCGCAGTTCGAAGGGATCGACGGCTTCGAGGGCGTCGCTGATCATCGCGGCGCGCTCACGGTGCCGTTCGCCGACCGTGTAGAGGATCGACGGCTGTTCGCGGCCGATCATCGGCAGCAGCGGCCAGTCGTCGGGGATGTGCGGCCACTGGCTCCACAGGCCGGAGTCCCGGCTGAACAGCACGGGATCGCCGGTGACCTGGTGCAGCTCGCGATAGCCGAGGACGAGCCACGCCGGTACGTCACCGTCGAGCAGCACCGGCGCCACGGCACCGTGCTCGCGCCGCAACTCGCGGTACAGCTCGGCGGGTTCGGTCCGGAACCGGGGCCCGCCGAGGGGAACGGGGTCGCCGCCGATGGGCGTACGACCGTCAGAGGTTACGAAGTCCAACGAGCACCTGCTCCAGGATGTCGGGATCGGGAATGCCGGAGGAGAGTCCCGTACGCGGATGGCGGGCGCTGACGCGGCCCGCGGCGAGGAGGTCGGACAGCAGGATCCGGGTGATGCTCACCGGCAGCCGCAGTACGGCGGCGACCTCCACGACCGCCGTCGGCCGCTCGCACAGCCGCAGGATCGCCGCGTGCTCGGACTGCATGCCCGGCACCGGATCGCACTCGGCGACGACCAGCGTGACCAGGTCGAACGGGGTGTCGGGCGCGGACCTGCTACGCCCGCCGGTAACGGTGTAGAGCCGGTCGGGCCTGTCGTCCCTGCCCGGGCGGCTCATGACGTACGCGGCTGCGCGCTCAGATGTCCGCCGAGCTGTTCCACGAACTCGCTCATGTTGTGCCCGACGACCCCGGCGTCCGCCTCCTCGTCGGTGACCACGGCGAGGTGTACGCCCGAGCCCGCCTCGACGATGAACAGGACCCCGCCGTAGAACTCGGCCATCGCCGACCGGACGCCCCCGCTGCCGTCCCCGAACTCCACGGACGCCCCGTGGGTCAGCGACTGGATCCCGGCGGCGATCGCGGCGAGCTGATCGGCCTGGTCCGCGGTGAGCCCTCCCGTACGGCACAGCTTCAGCCCGTCGCGGGAGAGCACGAGCGCGTGCCGGGCGCCCGAAGTGCGTTCCAGCAGGCCCTCGATGAGCCAGCTGAGCTTCTCGTCGGCGGTCACGGTCGCGGTGGTGCCGGTCGTGCCGGTCGTGCCGGTCATGGGGTGGGGTCGCCTTCCGGGTGGGGGGTCGCGTGGGCGGGGGTTGCG
>NZ_JNWJ01000090.1:0-19189 GCF_000716805.1 Streptomyces yerevanensis | reverse complement strand
CACGGGGGTGCAGATCTGGTCGTGCCACGGCGGCACCAACCAGAAGTGGACCGGCCTGTCCGGGACGGGCAACGCGTGTGCTCTTCCGTCGACCTACCGGTGGACCTCGACCGGCCCGCTGGCGCAGCCGGCGAACGGGCAGGTCGCGCTGAAGGACTTCACCACCACCACGTACAACGGCAAGCACCTGGTCTACGCGACCACCTCCAACGGAACGGCGTGGGGCTCGACGATGTTCAGTCCCTTCACGAACTGGTCGGACATGGGGGCGGCCACCCAGACCCCGATGAACGAGTCCGCGGTGGCGCCCGAACTGTTCTACTTCGCGCCCAAGAACATCTGGGTGATGGTGTCTCAGTGGAGCCAGTGGCCGCTCTACTACCGCACGTCCAGCGACCCCACCAACCCCAACGGCTGGTCCGCCAAGCAGCCGCTGTTCACCGGCACCCTCCCCCAGAACCCCGATCCGAACCGGAAGGATGCCCCGATCGACCCGACCATGATCGCCGACGACCAGAACATGTACCTGTTCTTCGCCGCTGACAACGGCAGCATCTACCGGGCGAGCATGCCGATCGGGAACTTCCCCAGCAGCTTCGGCTCCTCGTTCACGACGGTCATGAGCGACACGGAGAAGAACCTGTTCGAGGCGCCGGAGGTCTACAAGGTCAAGGGCCAGAACCAGTACCTCATGATCGTCGAGGCTCGGGGTGTCAATGAGCAGCGCTTCTTCCGCTCGTTCACGGCCTCCAGCCTGAACGGTCCGTGGACCCCGCAGGCCGCCACCGAAAGCAACCCCTTCGCCGGCAAGGCCAACAGCAACGCCACCTGGACCAACGACATCAGCCACGGTGACCTGGTGCGCGACAACCCCGACCAGACCATGACCATCGACCCCTGCAACCTGCAGCTCCTCTACCAGGGCAGGAACCCCTCCTCGGACGGCGCCGAGTACCTGACGCTGCCGTACCGGCCGGGCCTGCTCACCCTGCAGCGCTGACCCGCCTGATCCACGGTGATCGCGATGGGGTGCGGTCCGCCGACACGTAGACGAGCTGTCTACGGCGTGCGCAACTCCACCCGCTGACCGATACTCACCACCTTGAGGAACCCCAGCCGCGCGTCGGCTGGGGTTCCTCTCGTTCGTGGACTCTCATCGTGGGTACGCTTCTGACCGTGCACGTCGACCAGCGGAATCTCTTCAATGGGGACCGGCGGGAGGCCAACGTTCTGGCCGGCATCTTTGACGGAGATCAGAACCGGCTCGTCGTCCACGCGCTGGCCTGACGAATCCTTCGGACGCCTTGCTCAGCGCCGGGTCCAGATGAAGATGGCAGCAAGGTGGAGTGCGGCCTGGTATGCGATGGCGAGCTTGTCCGTCCGCATTGCGAGGCCGCGCCACTGCTTGAGTCGGGCGATGCACCGCTCGACGGTATTGCGCTCCTTGTATGTCTCGGCGTCGAAGCCGGGCGGGCGGCCTCCGGCGCGGCCTCGCCGCAGACGGTGGCCGATCTGGTCGGCGGGCTGCGGGATGACCGCGCGGATGCCGCGTCGACGGAGGTGGCCACGAATCGCACGGGAAGAGTAGGCGCGATCCGCAAGCACGACCGCAGGGCGGGTTCTTGGCCTGCCGAGTCCGCTCCGCGGGATCCGGATTCCGGCCATGACCGCCTCGAAGGCCGGCGCGTCACCGGCCTGGCCCGCGGTGACGTGGAGGGACAGAGGCCGTGCCCGGCTATCACTGGCCAGGTGGACCTTCGTGCTCAAGCCACCGCGGGAGCGTCCGAGTGCGTGGTCCTTGGGCTCGGACCGGCCGGGCGCCCCCTTTTCCTGGCTCCGGCCGAATGCTGGTGAGCCCGGCAGACGGTGGAGTCCACCGAGACGGTCCAGCCCACGTCGTCATCGGCGTCCGCCGCTGCAAGGACCGCCGCGAGGACCCGTTCCCATGTGCCGTCCATTGCCCACCTGATCAGGCGTTTGTGGGCGGTCTGAAAGGGCCCGAGCTCTTCTGGCAGGTCGCGCCAGGGTGAGCAGGTGCGGTACTTCCACGCGATGGCTTCCAGGGTCCGGCGGTGGTTGGCCCATCGTCGTCCACGGGCCGGATCGGTCGGCATCAGCGGCTCGATCCGGTCCCACATCGCACCGGTGATCACTAATCGGACTGACACATCCGATCAACTGATCAACCCATCAAAGAGACATGCTCTAGCGCATCGCCGTGCCCGTAGGAGCTCTGTAGGAGTGTTGCGCGGGACTTGCGCCAATCGTTGCGGGCGGGCCGTGATGAGTGCAGCTCCAGATCGATCCCCATGCTTCATGGTGCACTCGCTGTGCTGCTGCAGAGCCACAACTGAACACCAGCGGCCGTGACCTGCGGCCGCTTTATTGATCAACATCCTGACCTGCTGGGCGTTTGTACGTCGGAGTGACCCGCCCTGGGCAGCGCGTTGTTCCCGGTCGGGGGCCGTTGTGCTGAGTGGTGCCCGCTCGTCGCCGTGTGTCCCCGTGATTTCCCGGTCTATCGGGCACGGATGGGGCACGGACTGATGACGTCTGGAGGCTCTGTCGCGGGGCGGCGGGAGCTGCCGATTACCGATTGATCGGAATCTCGTAGACGATCTCGCAGTGGGCGGCGGGCACGACGATGTCCGCCGTCTCCACGGGCCGCCCTTGGTCGCTGTAGTACGTCCGGCGGATGTGTGTGACCAAGGCGGCCTTCTGGATGCCGAGAAGTGACGCCTCCTCGGCTGTCGCTTGCCGTGGCTCGGGCTGCTCCACGGCGTGGCTGACGTTGATGCCGATTGCGGCCATGCGGTTCACGACGCCCGCTCCGGCGTGCGGCCCTCCTTCGGGGAGGACGACGAGGGTGCCGGCGGTGAGGTCGTACGGCTCCCAGCTCGTCGACAGCTGCACCGGCCTGCTGTCGGCGAGGAACTCGTACGCGGTACGAACGCACAGGTCACCCTCGGCAATTCCGAGACGTGCCGCGATCTCCGTCGGCGCCGGGACCTTGGCGTCGGTCCGGCTCTCCCAATCCCCCTGCCTGCCCGCAGCCTTCATGTCCGCGCGGAACGGGGACCCGTCGGGCTGCTCGCGCGCCGCTGAACGGACAACTCGCACCCGCTGCCGGGGCTCGGCGACATACGTACCGGAACCGGCGCGGCCCTCCAGCACGCCCTGGGAGATCAGCAGTTCCTGTGCCCGGCGCACCACGTTCTCGCCCACGCCGCACTCCTGGCCGATCTGGGCACGGGAGGGAAGACGGTCCCCCGGCTCCCACACGTGCTCCGCGATCCGCCGCCGGAGTTCGTCGGCGATGCGGAGATAGGGCGGCTGCTCAGGCATATGGAAAAGCTAGTCCACTAGCTCTAATCTAGTTAACTAGCTTCACTCAAAGTGATCGCCGGTAACGGAGGCTGCCCTGTGCCCGCTTCGGGAGTTAGCGCGGCGGCCATCGCCGCCCGGTTATCGGCCGTCGGGCTCCCCACGCGCGTGGAGGAGCACGCCCGACACACGACGGTCGAAGCGGAGGTGCCGGAATCACTCTCCGCCGAGTCATGGCGGGAGGCCCTGGAAACGGTGGCCGAGGCCCATCAATTCGGGCTTCTCGCCACCAACTTGAACGGCCGCACCCTCTGGGCGGTCGTACGCAGAGCGGTCCCCACGACGGGCGATGTCGGGGGACCGAGCCATCAGCGATAAGGAGCTGAGCAGCGTTGCTCAACCGTATCCGCCGTGCCGTCTCGCTCACCAGAGAGCGGCACCGCCCCAAGGGCAGGCACCGCCGCCCCTTAACATCCTCCCGGCCGACAGCCGCCTTGGCACCCCCTGCGCTCACCGACAGGTCGACGACCGCCCAGGGACGGCACCCGGACCGCGCGGACTCGCTCGCGGGTGAGGACATCGCGCTCGTCCGTCCGTACATGCTGGCCTGGGAGAAGCGCGTACGGTAGCGCTCGATGGTGGTTGCTCGCCATCTGCCGGCTGAAGCCTGGTCCGCCCTCGCGGGGGTCCGCTGATGCCTCCTCGTCAACGGCCTCGCATCACGCACGCTGAGGCCGCTTCCTACCGATCGTCCTCATGCCGGATCGGCACGCACCATGCCTGTGCGGAGTCCTCCCCGGCCGCGGCGCCGATCGACATTCCGGTGATCTACGAGGCATGCGACTGCCCCTGCCACTCGGCGTTCGACCAGTCCACGCTTGCGGAGGTGAAGCGGTGAGGGAACGGGCACCCAGCGGCGCGCTGGTATCCACCGTTGAGATCACCTCGACCACCGTGCAGTGCGGCGACGTCATACAGGTCGGCGGCCGGGCGTGCCGGGTGAGCAACCTCTTCCAATTGCCCCACGGGGCCAAGCAACTCCTGTTCGAGTCGGGTGAGTTGCTGACCATGCACACGCGGACCCGGCTCGTCGCCGTGCGGATGCTGAGAAGGCGGTGATGGAGTCCGTGCCATCTCGCCATCACAGCATTGCCGATGACCTCCGGCACCAGATCACGACCGGCCGCATCAAGGCCGGCGAACGCCTTCCCTCGGAGGCCCAGCTAGCAGGTCAATACAGGGTCAGCACGCCGACGCTGCGGAATGCTCTCGCAGTGCTTCAGGGGGAAGGCCTCGTCGAGAAGATCCACGGCAAGGGGAACTTCGTTCGTCGTCCCCTCCGCAAGATCACATACGTCGGCGGATGGGGCACGTTGGACCCGTGGACCGCTGCTGACGCGGCTCTGCGCGTCACTGTCCGCACCACCGCGATCCGGGCGCGCGGGCATCTGACAGCCCTGTTGAGGGTGCCGAACGGTACGCCACTGACCGAGTTCCTCTGCATCAGCCACGAGGGAGAGTCGCCGCACAGCCTGGCCCGCCTCTACGTCCCGCGTGACCTGACGCCGACCTCAGTACTCGGCGACGGAACCTCAAGTGAGGGGACAGTCACGAGGTTCGCCATGCTGAGCCCCCCGCCAGCCGATTTCCGGGAGACGGTATGCGCCCGCCTCCCGACGCCGGACGAAGTCTCGACCCTCCGGATCAGCTCCGCCGTGGCGGTTCTCGCGATCACACGCGTCGCCACCGACAGCGCTGGGCGGGTCGTTGAGGCCGCGCTTTTGGTGTTCCCGGGGGACCGCGTCGACGCGGTCTTCACCACCCACCACGTGATCGAGGAGAGGCAGACACAAGGATGACAGCCCGAAACGAGCTAAGGCTTCTCCCGTGGTCGGGGCCGGAGGGCCAGCCCTGCTATCTCAGCACCGACGACCGCGATGGCTACATGTCCCGCCTGGCGGACGACATGGAAGCGGTCCAACTCGGGATGGCGGCCGAGCTGCTGGAGCAAGCACTAGACGTACTCGGCGACGAGGATGCGGAGCTGGGGGAGCTGCGCCCTCTGGCGACGAAGCTGACCGAAGCCTTGCGGGACGTGCTCCGTGTCGCGACCAGCCGCGGGCACCTCTTGGCGGTGAGCGAACCTCACCGCTTCTGAAGGGTAATCAGAAGCCGCGACTGTCAGCGTCGACCTTCGGTTCGCAATAGCGCACTCATGGGGAGAAGCCTTGGTCAGGGACCGGGGCTTCTCCCCCCAGTCAAACCAAGCCGGTTTGGATCGACGGCAGTGTCCTCAGCTTGGGAAGCTGCGATCATTCGCAGCCAGTTTGGGCGCTGACCTGGGCGAACGGCCGGGCTGTGTCGTAGGCGGCGGCGCCCACGTTCCCCGTGACTCCCCGCTGTTCCCCCCTCGAACTGGTGCGGTTGTGGTGCGGGTCCGGGATGAGTGATCGTAGATGGCCCGCGGATTTCCTAGCTTGATCAGGGCCCAGCGGAGCTGCCTCTGCGACCCGCAGTTTTCGTGCGCCCCTGTCTGTTCCGGCACGAGAGTGGCACGGCCTGGAGGATGCGCCCCACCAGCTCGCAGAGCAGAGGGGCATGAGACGCAGGCCAATCTCCCCTACCCACCGTGACTACTAGGTTCTAGCATGTGATCTAGGGGACATGCTGGGGGGATGAATGATCAATGTTGAAGCCGCCGTGCCCGAGATGCCGTTGCGTGGAGACTTGCCCAAGAAGCAACGGATGGAGATGTTGCAGGATGGCTACCTTCGCGCGGTCGCTGCGGCAGCTGGCTGCACCATGGCCAAACCGGAGCCGGATGACGGGATCGATTGGAAGCTAAGTCACACCTCGGAGTCCCACACAGCGGACTGTCAAATAGATCTGAAGATACAGCTAAAAAGCACTTGGACTTCGGCACCCAATCCTCCTAGTGGTTTCGTCTCGGTGAATCTCTCCAACGAACGTTTAGCTCTTCTCGCACGCTCCAATGTGATCGTTCATCGCATATTGGTGGCAATGATTGTGCCCGAAGATATTGCCAAATGGGTCGAAGCCAGTCACGATATATTCCAATTGCGGCATTGCGCCTACTGGAGAAGCGTTACGGGCGTTCAGCCATCCGGGGAAAAGTACACGGCCGTTAGGGTTTCTACGAGCCAAATATTTGACGACGTCGCGTTATGCGCAATCATGGAGCGAATAGGTAAGGGAGGTGCACCGTGAGGGTACCGGACTTCCGTGAGGTCGCCGAACACCTCACGGACGGGCAACTTGCCCTTGCTCTCGAATCAACCGGGTGGCAGAGGTTCGGCGGCCAGACCAACCTCTATAGTCGTTGGCGGCCGGCGTCAGATTCCGACACTCGATCGAATGGTGGCCTCCTGCTACCTCAGAATCAAGAAACGGAAGACTACTCTGATCTGCTCAGTCAAGCGGTGGCGCAGGCTTGGAATTTGGGCGATGAGAGGATCCGTTCGATCCTGAAGCGAGCTGCGACTCTGCACGCCTTGGGTGACGAAATGAAGTTTCACAAGGAAGTGGCTTCCCGGAAAGGGACAATCCCTTGGAGCGCTGGTGAAGACCTCCATGCAGGCGCTCATAAATCCATGGTTGTCGCAGCCAAAACCCGGAAATCTAAAGCTGCCTATTATGGAAACTCTAATAATTTCCTAGCAAAGTCATTCATGGACTCAGTTCTGATGGGACAGACCGAGGTGGGGAGCTATGTGATCACCGCCTATGCCCCTCCGGACGAGGTGTTTTCTGAGCACAAAATCAAGTCTGGTGACACGATTCCGCTGATTGGTCGACACACGGGTCGCGAGATTACCCTCAGCCTGGTGAGAGCGCTTGAAGCCGCACGCGAGTCAGTTGACCATTTCAAAGAGACCGGGTCGACCTACTCGTTCGTTGAGAATGTCAATAGAGGATTTTGTTACGAGCTGACTCAAGCGGTCCGTAATTTGATTAGAGATTCAGAAGGTGCTGAAGTTGAAGTTGAGCTGAATTCTGCCGATGAGCTATTCTCTGGACGCCCCGCCGAGCGCCATAAGCTTGAGTTCATTCCCTCGGATTATGCAGCGCTGGAGCGGGCTGGGAATATGCTGGCAGCGACAGCTGATCCGCAGTTCGTCACCCTCTTGGGTACGGTCACTCTACTTGAGCGTCCAAAGCCAGGGAATCCTGGAGTTGTCCGTTTGGATGTTCTGGCGGGTACCGAGGCTCGAAAAATGAGGGTGCGCCTAAAGGTTGAAGATTATGACCTGGCTGTTGATGCCCACCGGAATAACCTTGCGCTGAGGATTTCCGGCCGTCAAGAACTAGAGGGTCACTATTACTGGCTTTATGACCCGCAGATACTCGAACTAGTGGCCATCACACCCGAAGCGTCAAATAGATCAGGCGAGCAGGGCAATCAGGACTCGCTATTCTAATGCGCGTAACTTGCATGCATCACCGATGAGATCGGCGGAGTCTCAATCGCCTGTGCGAGTCGCCGGCGCGCCAGGTCCCCAGTTAGACGGGGCCCCGCATTAGACACAAGACCTGAGGTCTGTAATCTAATTTTCCGTTTCACGCATCGCCAAGCTCGGCGCGATACGTGATTACCAGGTTAGTGGAGCGGCTTTGCGTCGAGGGGGGCTTTTGGGGCTGGCGATCACGACCCCTCAAGCATACGCCCCCGGCGCATCAAATTGTGAGCGAGGCCCTATGATTCGCACGGTTGCCGACCTTCTTTCAGGCATTCTCCGAGACGAGTTGCCTAAACTCGATAGCTCCCCCGTAAAACATGCTCCGACCATTGGAGACATGTACGAGGGGTTGTCTTCCGAGATATTGAATAGCGCCCTTCCGGATGGCTTGGGACTGCGGGTGGTATCCGGATTTGCTCGTGATGGCCGAGGGCGCCTGTCCGGTCAACTTGACTGCATGGTGGTGCGAGGCGAGGGGGAGCAGCTGCCATACACTGACTCGTACGTATGGCATGTCAAAGATATCATTGCCGTCATCGAAGTTAAGAAAAGGCTTCACTCGGCCGAGCTTCGTGATGCGTTCGCTCAGCTTAGGTCGGTAAGCGAAATCGAGCACTTTTATTATCAAAGCGGTGACGAGGAGTTGGATGACCCTGGTCACAGTCTGGCCCCGTCGGCCAGAACGTTTGCCGAGATGACGGGTCGGGTTGCCTGGGATGCTGAAGGGCCAGCCGCTCTCCCGTACGAAGAGGAGGCTCTATTTCACGCGCTTGCCCTGGAGCAGGTGTCTGCGATTCGAGTAATTCTTGGGATGCACGGATTCAAGAGCGAGCGGGCATTCCGGTCGTCAATGGTCGAATATCTTGAGCAGAATATTGGCAATGTTGGATTCGGCCCGACAAATTTTCCTCAATTGATCATATCGGGGAGTTATTCCCTCGCGAAGGCCAACGGTCGGCCATTTATGGTACCTTTGGTAGATGGGTGGTGGCCTTTTTATTTTTCCACACCAGAAAACCCGCTGAGGCTGCTCCTAGAGTTTATTTGGACGCGGCTAGACGAAATATACGGATTCGGTCGGGAACTTTGGGGGGAGGATCTCGAAACGGAAGTCGGCAGGACTCTGCTGAGCTTTCGTGCTGCATGCGTCGATGGAAGGAAGGGTTGGCAAGTCCAAGCGCATCAGGTTGATGCGGATACACTCGACGGGATTCCGGTGGCGGAGCAATGGAGCCCGGAATTCATTGGAGAAGAGGAGTATCTTCTACTCGTAATGCTCTGCCAAGGGAAAGAAGTTCGATGCGACGATCCTGTAATGCTGTCCTGGCTAGAGTCTCGCGGCGTTGAAATTAACGACGTGCGCAACCGCCTGCTGGAGACTCGTCTTGTCGCCTCCTCCGGGAAGAGGCTAAAACTCATCACGAAGGAGTGTGGGCTGGCAATTCTCCCGGGAGGCGAATATGTCGCCGCAGAAAATAGCACCGGCCGATTGAACCGTTGGATCTCTCGTCAGATTGAGAACTTGCATAAAGACGCTTCTGATGAAGAAATGGCGTGAATGCTCGTTAATGTACAGAACTGCCGAACTCGCCCTGTGGCTCTGGGGTAGATGATCCGCATCGCCCAATCAACTTCAGTAGTGCATCGATGGTGAGCTGACACTGTCAACCGTGCTAATCAATGGCGCGTCGGGTCATTGGCGCACTAGGGCGGTGGAGTCTGATTCGAAAATCCCCCAACGCCGCAGTTCAGATCGCTTCCGCTGATTGGAGGGACACTTGATAGCCGAGCATGTTGAGCTGGCTGACCAGGCGCCGCGTCTGGCGGGCCCGGCCGGTTCGCTGCAGGAAGTAGTCCGCTCCGAGGTCGCGGTACTCGGCGTCGTTGGTGAGCATGTGCCAGATCGAGGTCAGGATCGTGTGCCCGAGGGCGACCAGGGCCCGTTTCTTGCCGCGGCGGATCGCGATGCGTTTGTAGCGGGACGCGAGGTAGCTGTCCTTGCTGCGGGCCGCGGCGGTGGCGGCCAGGCCGAGCGCGTTCTTCAGCCACGGATCGCTGGGCCGGGACTTGCCGGAGGTGTGCTTGCCGGCGGACTCGTGGTTGCCCGGACACATCCCGGCCCACGAGGCGAGGTGAGCAGCCGAGGGGAAGCGGGTCATGTCCGCGCCGATCTCGGCCAGGATCATCTCCGCCGCGCGGGTGCTGACGCCGGGGATCGTGGTCAGCAGCTCGATCGGGCGGCGAAACGGGGCGAGTTGGCAGGTGATCTCCTCGCTCAGGCGGGCTTCGGTCGCGGTGACCGCGTCGATGCGGTCGAGCATGGTCCGCGCGAGGAAAGCGTGGTGGTCGGTGAACTGGCCGGTCAGTGCCTGGGCAAGAGTCTGCCGTTTGGCGCGCATGCTGGCTTTGGCCAGCTCGGCGAGGGCCTTGGGATCACGCTCCCCGGCGATCAGGGCCTCCAGCATCGCCCGGGCGGACTTGCCCAGCAGGTCCGAGACGACCGCGGACAGCTTGATCCCCGCATCTTCCAGCAGCTTCTCCAGCCGCTGGGCCTCGCGCGTGCGCTCGCGGATGACCTCGGTGCGGTAGCGGGTGAGGTCGCGCAGCTGTCGGATCGGACGCGGAGGCACGAACGAGGGCCTGACCAGGCCGTGTTCGACCATCTTGCAGAGCCACTCCGAGTCGGCAACGTCGGTCTTGCGGCCGGGGACGTTCTTCATGTGCCGGGCGTTCAGCAGCCAGCACTCGAGAGCGTCCTCCAGCAGGTAGAACACCGGCTTCCAGTACGAGCCGGTGGCCTCCATCCCGACCACGGTGATCTGTTCGGCGAGCAGCCAGTCCCGCATCGCCAGCAGGTCACGGGTCATGGTCGAGAAGGTACGAATCTCCTTGCGGCGGCGTTTGCCCGGTCCCGGGACGCGGACGCAGACCTTCACGTCGGCCTTGCTGATGTCGATTCCGGCGCATCGTTCGTGGACCACGTCCATGCCCCGGCACCTCCTTCACGCGCTGTGCGGTTGTGCAGCAGCCGTCCGGCGGGGACCGCCCAGGCAAAAGAATCTGATTCGCATGCTCGCAGCAACACTTCCGGGTGCCTGACGAAGGGTCCCCGGCGTCCTGCTCAATGTCGGGTTCCGGAGGCACCAAGACTCCGCGACGTCAGCCGGACGGCCGTAGCCCGATTTTCTCCCCTTTGGGGTGTCGCCGTCCGGAGATCGGAGTACTCAATGGGCGAGTCAAGGGCCGTCGAGTGCAATCAGTAGCCGAAGAAGTGAAGGGCTGGGTCTCTGACCTGCCGTCGTGTAATCGATCAACGCTGCGACCTGCGACTTAGCTGTCAACGGTTGTCAGCGTTGGTTGTCGTTGAGCGCCCTCCGACGGCCCCGCCACGGCTCCAAATCGCGAAGGGCACGGCGCTACCGCCGGCCACCTCTTTAGGAGAGAGGCTGGGGCAATCTACCGGTGACCTGCAGATTCACTGGCCGAGCTAACAGGTGGGGATGCGCCCGCTGGCTACCCTGGTTGACCGCAGCTGCCCCCTGCATCTGGCACGGTTGTGGCACGCGACCTCTTGGCCGTGTCCTATGGGTCAGGGATCTCTCGCCTGGATCGTCTTCGGGTTGCCTCCGCAATGTCAGCTCTCAGCGGCCGGTCCCTCAACTGAGGGCAGAGAGAAGGTGACCACAACCGCGACAGCAAGCCACGTCACCATGCCCGCCAGAAGTGCCACGAAGACGGTCGCACCGCGCCCTGCGGCCAGCAATCCGGCGAGTGTGACTCCGTTGAGCAGACCGGCTGCTGTACCGACCGCGCTCTGCCACGGCGCCCGGCGGACCACAGACTCGACGACACGCCGCAGTGCTGCGGCGATGAGGGACAGCAGTGGGCCAACGAGCACGAGGGCCAATAGTGCCGTCCACCACGGCGATGGGGGCCAGAAGAGCAGAAATCCTGCCGTGAGCACCGCACACAGCATTGCCATACCGATGGGGAGTTCCTCGGCGTCGCCCTCGCGCACACCGCTGTCGGGAGGAGCCCATATATACGCATCCAGTCCTACTGCTACGAAAGCCAGTACGCACACTGCGGATATCCAGAAAGGAGACCAACTGGTCAGAACGCTGAACTGGGCGTAGATGCAGCCAGCAGCGAGTAGGCCGCTCCAGGCACTTGTCCGACCAGTCATCGGAACCGTTCGTACGGCCGCAGCTCTGGAGGAATCCTGCTCGGTTACTGGAGCCGTTCTTCGCAAGGGTGCCGACTCCGGTGCACGAGTGGCATCGGCCGTAGGCGCCTGGGATAATTCCAATGCGTCAGGGAGAGGACGGCCAAGTTCGTACCGCACACCGATCAGTCGATCGATTACCTCTTGGGCATCGGCCGGGCGCTGGTGCGGCTCCTTTTCTAAAAGGTGCAGGATGAGTCGGTCGAGGTCATCCGGTACATCAGGGCGCAAGGCGCGGACTGGATCCGGTTGGCGGTTGATGTGTTGGGCCAGCACCGACCACCCGGCCCCCTCGAATGGAGGGGCTCCGGACAGGAGCTCATAGAGAAGGCAACCCAGCGAGTACAGGTCACTGCGCCCGTCGATGCTGCGGTCTCCACGGGCCTGCTCAGGGGACATATACGCCGGGGTGCCGATCGTTGCGCCGGTCCCTGTCAGTCCGGGCCCGGACTCCTCTACCAGCCGGGCGATACCGAAGTCACAGATTTTGACATCGAGTTCCCCTTCGCCGCACACCATGATGTTGGCTGGTTTGATGTCACGATGAATGACACCGGCACGATGGGCCGCTGCGAGACCTTCGCAGATCTGGATACCCCACTCCACCACCGCATCGATAGCCGGCTCTCCCGTGGTTGAGAACGCGGACATAGGACGGCCTTGCACGAGCTCCATTACCAGGAAGAGGAGTGGATGACCATCGGCCTCGGCCTCGCCGTGGTCGTGGACTGTCACGATGCGTGAGTGGGCCAGACGAGCCGCACTACGGGCCTCCTTGCGGAAGCGTGCGGCTAACTGTCCATCTTCGTGCGGACCTTGGGCGATGACCTTGACAGCCACCTCTCGGTCGAGCCGCGTATCGACGCCCCTCCAGACCTCCCCCATCCCGCCCGCCCCGAGACGCTGCACCAGCCGATAGCGGCCTTCCAGTACCGCTCCGCGCACCCCGAACCTCCATCCCCGTTTCGGTATCACCCGTGATGCGAGTGGCACAGTCTGCCCGGACCCGCCGTCGAATGGCAGCCTACGGATACCTCCCCAAGAACCGCACGGGGTGGGGCGCATGGGGCTCAGGCGGGCGATGGAACGCACCCCAAATGCCTTGCCGCAGCCCGTGGTCCCTGTACTCAGCCGCAGGACGTCGATTGCACCACTGTTGCTTTGCGGCCCATGTTGTTGACCTGGTCCTTCGTCGTTGAGCATGTGACGAGAATCGCCCCGTGCTCTCAGCTTGGGAAGCTGCGATCATTTGTCGCCGGTTCGGGTGCTGATCTGCGCGAACGGCTGAGCTGAGGCCTCGTGCGCGCCGCTTGCTTTCACCGTGATTCCCCGCTGTTCCCCGCTCGATCTGGTGCGCTTGTGGTGCGCCAGGGTTGCGATGTGATGGGACCGACCGTGACTGATCACCCGATGTCAGCGTTCCCCAAGTACGCGACGCCATGGGGGAGTCGACAACGGACAGGGGGCGCAAGGCATGACAGGGCCGGGTGATCGAGCGCGAGTTGCACGACAACGCCAGCTCCCGCGGCAGCGGATCAGAATCCCTGCACAACGCGCCACCCCACCCTCCGCATCGCGGCTCGTCGTCGTACCGCGACGACACCAGCAAACGGTCCCCCAGCCCAGCCGGGACTGGCACCAGCGAGTCAACTCGGCGGCTACTGCGCTCACCGCACTCGCAGCAACCGCTGCACTGCTTTTCACCGGGCTGTCGGCTCAACAGGCACAAGAAGAACTCCGAAACCGTGGCGAGGAACTGAAGATCTCCCGCGAAGGGATGGTCACCCAACGCTTCACAGTTGCCGTTGCTCAGCTCGGAGACAATTCACTCGACGTCCGTCTCGGTGGCATCTACGGGCTGCAGCGCATCATGAACGATTCTCGAACGGACCAGCCCGCAGTCGTGAGCGTGCTCTCGGCCTACGTGCGAACCCGAGCAAATTCATCAAAAGGGAAGTCGAAGAGTGCGCAGATTGCTGGCCTACCGAAAGCCAGTGAGGACGTGGCAGCAGCGGTAGAGATCCTCGGGGCAAGAAACACAGAGAAGGAAGGGCCCAACGGGATCGACTGGTCTGGCGCGTACCTTGTCGGCGTAGACTTGCACGGAGCAAAGCTTGACAGTGCCTTCCTCACTAAAACCGACCTCCGCGGAGCAATGCTTGAGGGGGTTTACATTCGAGGAGCATTCCTCACGGGAGCGGATCTAAAATCGGCGATCATGAATTTCGCTGAATTCCATTCGACCCAACTCAATGACGCGGATCTGAGGCGTGCCTATCTGAAATCCGCAGACTTCGAGGGAGCGAAGTTAATCGGTGCAGACCTTCGCGGTGCAGATCTCTCGGGAGCCTACCTGCGCGATGCCAACTTCCAGGGAGCGAACCTCTCAACCGCTACCGGCTTGACGCCGGACCAGCTGAAAGAAGCAGGAATCTTCAACGACACGCAGCTGCCCTCAAATATCGCGGACGATCGTCGCGTCCAGGCGCGCATCAAGGCATGCGAAGCGGAAGCCGAGGAGTGCCTGATGGCGATCGCTGAGGGATGAGGTGATTCACGACGGTAGAACACCTTTGAAGGTACGCCGGCTCCCCACTCCACCTCAGCTGCTGCGTCGGCCTCACGGCCTCGCCCTAAGCAAGGCGACAAGGGTCATGTCCCGTGTAGTGGTGTAGCCGGGTTGGCGAACAGCGGCGGGGGCAGCTGCGGGTGGGCGAAACCGTCCGGCACCTCCGCCCGAACGACTGCCCGGCCCCGCTCAGCTCTTCCGCTCACCCAGGACACAGAATTCGT
Organism: Streptomyces yerevanensis; assembly: GCF_000716805.1. Taxonomy (NCBI): domain Bacteria; kingdom Bacillati; phylum Actinomycetota; class Actinomycetes; order Kitasatosporales; family Streptomycetaceae; genus Streptomyces; species Streptomyces yerevanensis. The sequence goes on along the minus strand of NZ_JNWJ01000090.1, from coordinate 4,369 downwards.
TGCCTTCCGGGTCGAGGAGGGTCACCCAGTGCTGCTCGTCCTGCACGGTGTTGGCGCGCCGGGCACCGAGGGAGAGCAGCCGGGCGACCTCGGCCTCCTGGTCGTCGGGGCGGAAGTCGGGGTGGAGCCGGTTCTTCGACGTCTTGCCTTCGGGGACAGGCACGAAGAGCAGCCCCGGCATCTGGTCCGGCTCAGGCCGGATCTCGATGATCTCCTCGGATTCGTCGACCACTACCCAGCCGAGAGCCTCGGCCCACCAGCGCCCGAGGGCGATGGGGTCGGAGGAGTCGACGATGATCTGTTCCCATTCGAGTGCCATGGGCGTGAGCATAAACAGGGTCGGCTGGCTGCCAGGGCTGGGGATGACTGCCGTCGACCGCCGGTCCGGGATGGTGTCCCGCAGAGCGGTGTAGCAGCGCGATGTGGTAACAGCAAGTCGCGAGAAGTGATCGCTGCTACACCACTCCAGGGGACACCACCGCGACAAGACCTGAGCTTGGGAAGCTCGTGTGCTCTGGGGGGCGAGAGCTCTACTGACCTGCGGCGGCGCGGGATCGGCGCCCGGTGCGCTGTCAACCGTATCCCCGCTATTCCCCGTGATTCCCCGCACGATCTGGCACGGGTCTGGCACGGACCCCCCCGTCCCGAACCGTGGCTGGGAGGGTATTGAGGCCTGAGGGAGTGGTCAGGTGGTCGCCCGGAGACGCTGGTGGTCGGCTGCAGTCATGGTGGTTGCTGTACTTCCCTGCTGCACAGCAACCAGCAGTTGATCACATTTCGGAACAGAGCCGGATAGCCGCTCAACAAGGTATTTGACCAACGGCTGGAGCCTCATTCTGCTCGCGAGAAGGGAAATCTCTCGCATGTGCGTGATAAGCGCCCGAAAAATTCACGCCCGCCGTCTTGGCTTTGCTGAATACGGCATATCGGAGCTGTGCCTTAGACAGATTCGCCTCCGCTAGACACGCCCCAGTGAAATCCGAACCGCTGAGGTCTGCGCCAATGAGATTCGCCTTCAAAAGAATAGCACTTCGCCAAACTCCTCCCATCTCACTCTCGGACAGGTTAGCTTTTTCCAGCGAGGCGCACGAGAAATTTGGGGCCAGGTCTCCCACATCGGCGTTCAGGGGGCCGGGAGCGGCTTTAACAAGTCGAGCTTCACTCATTTCGGCGTGGGCAAAATTTGCCCCTGCGAGATGTGAGCCACTTAGATCAGCTCCCGAGAGCTCTGAACCCTGAAGGTCTGCACCCTGCAGCACTGAGCCTTGCAGATTAGCTCCGGTGAGGTCCGCCTCATCGAGACGAGCTCTCAATAGATCGGCCTCCCGGAGGTCGGCATATGCAATGCGCGCACTCCGCAGATCAGCACCACTCAGCAAGAAGCCGCTAAGATTCTGGTCGCGCAACTCGACCCCTCGTAGATCGGCGAACCTGAGGTCGACTTTCACTCCCCTATCCCGGCCCCTATCCCTAGAGACAAGAACATCGATGGCCGCACGCACATCAGCCGCCGGTTGTGGCGGAGGAGTGGAACTTTCCACTTCCCTCGGAAGGGAAACCGGATCGCACTTTATCGCCCATGTCCCGGGCACAGTCCAGCTGTCCGCTTGCGCATTCGACCGCACAAAAGAGGAAAGTACATTCACAATCGCTGGTTGATCGCGTGGGGAATCCTGCATGATCCGCTGCAGTGCATACACACCCCCCAGGCGGAGTGCTTCGGATTTCTCACCCAGATTGACTACCGCAGCAGTGTAACGGTCGGTGATCTGCCCTTCCTCTGACAAGTTGAGATTGGCATATGTCTGACTAACCGATTGCCACGTGAATATCAGCGCAATTAACGCTGCCGCGCCGGGTAGCAGATTGACGAAGATCGCCACCCAATCTCTTCCGGAGGGGGCTTCCGGGGACGTGCGATGGTCCCTCTGAGGGAATGGACGGGGCGCAGGAGCTCTCCGGCTCCTATTGCGTCGTGCTCCTATGGGGGCGCGAAGATGAGTCGAACCTTGCCGTTGCCGCCTCTCTTCAAGGCGTCGGCGCGCACGGTCAGGTGCGCCTGGCTGGGGTGTCGCAGCACGCATCCGAGAGAGCATACAAGCTGACACGTTGTGTGGATGAAAGGTTGAACTTGCCGCCCGACGGGTTTGCAGAGGTCGGTGGAGCGGGTCTGGGGACGTTGCTCAGTCCGCCGGCCTCCGCGTGATCCGGCTGCACGACGCCCGGCACGGCTGTGCCACCGTCCTCACGGCGGTCGGGAACGCGTCCCGTGCGGTGATGGAGATTCTCGGGCACTCTCGATCAGCACCACCATGGACGCGTACACGCACGTCGTCAAGGAGAGCAGAGCGAAGCCATGAGCCACATGGACGGAGGTCCGTAGGTAGCTTTTTCGCTGGTCCTCCCGGCAGAATCTGAAACTGCGACATCCGCTTTAGGAGTTCAATCCGAGCCGGACCCAGCCGCCGCTGTCGATTGGTGCGGCAGTCGAGCAGGGACGCTGGTGTACGCCTCCATCCGGCGTCGTTGATGTCAGCCGTGGATGTCAGAAGCCTTCTGATCCGTAGCTCTAAGTGGACCGATTGCTGAGGTTCCTACGCTCGCGCTGCAGCTCTACCAAGGACGCTGCCGGCCGGTGACGACGAGCCGTCCGTGGCTTAGTTATCGGTTGTCGACGACAACCTCTATGGCCAATAGCCTCAGGAGCTCAATGTCTGGAGATAGCCTCAGCGCCTCATAGCTCAGCGGAAGTAGCACTTTGGATTCGGCGTACCGGACGTCATCCTTTGCGTGCACGATCCGATTTCGGAGCATGTAGATCCTCTTTGCCACCTGAGAAGGAAGCGCTTCGCCGCTTTTCAGATTGATCGCCTGAACCCCCGAAATTGGGCCGTTCTTTTCAAAGTGGCCGTCGTGATCACGTGCGAAAAACTCGCGCAGCTTGTCCTCTGGGACGCATTCTCCAATAAGTGCCTTTAGCTGCTCTCCTTCGCTGGCCCCATGTGAACGTTCCACCGAGTTCAGAATTTGCAGGACAGAGGAGTCCTTCTCCTCGTCGAAATCAATCGCCCGCAAAATCCGCCGCACCTTCCTGACGGTCTCCCGCCTGTGCACAGCGGGTAGGTAGTGCTCCAGAATCTGGTAGTAGGAAAGATAGAAAAGGGTATGATTGCCGCGTAGCGCAGTATCGCCAGGAATGGAAAATAGGGTCGCGATATTGTCAGGCACGGGCGTTCGAGGGAATCTGACTCTATTGCTGATGGTTGACCCGTGTCGGCGGTAAGCAGGGCTTTCAACCCGTGGACGCAAAGAGTAAACCATCCTGTGTCGTGCGCTCAGCTCGAAGAGGAATGAGTTCGCCAGCTCGCGCGCTTTGCGAAGCAGCTCTCCCTTCTCTGTCGCACCCTCAAGGTAAATCTTCAGAGTCGACTGGGATCGCACTCGATATTCACCGTCAATGGTCGGCGGCAGCAGAGGATAACAGAGCGCCGTATTGGGTGAAATCTCCAGACAGGTAGACCCTTCGCTAGAGGTGACGCGCATTACGGGGGAGTATCGATCCCTGTCCTCGTCGTATTCAAAGGGCGGGTTGCTTGCGTGCGAGTGCTGGCACGGGTAGATCTCGAATTCAAATTGATCTGCTGCCCCCCTACGGAACGGGTTCATGGCTTGCTGTCTAAGTTCGAATTCGACAAATCCCTTCTCCGGGTCCACCCATCCCTGATAGTCAGTCATGCGTTCTGCTTCACGGTTTACCGCTTGCAGAAGCTCTACCGCCACATCGAAAGGAATCCCTGCGCCACGCTGGCGGAATCCATTTCGGTCCGGGAAACCGAAGACTAGAAAATCATTGACCGTCTCGAGATATGTGAGGCTTGTGGCGCGTTCAAGGCAAGACAAATCCTCGGCACTGAATGATGCAATGTCCTTTTTGTGGGCTTCTTCGGGCATGCTAGACCTCGCAATGGGTGTAATGGTGATGTGGGTCGAGGCCTAGCACTTTAGAGCGTTCTCCTCCGTGGCGGAGTCTTTTTCCGCAGGTCGGCGGAGCGGCTTTGGGCTGGAGCTGATTTGGCGCGAGTGATCATGGCCCATTACGCTAGCCAGCGGATCGGGCAGGTTTGTGATCCTGCCCGTTAGTGCCCGATTTTGGGCCATGATCTTCGAGGCTCGCGCCAAATTGGCTGCCTAACTGCCTGTTCTCTATCCGCTCGCGTGGTCGGTCCGATTCGAACGGGGTCCTGGATCGGGTGAGTTGCCCGGTGCGGAGGCATGAAGGCAGACACCTCACGATGCCAACGCGTCAAGCTGCGGCGGCGAGTTCGGTGGGGAACGCGGTGTGTTCGTCGAACAACTTGCGGTGCTGTAG
>NZ_JNWJ01000089.1:0-19271 GCF_000716805.1 Streptomyces yerevanensis | reverse complement strand
GGCGTGCTGGATGGCCAGCAGGAGTCCTTCCTTGTCGCCGAACCGGCGGTAGATGCTGCCGACCGCCATGCCGGCCCGCTCGGCCACGGCGGCCACGGTCAGGGCGTCGGCTCCGCCCTCTTCGAGCAGGGCGTACCCGGCGCGGAGGATGTCCTGCTGTGAGCGGCGGCTGCGTTCTTGGAGGGCCGGGGGCCTGTGGGTCGGGGACTCGGTCACGCACGCATTTTATCGATCAGCCTCTTGACGGCCATGTTGCTGGCGTGTGAACCTCGACTCGCATTCAATGTGAATTCTGACTCACATACGGATCTTGGCGACCTTTTTGGCGCCCGTTTCCGACCTCTTCTTCCGTTCCACCTCACCCTCGCAACGGCGCGGGACGCCTCCGGAGGTGCTTTATGGCCCCTATCTATGACATCGCCGTCGTCGGCTACGGACCGACCGGCCTGACCGCCGCATCTCTGCTGGGCCGGCTCGGCCACCGCGTGGTGGTGTGCGAGCGGTGGCCCGGCCTGTACGGGCTGCCCCGGCTCACCCACATCGACGACGAGGCCGCCCGCACCGTCCAGGCGGCGGCCGATGTCGACGAGGCGCTGCGCGACTCGTCGCTGTGCCAGTACCTGTGGGTCAACGGCAAGGGCGACACACTCGTGAACATCCCCGCCAACCCTGACGGCTCGATGGGGTATCCGGACCATCTCTCCATGTACCAGCCGGACGTGGAGAGCGCGATCGACAAACGACTGCGCGGCTACGGCACCGTCGACGTCCGCCAGGGGTGGGCCGTTACCGCCCTCGAGCAGGACGATGAGGGCGTCGCCCTGCGGCTGCGCGGCTGGAACGCCGAGGCGGCGACCGCGGACGGCCCGCACGACGAGGTCCGGGCCCGTTATGTGATCGCCGCCGACGGCAGCCGCAGCGGTGTACGCGAGCTGCTCGAAGTCGAGCGCGAGGACTTGGGCTTCAACGAGCGGTGGGTCAACGTCGACACCGAGTGGCTGCGCCCGCAGCCGCCGGAGTTCGCCTACGGCACCCAGTACTGCGACCCGGCGCGCGGCCACATGACCATCAACATCGGCCACACCCGACAGCGCTTCGAGTTCGCCCTCCTCCCGGGGGAGAACAGCCAGGACATGACCACCCCGGAGGCCGCCTGGCGGCTGCTGCGCCAGTACCATGACCTCGGCCCCGACGACCTGCGCATCACCCGCCAGCTGGTGTACGCGTTCGAGGCCCGCATCGCGAGCCGCTGGCGGACCGGCAGGGTGTTCCTGGCCGGCGACGCCGCCCACACCATGCCCCCGTACCTCGGCCAGGGTGCGTGCAGCGGCCTGCGCGACGCCACCAACCTCGCCTGGAAACTCCACCTCGTCCTCGGCGGCCAGGCGCCCGACGCACTCCTGGACACCTACGAGAGTGAGCGCCGCCCGCACGTCACCGCCCTCACCCACGCGGCGATCGCCCTCGGCAAGGTCGCCAACACCCACGACGTCGAGGCCGCGGCGGCCCGGGACGCGGCCTTCTTCGCGGGCAAGGTGCCCCCGCCGCCGCCGTTCCCGCCGCTGGACAACGGCGTGCTGCGGGCGGGCACGAGCGCGCCGGTCGGCACCCTCACCCCGCAGGGGCGGATCCGTCTGGCCGACGGGCGCACCGGACGGCTCGACGACCTGACCGGGTTCGGCTTCGTCCTGGTCGCCGCCGAGGACCCCACCGCCGCCCTCGGCCCGGAGCGGCTTGCCCTGCTTCAGCGCCTGGGCTGCGCCGTGATCGCCCTGGACACCGTCGAGGACCTCGACGGCCGACACCGCGCGTACCTGCGGGAACTCGGCGCAGCGGCCTACCTGGCACGCCCCGACTTCGTCCTCTTCGGCACGGCAGCCGACAGCACGGACCTCGGCGCGCTGGTCGACGACCTCGCCTCCGCGCTGACCGCGGCCGTCGAGGCAGCGGCATGACGAACGAGGACCCCCAGACGCCGGTGCTGTCACCGCTGGCCGCGGCCCAGCACCGGGCCATGCCCTTCACCCGGCTGGTCGACTGCGGCATGGACCATGCCGATGCCCGCCGGCTGCTCGCCGACACCACTGCGGGGATGCGGTGGCAGGACTCCGCCATGACCCTCGCGGAGGCCCAGCTGGAGCGCGCCGGTCGCGCCGAGGCGGCCGGCCATCGGACCACGGCGCGCCAGGCGTACCGGTTCGCCTCCGCCGCGTTCATGTTCGCGCAGATGGCGTACCAGTCCGACACCGCGGAGAAGCGGGAACTGTACGAGCGCCACACCGCGACGACCGCGTCCGCCGCCGCTCTGCCGTCCCCGCACACGCCGCTCATGGAACGGGTCACGGTCCCTCACCGCGCCGGTACCCTCGGCGGCTGGCTGTGCCGACCCGCCTCCGGCCAGGTCCACGCCACCGTCATCGTGTGGGGTGGGCTCAGCGGCTGGGGAGCGGCCTACCTGCCGATCGCCGAGGCATACACGGCGCGGGGCCTGGCCTGCCTGCTCGCGGAAGGTCCCGGCCAGGGCGAATCCCGGCTGACCCACGGGCTGTACGTCGATGAGCGCGTGACCGAGGGCTTCGCCCGCTTCGTCGACCTGGTCGAGGCCGATCAGCGTCTCGGCGGCCCCATCGGAATCCAGGGCATGAGCTTCGGCGGCCTGTTCGCGGCCCATCTGGCCGCTGCCGACCCGCGCGTGGCCGCTGTCGTGGTGAACGGCGCCCCTGCCACTCCGGCAGTCCCCGAATTCCGCACCGCCCGCGAGCAGTTGGCCGCCGTGGTCGGCACCGACGACCTGGAGCGTGTCGCCGAGGTCATGGACGGCCTGCGCTTCGACCCGGACAAGCACCGGATCGGCTGCCCACTGCTCCTGCTGCACGGCGGACAGGACCCCCTCGCCCGCTACGAGGACCAGCAACCCTTCCTGCAAGCCGCCGACCCCACAGCGGCGACCCTCCGCAGCTGGCCCGACGGCGAGCACACCCTCTACAACCACGCCGCCGAGCGCGACGCGTTCACCGCCGACTGGTTCACCGACCATCTCGTCCGCACCCCCGGCAGTACGAACCGCTAGGCCCCCCATGGACTTCACCGTCGAGACCGCGACCGCTGCAGTCGTGGAAAGCTTCCGGAACACCAAGGACCCCCGGCTGCGGGAGGTGATGGAGAGCCTGACCCGTCATCTGCACGCTTTCGTCCGCGACATCGAGCCCACGATGGAGGAGTGGGAGACCGCGATCGATTTCCTCACCGCCGTCGGCCGTGCATGCGACGACACCCGGCAGGAGTTCGTCCTCCTCTCCGACGTCCTGGGCGTCTCCATGCTCGTCGAGACCCTGAACGGGACCGAGCAGGGAACCGAGAGCACCGTCCTCGGCCCCTTCCACATGACCGAGTCGCCGCGACGTGAACTCGGCGACTCCATCGACCTGTTGGGCACCGGCCGCCCCTGCGTGATCTCCGGCCGGGTGACAGGCGCCGACGGCACACCACTGGCGAGGGCGGAACTCGACGTGTGGCAGTGCACCGAGGACGGTTTCTACGACGTCCAGCAACCCGACGTGCAGCCCCCGGGTAACGGGCGGGGCCTGTTCCGTACGGACGACGAGGGCCGCTTCTGGTTCCGCACCGTCGTCCCCTCCCACTACCCGATCCCCACCGACGGCCCCGTCGGCCGCCTCCTCGAAGCGACCGGCCGCCATCCGTACCGGCCCGCCCACGTCCACTTCATCGCGAGCGCCGTCGGCTGCCGGCCGGTCACCACCCACGTGTTCGTCGGCGACAGCCCGTACATCGACTCCGACGCGGTCTTCGCCGTCAAACGGGGCCTCATCACCGACTTCAGCGAGTTGCACGACGCACAGGAGGCCGACCGCTTCGGCGTGACCGCCCCCTTCACCCACGCCACATTCGACATCGTTCTGACAACCGCGCCGGAGGCCACGCCGTGACCGCCCGGCAGCCGAGTTTCACCTACGAAGCCCTGCCCATGCGGGTCATCTTCGGCGCCGGGACTCTCGCCCAACTGCCGCAGGAGGCCGAGCGGTTGGGTCTGCGCCGGCTGCTGGTGCTGTCCACGCCGGAGCAAGCGGCCCTCGCCGAGCACGCGGCAACGCTGCTCGAAGACGCGTGCGCCGGCCGGTTCACCGAAGCCCGGATGCACGTACCCGCCGATGTCGCGGCGGCGGCCCGCAAGGCCGCGCGGGAGGCCGGCGCGGATGGCTGTCTGGCCATCGGCGGGGGCTCCACGATCGGCCTGGGCAAGGCGATCGCCCTGGAAACCGGGCTTCCCGTGATCAGCGTTCCCACCACCTATGCCGGCTCCGAGATGACGCCCATCTGGGGCCTCACCGACAACGGCCGCAAACGGACCGGGCGCGACCGTTCCGTGCTGCCCCGCAGTGTCGTCTACGACCCCGAACTCACCCTCCGCCTCCCGGTGGACATGTCGGTGACCAGCGGCTTCAATGCCATCGCCCACGCGGTCGAAGCCCTGTACGCGCCCGACGCCTCGCCGATCGTCTCCCTGATGGCCGAAGAAGGCGTCCGTTCCTTGGCCACCGCCCTGCCCACCATCGCCGAGGATCCCCTGGGCATCGAGGCCCGGTCGGACGCACTGCGCGGAGCCTGGCTGTGCGGCGCCTGCCTGGGCGCCACCACCATGTCACTGCACCACAAGCTCTGCCACATCCTCGGCGGCACCTTCGACCTGCCACACGCACCCACCCACACGGTCCTGCTCCCGTACGTCGCCGCCTTCAACCTCCCCGCGGCCCCTACGGCGGAGCGGGCCCTGAGCCGCGCCCTTGCCACCGACGACGTACCCAAGCACCTCGCAAGGACATCGGTCGAGCTCGGCGCCCCGCGCTCCCTGGCCGAACTCGGGCTGACCGAGCACGACGTGACGGAGATCGTCACTCAGGCGGTTGCCCAGCCGTACGCCAACCCACGCCCGGTCACCGCCGACGCCATCCGCTCCCTCGTGACGGACGCGCTGCACGGGACCCTCGCCCCCTGACCGACACCTGGCCTCATGTACGGGGGACGAGAGTTCCGCGCTCCGTCAGGGCTGAGGGACCTCCCTGAGGTCGGGGACCGAACCCGGCGCTACCTCGACGCCGACCCGGGTGGGTGGCGGTCTCAGGTGGTGGCCTGGGGTTGTGCCGGGCTGAGGAAGTGCACGGCGGTCTGTTCGGCGTGCGGGGCGAGCAGGCCCTGGAGTTCCTCCGCCGCGACCTTGAGGACGTCGCTGTCGCGGGTGGCGTGGAGGGTTTCGAGGACGAAGGCGACGTGGGTGGAGTCCTCGGTGACGCGGGTGCGGTGGGCGTCGCGGTGGTTCCAGTGGCGGGTCAGGACGCCGGTGGTGTCCGCGTAGATGATCTCGCCGGGCTTGGGGTTCTCGACGGTGTCGGGTTCGCCGAGCGGGGTGAAGGACTCGGTGCCGTCCGCGTATCGGATGTCGACGTCGCCGGTGACGTGGGCCAGGTCGAAGGCGCCGGCGGGCAGACCGTGCCGTACGGAGACGGCGTTGTAGGAGTCGACGGCCGGGTTGATGCGCGGCAGGCTTCCCTTCTTGGCGAGGCGGCGGCCGAGCGCGTCGACGCTGGGGCGGATGCGGCGGGGGTTGGTGCCGAAGGAGCGGTAGGCGGTGTGCCAGGCCTCGATGCGGGGGTCGGTCTCGTCGGCGGGGTGCCAGGTGCCGTCGGCGAGTTGCTGCTCCAGGTCCTCCAGGGCTGCGGTGGTGTGGGGCCAAGGTTCACGGCCGCGCAGGCCGGTGGCGGTGACCAGGGCGATGAGGGTGTCGGGGAAGGCGTCCGCGACGGCGGGGGTGATGCGGAAGGCTGGCATGGGCGGGGTTTCCGTTTCCTGTGTCCGGGCGTAGGCGGTCGGGGCGGGGTCAGGGCTTCCAGGGGCCGATGCGGTCCAGGCGGCGGCGCTGCTGGCGTGCGGTGGGCACGCCGTCGGTGGGCGGGGTGTCGGCTTGGGCGCGCCAGGGGCCGGGGACGAAGGCGTAGTCACCGAGGACGGTGAAGAGGACGTTCGGGTCGCGCTCGATCGCCTTCCAGACCGGGTTGGGCCGGGCGAGGTGGACCAGGAGATGGTCGCCGTCGCTGGTGAAGTGGGTGGGCACGGCGACGGGCGGGTGGCCGGGCAGGCCGTTGACGCTGAGCTGTCCGAAGTCGTGGCCTTCGGCGATCCAGGCTTGCCATTCGGCTTCGTCGAGACTGGCGTCCCAGGGCTGGATGAGCATGCTGGTTCCTAAGAATGTTGGCGATGGGGGCTACGGGGGCTCAGGTCAGGGCGAGGAGGCTGACGGCGACGGCGGCGGTGCCCAGGCCGACGAGCTGGCCGCGGTGGATGCGCTCGGCGAGCACGCCGCGGGCGAGCAGGACGGTGCCGGCCGGATAGAGGGCGACGATCACGGCGACGACGGCGAGGTCCCCGCTGCGGGAGGCGAGCAGGAACAGCAGGTTCGCCACTGAGTCCAGCACACCCGCGGCTGCGGACATCGCGTACGCGGGACGCTCCGAGCCCAGTCTGCGGTACATGACCCCTGCCGCGGCCAGGGTGATGGCCGAGGAGACCGCCCGGCCCACGATCAGCGGCGCCACGCCGCTGTCGGAAGGCGTCTGGTGCAGGAAGACCAGCTGGAGGGCGATGGCGGCGCCCGCGCCGAAGGCCAGCAGCAGCGCCGTACGGGAGGGGCGTGCCGCCCCGGCGCCGTGTCCGGCGCTGACCAGGACGACCGCCACCAGCGCGAGCGGCAGACCCACCATTCCGGCGACGGCCAGGTGCTCGCCCTGCAACAGGCCCACCCCGACGGGCAGTGCGGCGGACACCAGCGCGGTCACGGGCGACAGCACGTTCATCGGACCGATCGCCAGCGTGCGGTAGAGCAGGACGAACGCGGCGGCGGAGGCGACCCCGGACGCGGCACCCCAGCCGAGGGCGCCGGCGCTGAACGAGGCGCCGAGCACCGGCCACAGCAGCAGCTCGACCACGAGAGACGCCGGGGCCGCGATCATCACGGTACGCAGCACATGAGCCTTACGGGCGCCGAGGCCGCCGAGGAAGTCGGCGCATCCATAGGCGAGTGAGCTGCCCAGGGCCAGCAGCAGAGCGATCACAGCACATCCCTTACTATTCATTCGAACGACCGCACCGTACAACGCAACGACCGGTCCGTGTCAACCGAACGACCGCGCGGTGCATTGAAGTGGTCAGTGGCGAGGATGGAGATCAGATGGCCGAGACAGCCGCAGCCCTGCGGACGGTCGCGCACAACGTCCGGGCGGCCCGCACCCGGGCGGGCCTGTCCCTGGAGGAACTCAGCCGACGCTCCCAGGTCAGCAAGGGAGCCCTGGTAGCGCTGGAGAAAGCCCAGGGCAACCCCAACCTGGCCACCCTGGTCCGGCTGGCCGACACCCTTGGCATCTCGGTGTCCGACCTGATGCAGGGACCGCCCGAAGGCCGTGTCCGCGTCGTGGCCGCCGACGCCGTGGCACCGCTGTGGACCGGAGAACGGGGGAGTGAGGCCCGGCTCATGCTGACGACTTCAGGCCCGGCCCCTGTCGAGGTCTGGCGCTGGCAACTGGAACCGGACGAGGAATACCCCAGCCACCCCCACCAGGCCGGCGTCGTGGAAACCGTCAGCGTCACCACCGGCCGGATGACCCTGATCGTCGACGGCACCGAACACACCCTGGAAGCCGGACAGACCGCCACCTTCGACGGCGACAGCCCTCACGCCTACCGCGGCTCCGGCACCGAAACCTGCAGCCTGATCATGACGGTCCACCTGCCGCCCGGTCCCGCTTCCACGGCCTGACCCAACCCGCCATGGCTGATCGACGGTCACCCCGCGCCCGATGCCCGCGTCGTGGTCTTATGGATCAAACCTCTCAGCCCTCGGAGTCAACAGGCCCCCGGAAGGCCGTAGTTGGGCGAGATGTCCCGGGCCGGGTTCACCACGGGCCCGGGAACCCCGCGCCCTCGCCCGCACGTTCCCCGCAACACATGCGCACCACCTCACCCAAGCCATACATGGAGGAGCCGGATACATGGTGACCCGCATACTCGTCATCGGCGGCGGGATCGCCGGCACGACGACGGCCCTGGCCCTGCACAAGGCCGGCTTCGACGTCTCCGTGTACGAGGCCCACCCCGACTCGGCCGAGGACATCGGCGCCTTCCTCACGCTCGCGAGCAACGGCATGCGAGCCCTCGCGCAGATCGACGCCTCCGCCGCGGTCACCGCGGCCGGTTTCCCGCTGACCTCGATGCGCGTCCTCGACGGCGCGGGCACCGAAGTCGCGCAGAGGCCGCTCGGCGAGGCCGACAACCCCGTTCTGCGGTTCCGGTGCCTGCGTCGCGGTGAACTCAACGCCGCCCTGCAGACCGAGGCCGCCCACCGGGGCATCAGCATCCGGCACGGCGCCTCGCTGGCATCCGTCCAGGACGACCCCGACCGCGTCACCGCACACTTCACCGACGGCAGCACCACGACCGGCGACCTGCTCATCGGCGCCGACGGCCTGAACTCCACCGTCCGCCGGACGATCGCCCCTGCCTCACAACCGCGCTACGCGGGCGAGTGCGTGTTCTACGGCTACACAGACAGCGCCACTCCGGCCGAGGTGGCCGACGACGAGCGCATCACCATGGTGCGCGGCAGCGCTGCCGCCTTCGGCTACGCGGTGTCGCCGGACGGGGAGACGTACTGGTTCGCGCGTGTGGCCGGAGAAGCCCTGGCCGCCGACGAGATCGCACACGGCACACCTGGCCAGTGGCGCGACCTGCTGCTGCCGCTGCTGCGCGAAGACGCCACCCCGGCCGCTGACATCGTCGCCGCCACCACCGGCGACATCCTGGTCACCAACGCCACCGAGATGCCGCCCGGCGCGCCCTGGCACTCGGGACGGACGCTGGTCATCGGCGACGCCGCCCACGCGGCCTCCCCGGCAACCGGGCAAGGGGCCTCGATGGCGATGGAGGACGCCGTCATCCTCGCCAAAGCCCTGCGCGACACCCCCGACACCGACACCGCGCTGTCCGTCTACGAGACGCTCCGCCGCCCACGCGTGGAACACAACACCACCGTCAGCGGAAACATCTCCCGCGGCGTCCACACACCGTCCCGCGCCGGTCAAGCGCCTGCGTCCCGGCCGGCGGACGAGGAACTTGCCCGGCTGCTGGAGTGGAACTCCACCCTCGGAATCAATGTCTGAGGCTGCCCCCGTCAGGGTCGGACCGCCCTCCCAGCGGACCGCCTAGCTCGAATCCCGCTCCGCAGCCTCCGCTTCCTCCGCGAGCCGCTTGATGGTCGCCAACCGCCTGTCCCAGTCGGCCGCCAGCGTCGCCATCCACCGCGCCGTCGCGTCCAGTGCCGCGGGCCGCACCACGTAGCGCATCTCGCGTCCGACTCGGCTCCCGGACACCAGCCCGGCGGAATCCAGCACGGCGAGGTGTTTGACCACCGCCTGGCGCGAGACGGGGAGTTGCGCGGCGAGCGTCGTCGCGGTGGCCTCGCCCTGGGCGGCCAGCTGATCGAGCAGCTGACGCCGCGTCGGGTCGGCCAGCGCAGCGAGGACGCTGTCGACCGGCCCGACGGTGCCGCGAGACTCCTCCGTCATGCGGATGGCTGTTCGGCGCGCGTCTTGAGCGCGTCGAGCTCCAGGGGCCAACCCTCGCTGTGGTCCTTGAAGTTCTGGCTGCGCAGCTCCTCGGAGCCGGCCAGCGCCGCGAACCCGCTCTCCACCACCCGCAGCCGTGTCTGCTCGCCCTCCTGCGTCAACGTGAACTCGACGAGAGTGCTGTTGTCCTCGCGCAACTCTTCGCCCGGGAACGCGCTGGTCCAGCGGTATGCCAGATACGTCGGAGGCTGAACCTTCTCCACTCGCACCGGGAAGTCCCCGTGCTCGGCGTTCTTCGCCACCATCGACTCTCCTTCCCTGGCCACCGTGCCGGGCAGGCTCGCCTTGTCGGCCACCCAGAACCCGGGTTGGGCCACCAGCGTCCAGACCCGCTCCAGGGGTGCCGCGATCAGGGTTTCGCGCTCGATCCGGTCCTCGCTCATGACATGACTCCTTCGCCGTCATTCGTCCTTGTCATCCACTGCCGTCTTTGGTGCAACCCCAGAGTTGCACATCACTCTCTCCATGTGCAACCCCAGGGTTGCGCTAAGCGTTACCGCTCACCACCAACTCCGGCGGCATGTTGTACGGCGTGACGACCTGGATCGGCGACGGCGGCGCGGGAGCCGTATCGGCAGGCAGGGCCCCCTGACCTCGCATGATGACTCGGCAGGCGCGGCGCATGTCCTGACGCAGGTCGTGGTGGAGTACGGCGGACAGCCGCCCCGCCCGCAGCAGCCACGCGTTGTCGTGGTCCAGATCATGGGCGATGAAGACCTCGCACGACCGCTTCAAGGCGTCGAATGCGTCGAGCGTGGCGACGTTCCCGCCACCGATCGAGTAGACCGCCTTGATGCCGGGGTCGTCCCGGAGTGCGGCCAGCACCAGGTCGTACTGGGTGACGTCCAGGCCGTCGCTGTCGGTGACCTCGACCAGGCGCCGTACGGGGTGCTGGGCGCGTATCGCCGCGCGGAAACCCATCTCGCGCTCCTCCTCGCCCCGGAAGAAACCCCGGCTGACAGTGGTCAGGACGTGCCCCGGCCGATCACCCAGCCACTGCCCCAGGAGATACGCGGCGGTGGCGCCCGCCGCCCGGTTGTCGATGCCGACGTAGGCGAGCCGCCCACTGGCAGGCAGATCGGTCACCAGCGTCACGACCGGAATGCCGGCGGCCACCAACCGGTCGACGGCGGCGGCGACTTCGGGTACGTCCGGGGCCTTGAGGATCACGCCCTGCGAGCCGCGCCTGGCGATCCGGTCCAGAATGCCGACCAGTTCCCCGACCGGGCCCCTCTCGCGGAAGTGGAAGCGGGAGCGCAGCACGGCCGGGTGCAGGGACGGCAGCTCGGCCTCCAGCGCGGCGCGTACGGCGGTGGTGAAGCGCTCCGGTGCCTGCATCACTATGTCGATCATGAAGGTACGGCCCACGAGCCGGACCTGGGTGCGCTGCCGGTCCAGGTCGGCTATCGCCCGCTGCACCTCCTGCGCGGTGCTCTCCCGCACGCCGCCCCGGCCGTTGAGGACCCGATCGACCGTGGCCTCGCTCAGGCCCGCCTGACGTGCGATCTCCCGGATCGGGAACGGGTGGCCCATGTGTCGGCTCCTTGAGGGGTTTTTGATGGGTTCCTGCTGGTTGTTCGAGGGGTTTGTAATGACAAGAATGACAGCGCTCCACCGCTCCGTGCCCCGAAGGGACGACGATGACCGTCACCTCCGTACACCCCCGTCCCTGGCTGTCCGAGCAGGACTGCGACCTGGACTCCTTCCGTGCGCTCGTCGAGCAGGAGACCGACCCCACCGACTACCCGCAGGCCTCCGCCATCGTGCGCAACGTGCCGGTCTACGACGCCGACCAGGTCGAGGCCGACCGTGAGTTCCAGGCCGAGCTGGTGCACGCACTCGCCGAGGGCCCGGGCATCGTCGTCTTCCGGGGCGCCTTCGCCGACCCGGAGGTCGTCGACCGGGCCACCGCCGTCTTCGACGCCCTGATCGCCGAGCAGCGTGCCGCGGGCGCGACCGCGGGTGACCACTTCGCCAAGCCGGGCGCCAACGACCGGGTGTGGAACGCGCTGGAGAAGGCGGCCCTGTACGACGCGGAGGCGTTCGCCGACTACTACGCCAACGACGTCCTCGCCCTGGTGTCATCGGCCTGGCTCGGCCCCGGCTACCAGGTCACCTCCCAGATCAACGTGGTCAACCCGGGCGGCGCCGCCCAGACCGCGCACCGCGACTACCACCTCGGCTTCCTCTCCAACGAGACCGCGGCCGCCTACCCGGCGCACGTCCACCGCCTCTCACCCGTACTGACCCTCCAGGGCGCGGTCGCCCACTGCGACATGCCCGTCGAGTCCGGCCCGACGATGTACCTGCCGCATTCACAGAAGTACGAGCCCGGCTACCTGGCCTGGCGACTGCCGGAATTCCGGGCCTACTTCGAGGCGCGTCACGTCCAGCTCCCGCTCGCCAAGGGCGACGCGGTGTTCTTCAACCCCGCCCTCTTCCACGCCGCCGGGCACAATCGGTCCGCGGACATCCGCCGCATGGCGAACCTGCTCCAGATCTCCTCGGCCTTCGGGCGGGCCATGGAGACCGTCGACCGTGAGGCCATCGCGAACGCCGTCTACCCGGTCCTGCTGAAGCGCAAGGCCGAGGGCGTACGCCAGGAGTGTCTTGACACGGTGATCGCGGCCTGCGCCGAGGGCTACCCCTTCCCGACGAACCTGGACTCCGACCCGCCCGTCGACGGACTGGCCCCGCCCTCCCAGGCGGACCTCGTCCGGCGCGCCCTCGGCGAGGACTGGACCCCGGAACACCTGCGGGACGCACTGCGGGCCGCCACCGAGCGCCGCGAGAGCTGAGGAACGAGAGAGCACATGGGACTTCTTGAGGACAAGGTCGTCCTCGTCAACGGCGGCACCCAGGGCGTCGGCGCGGCCGTCGCCCGGGCCGCCGCCCGCGAGGGCGCGACCGTGGCCGTCACGGGGCGCCGCCTCGAACTCGGCGATGCACTGGCCACGGAACTGACCGAGGCCGGGGCCAAGGCCATGTACGTACGGGCCGACCTCGCCGACGCGCAGCAGGCGCGGGGGAGTGTGGCCCGGGTGATCGAGGCGTACGGCCGGGTCGACTGCCTGGTCAACTCCGCCGGGCTCACCTCCCGCGGAACACTGCTCGACACCACGCCCGAGCTGTTCGACGCGCATATCGCGATCAACCTCAAGGGCCCGTTCTTCGCCATGCAGGCCGCCGTCGCCGACATGGTGGCGCGCAAGGCGCCCGGCACGATCGTCAACATCATCACCTCGTCCGAGCACGGCGGGCAGCCCTTCCTGGCCCCGTACGTCGCGGCCAAGGCCGGACTCGCAGGGCTGACGCGCAACGCCGCGCACGCCCACCGCTGGGACCGGATCCGGATCAACGGCCTGAACATCGGCTGGACCGCGACCGAGGGCGAGGACGCCACCCAGCGCACCTTCCACGGCGCGGGCGACGACTGGCGCGAACAGGCCGCGCAGAAGCTGCCGATGGGCAAGCTCGGCCGGCCCGACGAGATCGCCGACTTCGTGGTCCTGCTGCTCTCCGACCGCAGCGGTGTCGTCACCGGCTCGGTCATCGACTGGGACCAGAACGTCCTCGGCGGACTCGACTGAGCCGCGCGACACACACGTACGGATCACCACTGACACGTACGACGCACAAGGAAACAAGGAGCCCCTGAACCATGCGTATCGGCATCCTCGGCCTCGGCCGCATCGGCGCGTTCCACGCCGAGACCCTCTCTCGGCTCGACGTGGTCGAGTCCCTCGTCGTCGCGGACCCGTTCGCGGATGCCGTCACGGCCGCCGTCGAGCGCTTCGGCGCCGAAGCAGTCGGCTCGCCGGAGGCGGTGCTGGCCGCCGGCGTGGACGGCGTGGTGATCGCCGCCGCGACCGACGCCCATCCCGGACTGATCCGGGCCGCTGTCGAGGCGGGAGTGCCGGTCTTCTGCGAGAAGCCCGTCGCCCGCGCGATGAAGGAGGGCGTCGAGGTCCTGAACGCCGTGCGGGACAGCGGCGTCGAGATCCAGATCGGCTACAACCGGCGCTTCGACGCCGGGTTCGTGGCCGCCCGTGCCGCCGTCCAGAGCGGCGAACTCGGCCCCCTGCACACCGTACGGTCCACCACCCTGGACCCGGCGCCGCCCCCGGCCACGTACATCGCCGCCTCAGGAGGCATCTTCCGCGACTGCTCCGTGCACGACTTCGACATCATCCGCTGGGTGACCGGCCACGAGGTGACCGAGGTGTACGCCGTCGGCGGCAACCGGGGCGCCGACTACATCAAGGAGGCGGGCGACGCCGACACCACCGGCGCGATCCTCACCCTCGACGACGGCACGATCGCTGTGGTGTCCAACTCCCGCCACAACGCCCGGGGTTACGACGTCCGCATGGAGATCCACGGCTTCCAGGACTCCATCGCGGTCGGCCTGGAGGACAAACTGCCGCTGCGCTCCGTGGAGCCAGGCGTCACGTTCCCCGCCGGGCAGCCGCACGACTTCTTCATGGACCGCTTCACCGACGCCTACCGCGCCGAACTCGACGCGTTCACCGAGGTCGTCGCAGGCCGGCGGACCTCGCCGTGCACGGTGGCGGACGCGCTGGAGGCAGGCTGGATCGCCGAGGCCTGCACGCTGTCCCTGCACGAGCACCGGCCGGTGACGATCGCCGAGGTCCGCGCCGGCTGAGAGCCCTCGCCTGTGTCCCGGGTGCCTCGGGCACCCGGGACACCTGTGTGTGAACACCGCACCTCTGGCGCCCGTTTACGGCTATGTGATCTCTCCATCCGACCATGAGAGCCGTTCACGTCCGACCGAGCGAGGAGCGACGACCATGCAGGAGTTACCCGACACCGCCGGCCCCCGGAGCGTGGTCGTCATCGGCGGGGGACCGAGCGGCCTGGCGACCGCCCGTGAACTGGAGCGTGCCGGGCACCGGGTGACCGTACTGGAGGAGCAGGACACGGTGGCCGGGAAGTGCCACAGCGTTCACGTCGACGGCAGGGCCTACGACCTCGGCGGCCACATATGCACCAGCCAGTACGCGCGGGTCGCGGAGCTGGTAACCGAGCTGGACGTGGAGACGGAGCCCACCACCCGCTACCGCGTCCTCGACGTCACGGCACGCACTCCGAGCCGTCAGTCCATGGCGTTCCTGCTCGACGGCGCCCTCCCGCGCTACCAGGCGCTGCGCGAGCGGGAGTTCCCGCGCATCGCCGAACCCGGGCTCGCCCACTCCGCGCGGGCGCTCGCCGCTCCCGTCACCGAGTGGCTCGCCCAGCACGGCCTTCAGCCCATGGCCGAGTCGTTCGGCACCGGATACACGGCGGCCGGATACGGCTACCTCGATGACGATGTGCCCGCGCTGTACTTCGTGAAGTACGCGGAGATGACCGGGCTGTTGTCCTCCCACAGACCCGAACTGCTCGGACACGCAGGCGACTTCACCGTCGTGGGCGGGTTCGCCACCCTGTGGCGTCGCGTCGTCGACGAGCTGAAGGACGTACGGTGCGCCGTGCGCGTGGAGTCGGTCGAGCGGCACGCGGGCGGAGTGCGGGTCGGTACCGACTCCGGCCCGGTGGAGGCGGACGACCTGGTGCTCGCCGTCTCCCTGGACCGGATCCTGCCGGTCCTGGACGCCACCGAGGAGGAGCGCGACCTCGCCGCGCGGATCCGCAGCAACGCCTACCACACCACCCTCGCCTCCGCGTCCGGGCTGCCGGAGAACGCCTTCTACTTCCTCGACCGCCACACCGCGACCCGCGAGGCGAGGGGCCATTGCGTCTCGTACCACCACCGTTACCCGGGCAGCGATGTGCGCACCTTCTACTCCTACGGCCGCCCCGAGGACGTCCCCGCGCTGCTGCGGGACGACGTCGCGGCACTCGGCGGGCGGCTGGGGGAGGTGCATCTGCGGCGCGAGTGGGCGTTCATGCCGCACTTCGGCAGCGACGACCTCGCCGACGGCGCCCTGGACCGCCTCGACGCGCTGCAGGGCCGGGCCCGCACCTACTACGCCGGCGGCCTGCCCGCCTTCGAACTGGTCGAGTGCACCGTGGCCCACGCCCAGGACCTCGCCCGCCGCCACTTCCCGACTGTGGACGGCGGAGCAACTCTGCAGGAAGATCGCCCTGTCACGATCGAGGAGGAACAGCAGGCATGAGCGAACCGGGCCGGGAACCACTGCGCATCGGCGTACTCGGGGCAGCACGGATCACCGAACGTGCGCTCGTCGACCCGGCCCGGGCCGGCGGCCACCGCCTGGTCGCGGTGGCCGCACGGGACCGCGGCCGGGCGGAGACCTTCGCCGCACAGCACGGCGTGGAGCGGGTGCATGACTCGTACGGCGACCTGCTCGCCGACCCCGAGGTCGAGGTCGTCTACAACCCGCTCGCCAACGGTCTGCACGGGCCGTGGAACCTCGCCGCCCTCGCCGCGGGCAAGCATGTCCTGACCGAGAAACCGTCGGCGAGCAACGCCGAGGAGGCGGCCGAGGTGCGGGAGGCGGCCGCGAAGGCCGGAACCGTATTCATGGAGGGCTTCCACTACCTCTTCCACCCGGTCACCCGGCGCCTGCACGAGCTGCTGGCCGGCGGTGAACTCGGGGAGCTGCGACGGGTGGAGACCTTGGTCGCGATTCCCGCCCCGGACGACGCCGACCCGCGCTGGTCGCTGCCGCTCGCCGGCGGTGCCGTGATGGACCTGGGCTGCTACAGCTTGC
The DNA here is from genome assembly GCF_000716805.1 of Streptomyces yerevanensis. Lineage (NCBI taxonomy): Bacteria > Bacillati > Actinomycetota > Actinomycetes > Kitasatosporales > Streptomycetaceae > Streptomyces > Streptomyces yerevanensis. The sequence goes on along the minus strand of NZ_JNWJ01000089.1, from coordinate 2,884 downwards.
ACGCCGTGCGGATGCTGGCGCCGTGGGCGGGCGGGGCGCCCCGGTTGGTGTCCGCGCGGGGTGAGGAACGGGCGGGGGCGCCCGGGGTCGACGAGTGGCTCGACGCCGAGCTGGAGTTCCCCGGTGGCGCCACAGGGTCGGCCCGCTGCCACATGGCGTACGGCGAACTGGAGATGAGCTGCCGGATCGTCGGCACCCGGGGTGAGGCCCTCGCGCCGAACTTCGTGCTGCCGCACCAGGACGACCGGGTCGTGGTGCGCACGGGGGAGGGCGAGCGGGTGGAGCGCCTCGGCACCAGGTCGTCGTACACCTACCAGCTTGACGCCTTCGCCGCGCACGTCCGCGGCGGGGCGGCGCTCCCGCTGGACGTGGACGACGCGCTGGCGACGATGACGCTGATCGACGAGTGCTACACGGCGGCGGGCTTCCGCCCGCGACCGCGTACGGCGCTTTCGGCCTGACGCTGCGTCAGCCGCTTCAAAGGACAGGCGCGGGCCGGGGGTTTGCTCCCTGGCCCGCGCCTTGATTGCCTTGTATGACGCTCTGTCAGCTCCGGTACAGCTCAGGGCGGTCGATCATCTTCACCTCTCTCCGGCCGCCCTCGGTGAGTGCCTTCACGCCCGTTTCGCAGACCGCGGCGGCCGCGTAGCCGTCCCACACGCTCGGGCCGGTGACCTCGCCGCGGCGGGTGGCGTCGACCCAGGCCTGTACTTCACGGTCGTACGCGTCCTCGAAGCGCGCCACGAAGTCCGGGGCGATCGAACCGCCCCACTGCCCGGCCGAGTTGACGAGCATCCCGTGGGCGTCACCGATCCGTGCTGTGCCGTTCTCGCAGACCGCCTCCGACTGGACCTGGTAGCCGAACCGGCAGTTGACGCTCATCTCGACGTCGACGACGGCGCCGCCGTCGTCGGTCTCGAAGATGACGAACTGCGGGTCCTGGAGGCCCTCGGGCGCGTTGGACGACGGCCTGGGCTTCATCACGGTGACCGAGGTGATCTCCTGGTCCAGCAGCCACCTGGTGATGTCCATCTCGTGCACGACGGCGTCGTTGATGAGCATCTCGCTGGTGAAGCCGGGCACCGGGAGGGTCGCGTTGCGGTGCCGGTTGTGCAGCATCAGCGGACGTCCCAGCCGGCCGCTGTCCAGCAACTCCTTGAGCCGCATGTACTCGGCGTCGTACCGGCGCATGAACCCGACCTGGACCCGCCGGTGGCCGAGCTTCTGCTCCGCCTCCATGACCCGCAGCGCGGAGGCAGCGTCCGGCGTGAGCGGCTTCTCGCACAGGACGGGAAGGTCGTGCTCGAAGGCCGTGAGCAGTGCCGCCTCGTGAGCGGGGCCGGGGGAGGCGATCAGCACCGCGTCCACGTCGTCCGCCGCCATGGCGGCGGCGGGGTCGGTGTACGCGGTGCAGCCGTCGATGCCGTCGGCGAGCCGCTTGGCCCGTTCGGTGTCGATGTCCACGACCGCCGCCACCCGTGCGCCGCTGGTCACCTCGTTGATACGACGCACATGGTCGGCCCCCATCTTGCCGGTGCCGACGACGGCCACGCCGAGCGTGCCGCGCTGGGTCATGGACTGGTGTCCCCTCTCAGGCGCCGCAGGAGCGGAGGAACTTCCGGGTGCGCGTGGCGATGGGCAACGGCTTGTCCGGCTCGCACGGGTACATGTCCTGCTCGACGATCGCGAACAGCTCCACACCGAGGTTCTGCGCGGCGACCAGCACCGGTTCCAACTCCGGTACGCCGGACGGGGGTTCGCACATCACGCCGCGCTGGACCGCGGGGCCGAACGGCACCTCGTTCTTGACGACGTCGGCGAGGATCTCCGGGTCGACCTGCTTGAGGTGGAGGTAGCCGATGCGCTCGCCGTACGTCTCGATCAGCTTGACGTTGTCGCCTCCGCAGTAGGCGTAGTGGCCGGTGTCCAGGCAGAGGCTGACCAGGGCGCTGTCGGTGGAGTCGAGGAAGCGCTCGACGTGTTCCTCGGTGTCGATATGGGTGTCGGCGTGCGGGTGCACGACGATGTCGAGACCGAAGCGCTCCTTCACCTCGTGTCCGAGCCGCTCCATGCCCTTGGTGAGATTCGCCCACTGCCGGACGGTCAGCTCGGGCGGCTCGATCAGTTCGGCGGTCTTGTCGTCCCGCCAGAACGACGGGATGACCACCAGGTGCTTCGCGCCCATGGCCCGGGTCAGTTCGGCGACCTGGCTGACGTGCTCCCAGGTGGAGTCCCAGACGTCGGGGCCGCGGTGCAGCGCGGTGAAGACCGTGCCGGCCGACACCTTGAGGTCGCGCTTGTTCACCTCGTCGGTGAGCCTGGCCGGGTCGGTCGGCAGATAGCCGTACGGGCCGAGCTCGATCCAGGGGTAACCGGCCTCGGAGACCTCGTCCAGGAAGCGTTCCCAGGGCACCTGGAGGGGATCGTCGGGGAACCACACGCCCCATGAGTCGGGAGCCGAACCGACGCGGATGCGGTCAAGGGCGTTGGTCACGATGCGGTCCCTTCGGACGTCACTACGGGGGCCTTGAGGTCCTGCTCCTCGGGGAGCTCTTCCACGTCGACGCCGCGGACTTCCGCCAACTCGTGCTTGAGTGCGGCCAGTTCGGCGCCGCCCGCCATGTGGTTGGTGAGCTCTTCCAGGCTGACCTGGCTGCGGTCGGCGGACAGCTCCATGGTGCCCAGGCGCAGCACGCTGAAGTTGTCGCCCACCATGTAGGCGTGGTGCGGGTTGTGGGTGATGAAGATGACGCCGAGTCCGCGGTCGCGGGCGGCGGCGATGTACTTCAGCACGACGCCGGACTGCTTGACGCCGAGCGCGGCGGTCGGCTCGTCCAGGATGAGGACGCGGGCGCCGAAGTAGACGGCGCGGGCGATGGCCACG
>NZ_JNWJ01000088.1:0-23142 GCF_000716805.1 Streptomyces yerevanensis | reverse complement strand
CCTTTCGGATCGAGGTAAGCCATTAGGCCCAGAAACATCCTCCAAGTTCCTCCCAGCTGAACTGGGAATATGACAAGGCGCCTCGTGGCGCAGCAGCGAATTTCGTCGGCGGCCCTGACAGCCTGCCGGGCACGGGTGGGAGGCAACCCAGTACGTCCTGACCTTCTCCTGAGCCGACAGGTGAACGGTCAGTTGTGAGGGACGTGACCGTTGAACTCGGGCCGGTGCAGTCGGTCCGGAGTCAGTGGGCTCATGTCCGTCACGTCGCGCGGGACGATCTGGAAGCCCTGCCAGTGCACCGGCATCGGGGTCTGGTCCTCGTCGCGGGCGATGTGGTGGAAGCCGACGTTCACCCAGACGACCGGGCGGGTGAGAGCCTCGCCGTTCACATATTTGGCCACGTTGCCCAGGCAGTTGGGGTTGATGCGGCGGTTGTCGCTGGCGTACTGCTCGCAGGCCTTGTACTGGCTGACGTACACGTCGTGCCGTGTCCAGGCATGCCGTGAGTACTTGTCGGAGCGGTTGTGCACGAGTTCCCACGAACGGGGGTGACCGTCCTTGTTGCGGCTCGCGGAGGCGACCACGCGCCACCAGCGGTCGTTCGCGTTGTCGCCCGCGAACTCCTTGGTCAGCTGCTTGCGGCCGGTCTTGAGCCGCCCGTACCCCATCTCAGGGTTCGTACCGTCCGTCTTCGTGTCGTACTGCTCGACCTTCGTCTTCCACGAGCCCCCGGGCTTGAAATCGAGCCGCCACAGGACGCTGTGCTGGTGGCTGAGGGCCTTGGCCGAGCCGTTCTTGCCGACGGGCCAGCCCCGGCCGTCGGCGGCGTTGAAGTCGCCTTCGGAGAGATTGCCGGTGGCGCCCTCCTTGGCGGTGATCGTGCCGTCGTCGGAGAAGTTCCACTGGGTGACGTAGTGGTACCAGCCGATCGCGTGGAGGGTGTAGACGACCAGGTCCTGCCCCTGCGCAGAGTCGGTACGGGCCGGGTTCTCCAAGACGTCACCGCTGTCCCCGTGGTACGCGAAACCGCGCGGCTGCGTCGTCACGCACAGCCCCTTCACCGTCCGTGCGGCGCCACCCTCCTGGTCCGCGACTCGGAAACCGCGGACCGTCCCGCCGGGGCAGTCCGACGCCTTGATCGGCAGCGCGCCCTGACCGAGACGGTAGTACGTCACGTCGTTGTACTCCTGCGAACCGTCGTCGTACGGCACATTGATCTGCGCGAGCCGCGCGCTGCCGAGCACCTCGATGGGCTTGCTCTCGTGGCGCGGCTGGTAGGAGATGTGGGACAGAACCAGCCCGGCGGTGGGGCTGTTGAGCCAGCACATCCGCCACGTGGTGCCGCCCGGAAGCTTCTTGGTGATGGCGGAGTTGCCCGTGCAGGCGGGTGCCGGGGCGGCGGGGGCGGCCGACGCACCCTCGGCCTGGCCGGCGGGGACGGCCAGGAGGGCACCGGCTCCGAGCACGGCACAGGCACCGAGGACCGCCGTGTTACGGGTGAGGCTGTTCAGCTTCAGCTTGCGCATGATGCGTACGTCCTTCGGGGCGAGACGGGCGACAGGAACGACACGGGCCACAGGGCCGAGGCCGGTCACGGGAGCCGGTGCGCCGTGCGGGCGCTGAGGTCGATGACGAACTGGCGCGTGTCGATCCACGGCCCGCCCACGACGCGCGTGAACAGCCGTACGCAGCGGTGCGCCCCGTCGCAGTCGGCGGGCCCGGCTGTACCGCTCCGCTCGTAGACCAGCCCCTGTACGCGCAACTGTGCGGGCGCGGCGAGCGGTCGCCCGGTGGCGGCCTGGAAGTCCTGCCGTACGCCTTCCCCGAGCGGGCTCGCGAGCAGCACCTTCAGCGCCTCGCGTGACTCCTGGCCGGAGGGCGCGGGCTGAACTCCGGTGGCGGAGTCGGTCCGTACGACCTTTCCGGTGCCGAGGTCGACGGTCTTCTTCACGAAGCGGTCGTCGCGGTAGTCGTAGAAGAAGACGTCCGCGTGCCGCTCGCCCTCCCGGCCGGAAGACTCGGCGGTGAGGTCGGTGAGATCGGCGGTCAGGAACTGGGGTGTGCCGTCCTCCCCCTGTACGTCCTCGCTGGTCGTACGCAGCGTCCGGTCGCCGGCGAGGGCGGCCTGCTGGGCTCGGGTGATCTCGTCGTCGGTGAGAGGGTCGGCGGCGCCGGTTCCGGCGTTACCGGAGGTGTTCCCCGACGCGTTCCCGGTGTCGGTCGTCGACGGCGAGGGCGTCGCGGCGGCGTGCGGTGCGGCTTCCCCTCGCGTCTGCGGGGGCCCGCCGTTCCCGGAGGCCTCCATCGGCAGGGTCACGGCGACCATCGCGGCCGTACCGGCGACCGCCAGTGCCGTACCGGCGAACAACCGGCGCAGGGCGATGCGCTGCTCTTTCCCTCGTGGCTCTTTTGCTCGTGGCTCTTTCGCTCGCTCGTTCATGTGCTCCCCCGTGGTGTGTGCTCGGGCGTACTACCGGATGTCTCCGATGCCTCAAGTCCAGCCGCCAGGGAGTTGTTCAGCAGGCCCCCTCCACCGCACCAAACAAAGACGTAAGACCAGTTGAGGGCCGAAATGAACGCTTGCGGGCCCTGCCGCGGCTCCCTACCGTGGCCCGAACACGGGGGATGAGGGGGAGACCGGAGCATGGGGCGTCGCGAGACTCCGGTGGACCCGGCGGCGGGCCCGGTCCAGCGCTTCGCGTACGAGTTGCGCAAGCTCCGCCAGGAGGCGGGCGGCCTCACGTACCGCGAGATGGCCCGCCGGGCGCACTACTCCGTCACGACCCTCTCCCAGGCGGCAGCGGGCGACCAACTCCCCTCCCTGGCCGTGACCCTGGCGTACGCGAAGGCCTGCGGTGGCGACCCGGCCGAGTGGGAACGCCGCTGGCACGAGGCCTCCGAGGAGTCGGTGCCCGACGACGAGGACGACACCGACTCCCCGTACCAGGGACTGTCCCGCTTCGAGCCCACCGACCACGACCGTTTCTTCGGCCGCGACGAACTGGTGGCGGCGCTCGGCGAATTGGCGTCCACGTCCCGCTTCGCGGCGGTCTTCGGCCCCTCGGGCAGCGGCAAGTCGTCGCTGCTGCGGGCCGGACTGATCCCGGCACTCCAGCAGAGCGAACTGGCGGCCCTGCGCATTCTGACCCCCGGCGAACACCCGCTCCGTACGCACGAGAAGGCGCTGAAAGCGAAAGAGGACGACGGCAACGGGGGCGGCACCGGAGACACGGTCCTCGTGATCGACCAGTTCGAGGAGGTGTTCACGCTCTGCCGGGACCCGGCGGAACGCACGGAGTTCATCGACCGCCTGCTCACGGCACGGGACCCGGAAAGCCGCCTGCGCGTCATCATCGCCGTACGAGCCGACTTCTACGCCCGCTGCGCCGAACACCGCGCCCTGGCCGACGCGTTGAGCGAGGCAAGCCTCCTGGTGGGCCCCATGACCCCGGCCGAACTACGGGAAGCGGTGATCCGCCCGGCCCAGTCCGCGGGCCTGATCGTCGAACGCGAACTGACCGCGCATCTCGTCGCGGAGGTGGACGGCGAACCCGGCGGCCTCCCTCTCCTGTCCCACGCCCTGCGCGAGACCTGGCGACGCCGCCGGGGGCGGGCGCTCACGATGGCGGCGTACGAGGCGGCAGGCGGCGTACGCGGTGCGATCGCGCAGACGGCGGAGGACGTGTACGGGACGCTGTCCGGCGATCAGGCGGCCCTGGCCCGTCAGATCCTCCTGCGGCTGATCACCCCCGGCGAGGGTTCCCAGGACACCCGTCGCCCCGTGGACCGCGCGGAACTCGACTTCGCTCCGTCCGGCGAAGTGGCCCTGGTTCTCGACCGGTTGGCCCGCTCCCGTCTCCTCACCCTCGACGACGACACAGTCGATCTGGCGCACGAGGCCCTGATCACGTCCTGGCCCCGGCTGTCCGCCTGGATCGAGGAGACCCGCGAACGCCTGCGCACCCATCGCCGGCTGACCGAGGCGGCTCGCACCTGGGACGAGCTGGGCCGCGATCCGGGCGCCCTGTACCGCGGCACCCGCCTCGCCACCGCGGACGAACACCTCGCGGACCAGCCCCTGACCCCGCTGGAGGAGGCCTTCCTCACCGCCGCCCGCACCTCCCGCAGCAGCGAACTCCGGCGTCGTCGTGGGCTGTTCACCACCCTCGCCGCCCTTCTCGTTCTCGCCCTCATCGCGGGCATCACGGCCTGGCAGCAGTCCCGTACGAGCGACCGCAGGCACCACGAGGCCGAGGCCCGGCGGATCGCAGCGGTGGCGGACAGCATGCGGGCCGCCGACCCGGTGACGGCGGCCCGGCTGAGCGTCGCGGCCTGGGAGCTCGCGCCCACCGTCGAGACCCGCTCGGCCCTGCTGTCCGCACAGAACCGCAGCGAACAGGACGCCTTCACCGTCCCGGAACGCGACGACCGCACCACGGTCCGCCAGCTGACGTCCGACGGACGGACGCTGGTGTCGGTCTCCCGCGATCACGTACGCACCTGGGACCTGCGCACCCATCGCCGTACGGGCATGTATCCGGGACCGGGCAAGCTGCTGTCCGAGGATGGGGACGTGGTCATCAGCCCGGACGGCCGGACCATCGCCCTGGGCTCGGGACTCGGTGGGGACCTGTCGCCCTCCACCGCTCTGTGGGACGTCCGGACCGGCCGCGTCGCCGGGCGCCTGCCCGGCGTTGACACCACGGTGTCGCACTTCGGCCGCGGCGGTCGCACCGTAGCGGTGTTCGCCGTGGACTCCACCCAGGTCTGGGACACGCGAACACGCCGACTGCTGCTGAAGGTTCCCCTGCGGAACGAGAACGACGACGTCGTCACGCAGTACGCGGTCCTCAGCCACGACGAGCGACTGCTGGCCACCTGCTCGGACGAAACACCGCTGGAGATCTGGGACATCGACCGTCGCCGCACACTGTCCCTCCCATGGACGTCGGGACCGGGACTGGACCAAGGCCCGTGCGAGGACAGCGAGTTCGCCTTTTCGCCCGACGGCCGCGCCATCGCCCTCGCCGCCAAGGCCGGAATCCAGGTGCGGGACCTCCGCTCGGGGCGGGTCATCGGGCGGATGCCGGGGCGGCTGACGTCGGTTCGGTTCAGCCCGGACGGCAGGTTCCTCCTCGCGGCCGGCCCGGACGACATCCGGATGTGGCGGCTCTCCTCCCCAGACGAGCCGGTGTTCCGCCAGGCGCTGGCCGCCGAGGAGCTCGACTCGCACGAACTCGACTTCGCCGCAGGCCAGTTGCGCTACCTCAACAGGTCGGGCGGCGCCGTCCGCTCCCTGGGTCTCGGCCCGGCGACGACCTCACGCTGGCAGCAGGAGAGCGTCCAGGAAGCACTGCTCAGCCAGAACGGCCGGACCCTGGTCACCATGCGCTCCACCGGCGCCGCGGCGGGCATCCGCCTGCAGGACACCCGCAGCACCAGGACCGCGCGCACGATGCCGCACGAGCCGTGCTCCACGGCCCAGGCGAATGAGGGCGAGTGCTCCAACGTGACGGCGCTCAGCGGCGACGGCCACACCTTCGCCTATGCGCGGACCGATGAAATCAGCGACTCCGTCACAGAGCAGCCGATCACGGTGTGGGACGTCGCGGCCCACCGCAAGCGGGCGACGATCACCATCCGCATCGGCTCGGAGGGCTTCGCCGACGTCGACGGCCTCGCGCTCAGCGCCGACGGGCGCACCCTGCTGGTCTCCCGGGCGACGGAAAAAACGGTCGAAGTGTGGGACGTACGCCGGAACGAACGGACCCGGACGCTCGAGAACATCAGCGCGGAGGTCCTGGCCGTCCGCGGCGACCTGCGCACCCTGGCCTCGTCCAACGACGAGGTCGCCGACCTCCGCTCGGGACGGGTGGCCTACCGCACGCTCGGCGACACGGGCATCAGCGCCATGACCTTCAGCCCTGACGGCCGGTACTTCGCGGCGGGCGACGGCTACGGCCGCGTCACGGTGTGGGACGGCGACGTACGCAACCGCCTGGGCATCCTGGCCGACCCGGAGGCGACCGAGTCGATCAGCGCCCTCGCCTTCTCCCCCGACGGCGACACCCTGGCGCTCGCCGACGACTCCGGCACAGTCCGGCTCTGGGACGTCCCCTCCAGCCGCCCCCTGGGCTCCGCCGCCCCCGGCCCCGGCGACCAGCCCCTCGCGCTCGCCTTCGCCGAGAACGGCACCACCCTGTACGTCGCCGGCAGTCACGTCCCGCTCCGGACGTACGACTTCGCCCCGGCCCACGTGATCCGCCGACTGTGCGAGCGCACGGGCTCCGGTCTCTCCGAGTCGGACTGGAAGACGTACCTACCGGACATTCCGTACCGCAGGACGTGCAGGGGCTGATGCACGGGGGCTACTCGCCCCAGTGGCTCAGGCTGCGGCAGAGGCGAACAATTGCCTACGTAAGCCGCATACCGAAAGAGCCACGGAAGGTGGCGAGCACCATGGCTGAACACCCGCACGCAGAACTGGTACGCAAGGGCTACGAGGCCTTCCAGCGCGGTGACATGGACACACTGCGCACGCTGATGTCCGGGGACGCCACGCACCACCTGCCCGGCAGCCACCCGCTGGCGGGCGACTTCAAGGGCCAGGACGCGATCATCGACCTGTACCGCCGGCTCAACGAGGAGACGAACGGGACCCTGCGCGTCGAACTGCGCCAGGTCCTCGTCGACGGCCGAGGCCACGCGGTCGGCATTCACCGCCTCACGGCCGAGCGGGGCGGCAAGCAGCTCGACGAGACCGGATCCATCGTCTTCCGGATCGTCGGAGACAAGGTCACCGACCTCGACGAATGCATCGAGGACATCGAGAGGGCCAACGCCTTCTGGTCGTGACGCCCGCAGGACGCACGGCACCGGCAGCGACCGCAGCAACGGCAACGGAAGCCGCGTACCGCAAAACCCTGAGCCGCCCCTGAGCGGCCACGGAAAATCGGCTGGACAACCCCTTAGGGGATGTCACAGCTCAGCGTCAAAGCCGGGTCCGTTCCCCCGGGCCCGGCGCACGGAACTGTGGGACCAGGTACGTTCGATTACGTGGCTGGATTCAGGATCGGACGCGGCCGGGACAACCGCACCCGGCAAGCAAGTCCGCAACAGCAAGCGCGGCAGCAACCGTACGGACAGCAGGCGCCCCCGGGCCGCCCGTCGTACGGCCATCCCCCCGCGCCGCAGCCGTACCCGCCGCAGGCGCAGCAGTACGGCAACGGCGGCGGGCAGCAGTGGCCCCAGGCGAACGGCCACGGCGAGCCGGAGTACTTCGGTGATCACGATCACCACACCCAGGGCCCGGACCCGTACGCGGCGAACAATCCGGGCCACACCCAGGCGTTCGGGGTCGGCGAGGACCCGTACAGCCATGGCGGGACCTACCGTGCCGGCCAGACGCCGGCGCCCCCGGTGGGCCCGCGTCTGCACTGGAAGGAACTGCTGAGCGGCGTCATCATGCGCCCGAACCAGACGTTCCTGCAGATGCGTGACTACGCGATGTGGGGCCCGGCCCTGATCGTGACGTTCCTGTACGGGCTGCTGGCGGTCTTCGGCTTCGACGGCGCGCGCGAAGACGTGATCAACGCGACGCTCTCCAACGCGGTCCCCATCGTCCTGACGACGGCGGTCGCGATCGTGCTCAGCGCCTTCATCCTGGGCGTGGTAACTCACACCCTCGCGCGCCAGCTCGGCGGTGACGGCGCCTGGCAGCCCACAGTCGGCCTCTCCATGCTGATCATGTCGCTCACGGACGCCCCCCGCCTGGTCGTGGCCCTCTTCATGGGCGGCGACGCGCCGTTCGTGCAGATCCTGGGCTGGGCGACCTGGCTGGGAGCCGCCGCCCTGTTCACGCTGATGGTCAACAAGTCCCACGACCTTCCGTGGCCGAAGGCCCTGGGCGCCTCGGCGATCCAGCTGATAGCACTGCTGTCGATCATCAAGCTGGGGACGTTCTGAGCCTGGCCTGGCACTTGGGCGGGACGACGGGCGCAGCACACGCCACGTGTGCTGCGCCTCGGCATTTCCCGGGCCGGTCGATCTCGGCCGGTTGGTCTCGCGTGGCACGGCTCGCAAGCGCACGATGGAGTCATGGACGGACGCGACGCACGCGACGTACAGGCCGCGCGACAAGGACCGGGACAAGCTGAGGCCGAGCGCATCGTGCCGCACGACGGGCCCATCGGTGACGCCCACGCAAGCCTCGAGCACGCCGGTGACGCCCACGCCGCTCACGCCGCCGACGCGCACATCAGCGCGCTACGGGCCGTCAGCGCACCGGCCCGCGTGGCCGAAGCCGCCGAGGGGATCAGCATGGAGGAACTCGCGCTCGCGGCCCGCAATCACGGGCTGCCGCTGGAGGCGTTGCGGTACGAGGTCACGCCGCCCGGACTGCACTACGTACTCGTCCACTACGACATCCCCACCGTCGACGCCGCCGGCGCGGAGGACTGGACGCTCGCCGTGCGGGGTCGCGTACGCACACCGCTGACCCTGGACATGGCGACCCTGCGCTCGTTCCCGGCCGTCACGCACCGGGTGACGATGGAGTGCGCGGGCAACGGCCGGGCCCGGCTCACCCCGCGGCCCGTGAGCCAGCCCTGGTTGGTGGAGGCGGTCGGCACCGCCGACTGGACGGGGGTCCCGCTGCGTACGCTGCTCGCCGAGGCCGGGGTCGAGCCGGACGCCGTCGAGGCCGTGTTCACCGGCGCCGACCACGGCGTGGAACGCGGCGTCGAGCAGGACTACCAGCGCAGCCTCCCCCTCTCCGACGCCACCGCCGACGACCCCGAGGTGCTGGTCGCGTATGAGATGAACGGCGCCCCACTGCCGCCGCAGCACGGCCACCCCGTACGCCTCGTGGTGCCCGGCTGGTACGGCATGGCCCACGTGAAATGGCTCCGCGACATCACCCTGACCAGCACGCCCTTCACGGGATTCCAGCAGACGGTCGCCTACCGCTACCGCCGGTCGGCCGACGACCCCGACGACCCCGGCGAACCGGTCACCCGCATCGCCCCACGGGCGCTGATGATCCCGCCGGGCTTCCCCGACTTCATGTCCCGCACCCGCGTCGTACGCCCCGGCCCCGTGCAGCTGGAGGGCCGCGCCTGGTCGGGCCACGCCCCGGTGACGAAGGTCGAGGTGAGCACGGACGACGGCGACACCTGGGCGGAGGCCGCTCTCGAGGACGGGCGTGGCGGGCATGACGGGCTCAAGGGCAGCACGTGGGCGTGGCGGAGCTGGCGTACGACGTGGGAGGCCGCCCCCGGCACCCACGTACTCACCGCCCGCGCCACCGACGCCGCGGGCCACACCCAACCCCTCGACCAGCCCTGGAACCGCGGCGGCTTCGGCAACAACCTCGTCCAGCGGATCCCGGTGATCTGCCTGCCGCGGGGCGACTGAAGGCGTTGAACCACAGGAGCTCTGGAAACATGGCCACGAAGACAGGCAACAGCAACAAGGGCACCACGTCGGAGAAAGCGGCCCTGGCAGCCCTCGAAGGCGGCCCCGACGACCTGCCCGAGAGGATCGTCCCCGCCACGGCCCCGGCGGGCGAGGACCTGAAGATCCCGCACCGCGGCGGCTACGAACACTTCCGCCCGACGTCACGACGCCAGGACACGGCGAAGGGAAAGCTGCCGGTCTACGAGTGGTGGGAGCGCACGGAGATCGCCGAGTAGCCGGTCATAGGCGAGCGATCAGGCGTCGAGGACCTGGTGCTGTCCGGCGGCCCTCTTCACGACGGGCCCCTGGACGCTCCACGGAAAGTTGATCCACTCATCGGTCCGCCTCCACACGTACTCGCACTTCACCAGCGACTGCGACTTCTCGTAGATCACGGCGGACCGCACCTCGGCGACATGCTCGAGGCAGAAGTCGTACACGAGCTTCAGCGTCTTGCCGGTGTCGGCAACGTCATCGGCGATGAGCACTTTCTTATTGGTGAAGTCGACGACATTCGGAACAGGCGCGAGCATGACGGGCATGTCGAGAGTCGTCCCGACTCCCGTATAGAACTCCACATTCACCAGGTGAAGATTCTTGCAGTCGAGCGCGTACGCAAGCCCGCCCGCGACGAAAACACCCCCACGAGCAATGGAGAGGACGAGATCCGGCTCGTACCCGTCATCGGCGATGGTCTGCGCCAACTCCCGTACCGCCGCACCGAACTGCTCGTAGCTGAGATTCTCGCGTACGTCGCTCATGCCGGCCCCGCCGCCCTCAGACCTGGGTCCGATGGAAGTTGAGGAAGGACCGCGAGGCGGTGGGCCCGCGCTGGCCCTGGTAACGGGATCCGTACCGCTCGGAGCCGTAAGGGAATTCGGCGGGCGAACTGAGCCGGAACATGCACAGCTGGCCGATCTTCATTCCCGGCCACAGCTTGATGGGAAGCGTGGCGAGATTGGACAGCTCAAGCGTGACGTGCCCGGAGAACCCGGGGTCGATGAACCCGGCGGTGGAATGAGTGACGAGCCCGAGCCGCCCCAGAGAACTCTTCCCCTCGAGCCTCGACGCAAGATCATCGGGAAGCGAGATCACCTCATACGTACTCGCCAGCACGAACTCCCCGGGGTGCAGAATGAACGGCTCGTCCCCGTCGGGCTCGACGAGCCGCGTGAGGTCGGCCTGCTCGATGGCGGGGTCGATGTGCGGGTAACGGTGGTTCTCGAACACCCGGAAGTAGCGGTCGAGCCGCACGTCGACGCTCGACGGCTGCACCATGGAATCGTCGTACGGATCGATCCGGACCCGTCCGGAGTCGATCTCGGCCCGGATGTCCTTGTCTGAGAGAAGCACGCCCTGAGGATACGCAGAGCGTAGGGGCCCGCCACAATCCACGGACTGCCCGAGGACTGTGAGGGGCCCCTACGAGGTGTAGCTGTGGTTACCGCCTACCACTTACCGCTTGCCGTCCGGTTACCGCTTCTCCATGGCCACCGGCACGACGCTGCGGAGCCGGGCACAGCGCGGACAGCGGATCAGCCGGCCGGGGCCGAGCCGCTCGGCCTGCTGCATCGGAAGCGAGGCGGTGCTGAACACGTGCCCTTCGGCACAACGGACGACGGTGCTGCGTTCCATCAAGTCCTCAGAGTCCCTTCCCCAAGAGCCGCGTCTGACTGGCGGAACGCCACATTACGGGACGAACGGAACGGCCCTCCAGGCGGCACTCCGCTCCCGCCCACACCCTCTCCCACCCCTCCACCGTACGCCCCAACTCTCGCCCCCCGCAGCCCCGTCCACCCTCGTACCCATCCCCTGAAACCACCACAGGCCCCACGGCTTCGGCGCCGGGGGCCTGGCATGAGGTACAGTGAATTCGCGTTTCCGACGCCGCCAAAAGGCGTCTTACGCGGGTGTAGTTTAGTGGTAGAACATCAGCTTCCCAAGCTGAGAGTGCGAGTTCGATTCTCGTCACCCGCTCCATGATTAAGGCCCAGGTCAGCGACCTGGGCCCTTTTGCTGTCCGTCGTGATCACTCGCCGCGTGCCAGATTCATGCCAGAACGCTGATCGTCTGGATCACCGGTGTCTTCATCTGGCACGGCCGCAGCTTCCTGGCGTGCCTTGCGCACGGTCGCGTCGAGCCCGGCAGCAACTTCCTGCTGTCGCTCATCGTCTACGAGGCTTCGGAGACGTCCTGTAGCCAGTCGTCGAGCGCGGCGAGGTCGGTGTCGGTGAGGCTGTTTGAGGAATCGACGCGGTGGAGCAGGGCCTGCCCCTGGTGCTGTGCCGTCACCCATGCGCGGTCCGTGCAACAGGACGAGGGGCGACCCCGACCCACCCCAGTCACGGGATGAGAGCAGCACCCCCGTCGTTGACGAGGGTGCGCTCGGACCACCCCATGCGCTCCCATGCGTGGCAGCTCAGTTGCCGGACCGCTCGGCGAGGGTGTGCGCGACGAGGGCATTGGCGTGACCGTGGCCCAGCCCGTGCTCGGCCTTGAGCCAGTTCACGAGCTCCATGTGCTTGGTCAGAGGCGAGGAGCGGATCAGGTCCTTCCACTCCGCAATCGGGCGACCGTACTTCTTCTCGATGGAAGGGAAGTAGCTGGCAGGGCCCTTCTCGGTGGCGGTCATGTCAGTCATCCTGTCTGTCCGTTGTGTTGCTTCGGTGTTGTCGCTGGTATGACCGAGGGGCACGGACGGAGTCATCGGTCGATGAAGGTGTGCTGCGTCACACCTCCTGCTCGCCGATGTGCGGGGGCAGGTTGAAGAGCGGGAACAGCCGCTCGGTGTCCCGGAAGACATGGATGTCGGTGATCCGGTCCCCGGAGATGTCGACGACCTGAAGGGCCCAGGGCTCGAATCCCGCTCCGGTGACGCTGGGCCGGTACTGGCCGAAGGCCGGCGAGCCGTTCGCCAGGGTGGGGACCAGCCGGGATCCCCGGCAGCCGACGGCGGGTCCGGTCAGCCATGCCTGGATGTCGGTGACGCCTCGCATCCACAGGGCGTACGGCGGCAGGGACATGGTGGCGTCCACATGTAGCAGCACGTTCAGCTCCTCCATGTCGAAGCTGGAGAAAGCCGCGGCATACCGCTTCGCCGGTGCCCGCTGAACGGCGTCGGGCGACGGTACCGCCGTGTCGCCAGCCGCCTCGCGCCGGGCGGCCAGTGTGGCGCGGGCGCGCTGGAGGGCGCTGTTGACCGAGGTGACGGTGCAGCCGTGCAGGTCTGCGACTTCGCGTGCCGAGAATCCCAGGACGGCCGACTGCCGTACGAGGAACTTCCACGCATGGCACACGTACTGAAACGGCGAAGGTAAGTGATCAAGGGATCAGAAACAGCTTCCAAGGCGTCGTCGATGACGCGGCGTACGGCGAGTGATTGAGGGCCACAGCGGCGGGGTCTGTGCAGGCCCGTGCCCTCAGTTGCTATACACGGCATGTATACTCCGTGTGTATAGTCGTGAGCATGGCTACCTTAACCGCCTCCCATCGCGATACCCCCGTCACCATCCTCACCGCGACCGCGATCTTCGGGCTGCTGCTCGGCTGGGCAACGTACGGCCTGCACGGGACAACACCCCTGTTGGAGCGGGCGACCAACTCGGTGTCCACCTGGATCATCTGGACTGCCGCCGCCGGTGCACTGATCCGTGTCCGGCCGCTCGCCGTCTGGGGCGGAGCGTTGATGATGCTCGCCACCTGCGGCGGCTACTACGCGGCGTCCACGCTCGGGGACACATTCGGGGCCGGAGGGCTCGGAACCGCCGTCGTGTGGTCGATGGCGGGGCTGGCTGGAGGGCCGCTGCTGGGGTGGGCCGGGTGGACGGTACGGCGCGGGCGGGGGGACGTGCGGGCGGTGGCCGGGGCAGTCATCGCGATGGTGACGCTGGGGGAGGCGCTCTGGCTGGGTCTGGCGCTCCACTACTGGGGAGAGGCGGCCGTCTTCATGGCCGTCGGCGCACTGCTCACCGCTCTCCTGACCATCTACTTGGCGCGCGCCGGGGTGCAGCGCTACTGGCTGTGCGCCGCGCTCGCTCCCGTTGGCGGTCTCGCCTTCTACCTCGCCGAGGAGGGCATCCTCGACGGCCTGCTCGGATCGGTGTAACGCGGGAACAAGCACCGGGATGGCGGGAGCTTGGCTGACGGGGAACGAGGGCGTCCAGGGGGGCGGGTAACGGCAATCCCGAAGGCAAGGGGAGTCGCAGGTCAGGCAGGTGATCGCCCCACCTCGCTCCTAAAGCGGTGGCTTCCTGGCAACCAGCGGCAGCGGCCAGCCGGCGCAGGCCACTAGTGCGCTGCCGTCCTCGGTGAGGAAGAGCAGGGTGGTCCATGATGGGTCGTCAGGGTGCCGTCGAGGACGTAGATACCGTGCGCGCAGGGGTGGGTGTGCCAGGGGTTGGTGAAGCCGGCGCGGTAGATCAGCTTCATGACCTGCATGCCGGTGTCGGGGTCGGCGAACAGGGGAAGCGCGTCCAGTTCGGCGTTGATCTCGGGGACGGGGAACTTCTCCCAGCTCGCCGTGGTGGTGTCGACGACGGTCAGGGTCACGGGCTCGACCGATTCGGCTGATTCGACTGGCATGGCGGAAACCTGCTCTCTGACGGAGGTTCCGGAATGTGCGGAGCACGGTAATGGGCGCGGCGTTTCCGATTCATGTCCACCGGAATGAAGATGCGTTAATCCGCAACCCGCACCGGTGTGAGTTTTCGGCAACTCCCCTTTTTTCCGGATGACTTCGTTCGGAAATATCCGGGGGTTGGAGTTGGCCCCCACAGACAGCGGCGAGGTGTCGAGACCTCGGCGCCCGGCATGGAGGATGTCATGCCCGAGATGTATTTCCATGTGCGCTGGCCCGACGGTGTGACGCAGCGCTGCTATTCCCCCTCCACGGTAGTCGAGGACTATTTCGTTCCCGGTGGTCAGTACGCGCTCGCGGATTTCGTCGAGCGCAGCCGTACGGCACTCGGTATCGCCGGCGAGCGGGTGAAGGAGAAGTTCGGCTTCTACTGCACCGGCGCCTCCGACCAGCTCGCGCAGATCGAGCGGACCGCCGCCGGATACGCCGCCGACAGTGCCGCCAAGGTCACGGTCGAGTCCCTGACCGGCGCCGACGGGAGCACGCGGTGAGCCCGGCCGAAGCGATACGGCTGCCCGGCGCCCTCCCCCACAGCCTTAAGGGCGTGGGCGGTACCCCCATACCCGTGGCCGTGGTCGGCGGCGGTCAGGCCGGGCTCTCGATGAGCTACTGCCTGCGTGAGCGCGGTGTCGAGCACATCGTCGTCGAGGCGAACCGGGTCGGGCACGAGTGGCGCGAGCGCCGTTGGGACTCCTTCTGCTTGGTGACCCCCAACTGGCAGTGCAGGCTGCCCGGTTATCCCTATCAGGGCGACGATCCGGACGGGTTCATGGTCCGTGACGAGATCGTCCGGTACCTGGAGAACTACGTCTCCTTCTTCCGGCCGCCGCTGGTGGAGGGTGTTACGGTCACCCGGCTGCGGCGCTCTCCGAGCGGACTGTTCGAACTCTCCACCAGCGCAGGGGACTTCACCGCCGACCAGGTGGTGGTCGCCACCGGCCCGTACCACACGCCGTCCGTCCTGCCGATGGCCCAGCGCCTGCCCGACCACGTCACCCAGGTCCACTCCTCCCGCTACCGCAGCCCGGACCAGCTCCCCGAGGGCGCCGTCCTGGTGGTCGGCACCGGCCAGTCCGGCTGCCAGATCGCCGAGGATCTGCACCTGGCGGGGCGGCGAGTGCACCTGGCGGTGGGCAGCGCCCCGCGTGTGGCCCGCTTCTACCGCGGCCGCGACTGCGTGGCCTGGCTCGACGACATGGGCCACTACGACAAGTCCATCGACGAGTTCGACGACGCCGACGCTGTGCGCATGCGGGTCAACCACTACGTCACGGGGCGCGACGGAGGCCGCGACATCGACCTGCGGGCCTTCGCCCGCGACGGCATGCGGCTGTACGGGCGGCTCACCGGAGTCAGCGGTGAGGCACTGGAGTTCGCCGACGACCTCAAGGTCAACCTCGACCACGCCGACGCCGTCGCCGAGGGCATCAAGGACGCCATCGACGCGTATATCGCCACGAACGCGATCGATGCCCCGGCCGAGCCCCGGTACGTCCCCGTGTGGGAGCCCGCCGAGCAGCCGCGCGAACTGGACCTGGAGGCCGCCGGTATCACCTCCGTCGTCTGGTCGACCGGCTTCCGCCGCGACCACCGCTGGATCGAGGCTCCCGTCTTCGACGGCCGCGGCTATCCCATGCACTGGCGCGGCGCCACCAGCACGCCCGGCCTGCATTTCCTCGGTCTGCCCTGGCAGTACTCGTGGGGTTCGGGCCGCTTCGAGGCGGTGGGCCGGGACGCCGAGTTCCTCGCCGACCACATCGACGCCTCACGCCGCATGGCCGACGTGTGCGGCACCCTCACCGGCGCGCCCACAGGACTCGCCTCCGCCCTCCCGATCGGCTGAGGAAGCTGAGGAACCAGACCATGGTCTACGACGCTCACCGCCACATCGGCGTCCTGCCCGCCTACCCCTTCTACGGCGGCCCGCCCGTCAACCCCGACACCACCGCCCGCGCCACCGTCAAGCAGCTGATCGCCGACCTGGACGCGGAGGGCACCGAACGCGCCCTGGTCATCCCCAACTACGGCGTCCCGGACCCCGCGATCGCCTTCTCCTTCAACGAGTTGGCGCTTGAAGCCGCCCAGAGCGACGACCGGATCCGTGCCGGGCTGTGGGTGTCCCCGCGCCCGGAGGACGCCCAACGCACCGAAGAAGCCCTGGAGTTGGCGGGTGAGCCCGGAGTCAAGGCCCTCAAGCTCAGCTTCCTGCTCGGTGGCCGCCCCACCGACCCCGCCTGCCGCCCCCAGCTGGACCGCATCTTCGCCACCGCCGCCCGCCACCACCTCGTCGTCCACGTGCACACTTCCCCCGGCGCAGCCTCCGACATCGACGAGGTGGGCCATCTCGTCGACTGGTACGCCGACCGGGTGCCCGTCCATCTCGTGCACTTCGGCGGCGGGATGAGCGGCCACATCAAGCTCGTCGGCTCCCGGTTCTTCGACTGGATCGGCGCCGGCAGGCGCGTCTACACCGACCTCTCCTGGGCCATCGGTTTCACTCCCCGCTGGCTGGCCCAGGAGATCGAGCGCCGCGGCATCGGCCACGACCGGGTGCTCTTCGCCAGCGACCAGCCGTGGGGCGACTTCACCGGCGAGTACGCCCGCCTCGCCGAAGCCACCGGCGGCGGCGCACTCGGCGATCTGGTCTTCCGGGACACGTTCGCCGCGCTCTACGACTGACCGACCCCAACTCCCATCCCGTACCCACAAGGAGACAGCCATGTCGGAAACCGCCCAGCTCAGCGACGTCGAGCAGAAGTCCCTCGGCGAGATCCCGCACCCCTCGCTCCCCGAGGGCACCAGCATCTACGGCTCCACCAAGGTCTTCCCCGACTACCAGGCCGAGAACGGCGAGACCTACTTCACCCTGGTCCACGGCATCGCCCACGAGTCCTCGGTCTCCTTCGTCGCCGTCCTCCAGGCGACCCGCGCCCTGCGCAAGGGCTTCGAGACCGCCATCTACTTCTACGGTCCCGGCTCCCTCAACTGCCTTGCCACGCGCGGCTTCCCGACCGTCGGCAACTCGGCCTTCCCCGGCGAGCACAACATCAACAACCAGCTCAAGACGCTCATCGCGGAGGGCGGCAAGGTCTACTGCTGCCGCTTCGGCCTGTCCCTGCACGGCGCCCGCGAGGAGGACCTCATCGAGGGCGTCATCCCCACCCACCCCCTCGACGTCCAGGACGCGCTGATCCACTACGCGCGCAAGGGCGCCATCATCAACTCGACCTACCAGCTGTAAGGAGCCAGACATGGGCACCGGCACCGAAACGGCGGTGGATGTGCGGATCATGACCCGCGCCGAACTCGCCCTGCGCGGCGTAGCGTTGGACGCCCCCGTGGGGCGGCCCGACGGCGCGGGACCCAGCGACGACGGACACGTCCTCGTCGACGGTGCCGGTGCCGCGCTTCCCCGCAACCCCGACAGCCCCTACACGGTCCGCGACGGCAAGGTCTGGCTCGGTGACGAGGCCGGCCATTTCAAAGACACCGGCCTCACCCTCACCGCCGTACGCCGTCCGAACTTCTACGACCTGACCACTGCCGACGGCACCCCGTACGAGCACATCGCCCGCCTGCACGGCGCCGACGTCCTCGCCACCACCGTCGTCCAGACCTGCATCCGCTACGCCGAGTCCGACCGCTGCCGCTTCTGCACCATCGAGGAGTCCCTGCGCTCCGGCGCCACGGTCGCCGCGAAGACCCCGGCGCAGCTCGCCGAGGTCGCCGAGGCCGCCGTACGGCTCGACGGCGTCAAGCAGATGGTGATGACCACCGGCACCACCACCGGCCCCGACCGCGGCGCCCGCAACCTCGTACGCTCCGTGCGCGCCGTCCTCGACGCGGTCCCCGGTCTGCCCATCCAGGTGCAGTGCGAGCCGCCCGGCGACCTCGCCTGGATCCGCGAACTGCACGAGTCCGGGGCCACCGCCATCGGCATTCATGTCGAGTCCCTCGACGACGAGGTGCGCAGGCGCTGGATGCCCGGCAAGTCGACGGTCCAGCTGGCCGAGTACTGGGCCGCGTGGGACGAGGCGGTGCGGGTCTTCGGACCGAACCGGGTCTCCACCTACCTCCTCGTCGGACTCGGTGAGGATCCCGACGAACTCATCGCGGGGGCCGGTGAGTTGATCGACCGGGGGGTCTATCCCTTCGTCGTCCCCTTCCGCCCGATGAGCGGCACCCTCGCCGCCCGCGACGGCGTCAAGGCACCCGGCGCGGAGCTCCTGACGTACGTCACCGAGGGCGTCGCCGCGAAACTGCGCGCCGCCGGCATGAGCGGCGCGGACCAGAAGGCCGGCTGCGCGGCCTGCGGGGCGTGCAGTGTGCTCCGGACAGCGGGCGGCTGAGATGTACCTCGACGGATCCGCACCGGCCTCGGTGGTCGACGAGGTGCCCGACATCCTGGCCCTGCTGGGCGACCGCAGCACGCTCGCCCGGCAGCGGCCCGCCTTCCGTATCGAGGAGGTGGAAGGCACGAAGGACGTGGCCGCCTATCGGCAGCTGCGCCGTGACGCCTTCGTCCACGAGCAGGGGCTCTTCGCCCACCACGACCTGGACGACCGCGACACCGACCTCCGGACCGTCGTCCTGGTCGCGAAGGACCCGCAGGGCATCGTGGTCGGCGGGGTGCGCCTGTGCCCGGTCGACGACGGGCCCGACCTCGGCTGGTGGCAGGGCGGGCGGCTGGTCGTCGCCCGCGGGGCCCGCGGCCCGCAGGGCATCGGCGCGGCGCTGGTGCGGGCCGCCTGTGCCCGGGCGGAGACGGAGGGCGTGCTGCGGTTCGACGCGACCGTCCAGGCCCGTAACGAACCCCTGTTCCGGCGCCTCGGCTGGCAGCGGATCCGGGACGTCACGGTCTCCGCCGCGCCGCACGTCCTGATGCGCTGGCCGATCGGCCGGATCGCGGCGCAGGCGGCGGCCACCAAGGCCGCTCTGGGCTCCCTGCTCGCCGAACTGCCCGCTCCCACCGGCTTCGTCGGCGACGACGGCGCCCCCGTCCCCGGCACCGACGTGATCGCCGCGTGCGACGCGATCGTGCCGTCCATGGTCGAGCGGGACCCCGAGTGGGCGGGCTGGTGCGCGGTCCTCGTCAACGTCAACGACCTTGCGGCGATGGGTGCTTCACCGCTCGGGCTGCTCGACGCGGTGGGCGCCCGCGACGCGGCACATGCCGCCCGGATGCTGGCCGGACTGGCCCTGGCGGCACGGTCGTACGGCATTCCGGTGCTCGGCGGGCACACCCAGCTCGGCGTCCCGGCCGCCCTGTCGGTGACCGCGCTCGGCCGCACCGACCGGCCGGTGCCGGGCGGCGGCGGACGCCCGGGGCATGCCGTACGGATCACCGCCGACCTGGGCGGGGGCTGGCGTACGGGCTACCGGGGCCGCCAGTGGGACTCGACGACCCATCGCCGTACGGACGAACTGCGCGCCATGACCGGTGCGGTGGCCGCCGCCCGGCCCGCCGCCGCCAAGGACGTGTCCATGGCCGGGATCGCGGGGACGCTGGGCATGCTCGCCGAGGGGAGCGGCTGCCGGGCGGTGCTCGACGTGGCCGCCGTGCCCCGGCCGCGGGAGGCGACCGTGGGCGACTGGTTCACCTGTTTCCCGGGCTTCGCGATGCTCACGGCCGACGAGCCGGGTGCACCGCCGCTGCCCGCCGGGCCCGCCACGGGTGCCGTCTGCGGCGAACTGACCACTGGAGAAGGCGTCGGGCTGCGCTGGCCCGACGGCGAGATCACCGAAGCGGTCACCTCCACCGTGACCGGGATGGGACCCGCATGAGCACCCTGCGCATGGCCGCCGTGGCCGCGGAGTTCGGCCGCGACGTGGAGGAGGACTTCCAGATCGCCGAACGGCTGATCAAGGGGGCCCGGGAGGAGGGCGTACGCCTGCTGGCGCTGCCCGAGGCGTGCCTCGGCGGGTATCTGCTCAGCCTCGACGACTCCGCCGAACTCGACGCGGGCCCGCCCGCGCTCGCCCTCGACGGCCCCGAGATCCGCCGACTGGCCGCATTGGCCGGGGAGATGACGGTCGTCGCCGGATACTGCGAGGCGGCGGGGGACGCCCGCTACAACAGCGTGGTCTGTGTCACCGGCGACGGTGTCCTCGGCAACCACCGCAAGGTCCACCAGCCGCTCAGCGAGGACGCGTCGTACGCCTCGGGCGACCGCTTCCACGCCTTCGACACCCCGGTCGGCCGGATCGGCATGATGATCTGCTACGACAAGGCGTTCCCGGAGTCGGCGCGGGCGCTGGCGCTGGACGGGGCGCAGATCGGGGTGTGCGTGTCCGCCTGGCCCGGTGCGCGTACCAACGCCTCCGCCGACCTCGAACAGGACCGCTGGAAGCGCCGCTTCGACCTGTTCGACCGGGCCCGTGCGCTGGAGAACCAGATCGTGTGGCTGTCCGCCAATCAGGCGGGCACCTTCGGCTCGCTACGCTTCGTCGGCAGCGCCAAGGTCGTCGATCCCGGCGGCGAAGTCCTCGCCGACACGGGCGTCGCGGCCGGTATCGCCGTCGCCGAGCTCGACGTCGTACAGGCTCTGGAAACCGCCCGCCGGTCGATGGGACACCTGCGCGACCGGCGGCCCGAGACCTACGACCTCTCCACGGGAGCAGTCACCGCATGAGCAGCATCCGGATCGCGGCCGCGGCCGCCCACTTCGGCCGCGACCTGGAGTTCGACCTGGCCCGCATAGCCAAACTCATCGAGGACGCGCGCGCCTCCGGCGCCGGACTGCTGGTCCTGCCCGACGCGGCGCTCGGCGGCTACCTCGCCGACCTGCGCCACCCCGACCCCGAGGCCCTGCCGCCCGCGCTCAAGCCGGACGACCCGCTGATCCTCCAGGTCGCCCGTCTGGCTGCCGAGATGGTGGTCTGCCTCGGCTACTGCGAGGACGGCGGCGACGAGCGCTACAACGCGGCCGTCTGCGTCAGCGGCGACGGCATTCTGGGCCGCCACCGCAAGGTTCACCTCCCGGTCGGCGAGGTCGCCGCCTACGCGCCCGGCGACCGCTTCGACGCCTTCGACACCCCGGTCGGCCGGATCGGCATGCTCATCGACTACGACAAGACGTTCCCCGAGTCGGCCCGTTCGCTGGCGCTGGACGGCGCCGAGATCCTCGCCTGCCTGTCCGCCTGGCCCACGTCCATCACCAACCGCGCCCCGCGCATGGCCCAGGACCGCCAGGCCAAGCTCTTCGACCTGTACGACCAGACCCGCGCCGCCGAGAACCAGGTCGTCCTCGCCTCCTCCAACCAGACCGGCGCGATGGGCGGCATGCGGTTCCTCGGTCAGTCCAAGGTGGTCGGGCCCGGCGGCGACATCCTCGCCCGCACCTGGTCCAAGGCCGGACTCGCCGTCGCGGAGGTCGACGTCGCCGAGGAGATCGAGCGGGCCCGCCGTATCCTGCGCCACCTCGACGAACGCCGGCCCGCCGCCTACCGGGAGGACCGCCCGTGAAGATCGCCCTGCTCAGCTACTCCACCAAGCCGCGCGGCGGCGTCGTCCACACCCTCGCCCTCGCCGAGGCGCTGGCCGCGCTGGGTGAGGACGTCACGGTGTGGACGCTGGGCCGCGGGGGCGACTCAGGCTTCTTCCGGCCGGTGGATCCGGCGGTACGACTGCGGATCGTGCCGTTCCCCGACGGCCCGGACGGCGAGACGGTCGGCGAACGCATCCTGCGCTCCATCGCCGTCCTCGGCGAAGCCTTCGAACTATCCGCGGCGGCGTACGACATGGTCCACGCCCAGGACTGCATCAGCGCCAACGCGGTCGGCGGCCGGTGCGTCCGCACGGTCCACCACATCGACCACTTCACCACCCCCGAACTGGCCGCCTGTCACGAGCGGGCCATCGTCGAGCCGTACGCGCACATCTGCGTGTCGGCGGCCGTCGCCACGGAACTCGCCGACGGCTGGGGCATCGAGGCGGCGGTCATCCCCAACGGGGTGGCCTACGACCGTTTCGCCACCACCGACCCGGCCGCCCGCGCCAACTGGCGCTCCCGCCTGGGCCGCTACGTCCTCACCGTCGGCGGCATCGAGCCCCGCAAGGGCTCCCTGGACCTGCTGGAGGCGTACGCCCTCCTGCGCACCGCCCACCCCGACGTACGCCTCGTGATCGCGGGCGGCGAGACCCTCTTCGACTACCGGGACTACCGCGCCCGCTGGGAGACCCGGGCGGCCGAACTCGGCCTCGAGCCGGTCGTGTTGGGCCAGATCGCCGACGACGAACTGCCGCCGCTGGTGGCCGCCGCCTCCGCGTTCGCCTTCCCCTCCGTCAAGGAGGGCTTCGGGCTCGCCGCGATGGAGGCGCTCGCCGCGGGAGTCCCCCTGGTCGTACGCGATCTGCCCGTACTGCGCGAGGTCTTCGACAGCGCCGCCCGTTTCGCGACCACCCATCAGGACCTGGCCGCCGAACTCGGCGCCGCACTCACGGACGACACCCCCACGCGGCGGGCGAGGGGCCGCCGACTCGCCGCCCACCACACCTGGGCCACCGCCGCGGAACGCCACCTGGCGTTCTACGGCTCTCGCCTGAGCGCCGGGGGCATCTGATCTCCGTACGAGGGAGGCAGCCCATTCGCAGTAGTACCGTCAGCGGCGTCGGCCTCTCCCTGCCGGGGGCCGTGCCCTTCCCGTGTCCGTAAGAGCGGAGAACAACGGTCGACAACGGTGCGATCCGGCCCCCACGAGCATCTCAAGGGGACGACATCTGCGCAGCTCAGAGCCAGCCCGCCCAAGCGCCGTCGCTTCCCGAGCTGAGAGCGCGAGTTCGATTCTCGTCACCCGCTCCAGATCGAAACCCCAGGTCAGTGGCCTGGGGTTTGTGTTTGCCACCGGCTCTCCGGCACCTTTCGCCCCACAGCGCGTTCGCACTCCAGTGGTACGGCCCCGAAGCCGACAAGTGAGCCGGGGCAAGCGCCGACTGCGCTGCGGAAGCCGCAGTTGGTCTTCAGGCAGGGCACGGCGGGCTCCCCGGAGTCAGGAGAACGTACGGACGACGTCACGGACCCGCGCCACGGTGTCGCCGTACGTCCCGAAGT